>CAYLTB010000085.1:0-13672 GCA_964386675.1 uncultured Verrucomicrobiota bacterium
TCGAACGCCAGCGGGACGCGGTCGGCTGCCCGGCACTGCGCCACGGCCCGGATGCGCTCGGCGGATGTCATGTCGCTCTTCACGTCGGACGCCAACCTAACATTTCCCTTCCCGGCGATAAAAACTTCTTGAAAATGAACGTTCGTTCAGTTATATTTTCGCCGTGATCATGGTTGGCAGATTGGAGATTGCCGTTCGCGGGAATTGCGCGCCATGAAACTCATCGAAACGCCGGCGCCAGCCCTGGACCTCCACGGGTTTCCCCGCGCCGTGGTACACTTTGATGGCGACGCCTTTTTCACCAGCGTCGAACAGGCGATCCATCCCGAACTCAAGGGCCGGCCCGTCGTCACCGGCAAGGAGCGCGGCATTATCGCCTGCGCCAGTTACGAGGCCAAGGCGCTCGGCATCAAGCGGGGCGTTGCCCTCTGGGAGGCGCGGGCTCGCTGTCCGGAGCTCGTCGTGTTGCCGAGCGACTACGAGACCTACAGCATCTTCTCGAAGCGCATGTTCGAGATCGCGCGCCGCTTTACGCCGACGGTCGAGGAGTACTCGATTGACGAGGGTTTCGCCGACCTGACCGGCCTGCGGCGCGTGCACCGCGCCTCCTACGAGGACATCGCCCGCCGTTTGCAGGAGGCGATCGCCGCGGAGCTGGACATTACCATTTCCGTCGGTCTGAGCCTTTCCAAGAGTCTCGCGAAGCTCGCCTCGAAGTTCCGGAAGCCGCGCGGATTTACGGCGGTGGCGGGCGAACACGTGCCGCTGTTTCTGCAGCGGCGCGCGCTGTCGGACGTCTGGGGCTTCGGCCCGAACAGCGTCGCGCTGCTGCGCCAGTTCGGGCTGACGACGGCCTGGGACTTCGCCGCCCGGCCCGAAGCCTGGGCGGAGCGCCGGCTCGGCAAGACCGGCCGCGAGCTCTGGAACGAACTGCGCGGCGTTTCGATCTATCCGGTGAACACGGAGGCGAAAACCGTTTATGCGACGATCAGCAAGGGCAAGACCTTCACGTCGCCGTCGTCCGACCCGGAATACATCTACGCCAAGCTGTTGCGCAACGCGGAGTCGGCCTGCATCAAGCTGCGGCGGCACGGGCTGCGGGCGCGCACCGTCGCGGCGGCGCTGCGAAAACAGGATTACACGGAGTGCTCGCTCGGCGCGCGGCTGACGAACTCGACGGCCTCCGCGCAGGCCCTGCTGCCGGCGTTGCGCGCGCTGTTCGACGCCCTCTACGAACCGGGCGAGGCCTATCGCACCACGCTCGTGCTGCTGGGCGAAATCGAGTGTGATCCGCGCCGTCAGGGCGACCTGTTCGAGGACGCCGTCCGCGTCGAGCGGCTTGAGGCGATCGGCCGGGCGATCGACCGCGTCAATGCGATCTACGGCAAGCACCATGTCGCGCTGGGCACCGGTCTGTTCATCCCGCGCCACCGCCGCACGGAGCGCGACGAGGTGCCGGAACGCCGGCGCCTGCGGCTCCCCGGCGAAAACGACCGCCGCCGTCTGGCGTTCCCGTTGTTGGGAATACGGGTGTGAGTTCCCGACGGGGCGCCTGCCGCGCCGTGGCGCCGGGCGGCGCGTCCGGAGGCCGATCGGAGCGGAAAACTGCGTTTTCCCCCTCGCCATGGGACGGCAACGGCCTGTGGCTTCCAAGACTTGGAAACACCGGGCATCCGCGCTTCCAACCATTGGAAACCTTGCGCTCGCCCAGCCCGGCCAGACCACCGCCGACGGGCTTTTTGCTTCCGAAGCCCCCGGATTTCAGCTATAAAACCGCCCCTTAGATCGCAGGGCTCTACGAAATGCGCATTCTTTCAGGCATACAGCCATCCGGTAAGTTGCATCTGGGCAACTACTTCGGAATGATGCGTCCGGCGCTGGAACTCCAGGGGCGCGGTGAGGTGTTCCTGTTCATCGCGGACTACCATGCGCTGACCACCGTGTCCGACCCGGCGGCCCTCCGAGAGGCTACGCGCGATGTGGCGCTCGACTTTCTGGCCTGCGGGCTGGATCCCGAGCGGACGGCGTTTTACCGCCAGAGCGACGTGCCGGAGGTGACCGAGTTGATGTGGCTGCTTTCGGTAGTGACGCCGATGGGACTGCTCGAGCGGTGCCATTCCTACAAGGACAAGATTGCGAAGGGTATTCCGGCAAGCCATGCGCTGTTTTCCTACCCGGTGCTGATGGCGGCGGACATTCTGTCGGTGGGCTCGAACGTGGTGCCCGTGGGCCGCGACCAGAAACAGCATGTCGAGGTCACCCGCGACATCGCCCAGAAGTTCAACGCGGCCTTCGGCGAGGTGTTCGTCATCCCCGAACCCTCGATCCGCGACGAGGTCGCCGTCGTGCCGGGGCTCGACGGCCAGAAGATGTCCAAGTCCTACAACAACACGATCGAAATCTTCGGCGACTTGAAAGAGACGCGCGCGCGGGTGATGCGGATCGTCACCGACAGCACACCGCTCGAAGCGCCGAAGGATCCGGGGCGGTGCAACCTCTTTGCGCTTTATCGGTTGCTGGTCTCCGAGGCCGAGGCCGTGGAGATGGCCGCGCGCTACCGCGCCGGGGGCCTCGGCTACGGGACGGTCAAGAAGGAACTGGCGGCGCGGATCGAGTCGTTCTTTGCGCCGATGCGCGAGCGCCGCGCCGGGCTGGAACGCGATCCGGAGTTCGTCGAAGATGTGTTGCGCCGCGGCGCGGCGCGGGCCCGCGCCGAGGCGCGCCGCACGCTCGACGCCGCGCGCCGCGCGGTGGGCCTGTCATGAGCGTCGGCGAGGATTACAAAGTCCGCCTCGACGTGTTCGAGGGACCGCTCGATCTCCTGCTCTATCTCATCCGCAAGGAGGAGATTGACATCCACGACATCCCGATCGAGCGTGTCACGACACAGTACCTGCAGTACCTCGAGCTCATGCAGATGCTCGACCTGAACATCGCGGGCGAGTTCCTGGTGATGGCGGCGACGCTGATGATGATCAAGAGCCGGATGCTCCTGCCCGTCGAGGAGCGCGTCGCAATCGAGGGCGAGGAGGAAGAGGGGGCGGATCCCCGCTGGGACCTCGTGCGGCGCCTGGTCGAGTACAAGAAGTTCAAGGATGCCGCGCTGTTTTTGCAGGACCGCGCGCTGGAGCGCGAGGACGTCTTCGGGCGCGAGGCAGAGGGGGCGCAACTCGGGCCCAAGACCGAGATTCCGCTGCAGGATGTCGGGCTCTTTGACCTGCTGACGGCGTTCAATCGGGCGCTGAGCCGGGTGAAGAACGAGGATCTGCGGGAGATCTTTTCCGAGCGCTTCACGGTCGGCGAGAAGCTGGATGCCCTGATGACGATGCTGCGCGCCGAGCCGCGCTTTTCGCTGTCCCGGTTGTTCGAGGGCATGCGTTCGCGGCACGAGATCGTCGTGACCTTCCTGGCCGTGCTGGAACTCATTCGATTGAAGCAGGTGATGGTCCGCCAGTCCGCGCCGTTTGGCGAAATCGTGATCGAGCGGGCGGCGGAGGCCTGAGCCGGGGCCCGTACGGAGATCGAGATGAACGAAGAAACCACGGATGTGCTGCCCGAATTGAAGGAAATCGTCGGGGCCATTCTCTTTGCCGCGCGGCATCCGGTTTCGCTGGCCCAGATCAAGACGGTGCTGGACCGCACCGCGGAGTTGTACGGCGGAGCCGCCCGGGATTTTGCCGCCGCTGGCGAGCCGGAAATCGCCGCCGCGGTGGAAGCCGTGATCGTGGATCTCGATGCGCGGAAGCTGGGGTTGCGGATTGTCGAAGTGGCCGGCGGGTTCCGGCTGGAGAACCAGCCGCGCTGCGGTCCCTGGCTGCGCACCTTGCTCGAAAAGGGGCGCCCCAACCGCCTGTCGCAACCGGCGCTGGAAACGCTGGCGATCGTCGCCTATCGCCAGCCGATCATCCGCTCGGAAATCGAAGCGGTGCGCGGCGTGGCCGTGGATCAGATTCTGCGCAATTTGCTCGATCTGCAGTTGATCCGGATCGTCGGCCGCAGCGAACTGCCGGGCCGTCCCTGGATGTTCGGCACGACACAGCGATTTCTCGAGCTGTTCGGGCTGCGGACCTTGGAGGATTTGCCGGGCATGGACGAACTGCGCCGGATCAATGCGGAGCGTCCGGAAGGGCCCGCCGGACCGGCGCCGGCCGCTCCGGATGCGCCGCCCGCCGCCGCACCGCCGGCCTCGTCGGATGCCGCGGCGGAAGCCGCGTCCGAAGAAGGTGCACCATGAACCTCGAGGAGTTGCGCCGTCGAATTGACGAACTGGACGCCGAACTGGTGCGGCTGCTGAACGAGCGCACACGGTGCGCGCTCGAGATCGGCCGTCTCAAACGCGAAGGCGGCGGCGAGGTCTACGTTCCGGCGCGCGAGCGGGAAGTGCTCGACCGCGTGTCGGCCTTGAATGCCGGTCCGCTGCGCGAGGAGTCCATCCGCGCGATCTACCGCGAGATCATGTCGGCGGCCATTGCGCTCGAACGGCCCGTCCGGGTCGCCTACCTGGGCCCGCCGGCCACGTTCACGCACCAGGCGGCCTGCCAGCGCTTCGGCAGCAGCGTGGCCTACGAGTCCTGCGCAACGATCCGCGACGTTTTCACCGCCGTCGTCAAACGCAGTTGCGATTACGGCGTCGTGCCGATCGAGAATTCGACCGAGGGCGCGGTCACGCACACGCTGGACGAATTTACCGAGACCCCGCTGCGCATTTGTGCGGAGATTTACCTGCCGATCTCGCTGCACCTGCTAAGCCGGGGGCCCCGGGAGGGCATCCGCCGGCTCTACAGCAAGGCCGAGGTGTTCGGCCAATGCCGGCGATGGCTCCAGGAGCGGATGCCGGGCATCGAGCAGGTGCCGGTGTCCAGCACGACGCGCGCGGCGGAACTGGCCGCGCAGGAACCGGACAGCGGCGCCATTGCGGGTCGGCTGGCCGCCGACTTGTACGCGCTGGACGTGCTGGAAAGCGACCTCCAGGACCTCGGGGGCAACACCACGCGCTTTCTAGTCATCGCGCCGACCTACGGCCGTGCGACCGGCAACGACCGCACGTCCATTTTCTTCGGGGTGCGCGACAAGGTCGGTGCGCTGCACGAGGCGCTGGACGCCTTCCGCCGGCAGGGCGTCAATCTGTGCAAAATCGAGTCGCGCCCGAGCAAAACGAAGGCTTGGGAGTACTATTTCTTCGTGGATGTGGACGGGCACGCGGAGGAACCGCGCGTGGCGGCCGCCTTGCGCGACCTCAAGGAGCACTGCACGGTGTTGACCGTGCTGGGATCTTATCCGAAGGCCGGGGGGCGCGAACCGTGACGATGCGCATCAAACCCTGGGTGCGTGGCCTGGCTGTGTACGAACCGGGCCGCCCGATCGAGGAGGTCGCGCGCGAGCGCGGCTTCTCGGATGCGTCGGAGCTGATCAAGCTGGCGTCCAACGAGAACGCGCTGGGGCCTTCGCGCAAGGCCCTGCGCGCGATGCGACAGGCCGTCGGCCAGATGCACCGCTATCCCGACGGCGGCGCGTTCTACCTGCGCGAGGCGCTGGGACGTCGGTTGAACCTGTCCCCGGATCGAATCGCCGTCGGTCATGGCAGCAACGAACTGATTGCGCTGATCGGTCATGCCTTTTTGGAGCCCGGGACCAGCATCGTCATGGCCGACCGCGCCTTCTCCGTCTACCGCCTGGTCGCTCGGCTCTACCAGGCCGACGTGATCGAAGTCCCCATGCGCGAGTTCGTCCATGACCTGGACGCGATGCTCGCCGCAGTCCGACCCGACACCCGGCTGATCTTCGTGGCCAATCCCAATAATCCGACCGGCACCGCGGTTGCGCCGCGCGCGCTGGATCGCTTCCTCGAACGCCTGCCGTCCGGCGTCGCCGCGGTCCTGGACGAAGCCTACGTGGAATTGCTTCCGCCGCGGCAGCAGCCCGATAGCGTGCGGTACGTGCGGGAAGGCCGTGATGTCTTCGTGCTCCGGACGTTCTCCAAAGCCTACGGATTGGCTGGGCTGCGCATCGGATACGCGCTGGCGCCGGTCGAAGGCGTCGCCGCGCTCCATCGCGTTCGGCAGCCGTTCAATGTCAACGCCATGGCCCTGGCCGCTGCGCTCGCGGCGCTCGACGACGAGGCGCATTTGCGACGCACCCGCCGGATGGTTGCGCGCGGGCTCCGGCAGTTGGAAGCCGGTTTCGATGCGCTGGGGTTGCATTGGACGCCGTCCGCGGTGAACTTTGTGCTGGTGGAGGTGGGCGCCGGGCGGAGGGTCTGCGAGGCGATGGAACGCCGGGGGGTGATCGTCCGCCCCATGGACGCCTACGGACTGCCGCGGCATGTGCGCATCACAGTCGGCACGCCGTCGGAAAACGAGCGGCTGTTGCGGGCGCTGAGCGAGGCGTTGCGCGAACACGGAACCGAGGAACGCGGACGGTGAAGGCGTCGATCGCAGATTCCGGACCCGCTCTTGTTACGGGGATCGGTGTTTCCGGCCGGGCCGCCGGCCGCGGCCGGCGGGTGCCGGACGGGAGTGCGGGAAATTTATGATCATCGTAATGAAACAGGGCGCCTCGGATGCCGAGGTGCGGCACGTCATCGAAAGCATCACGTCCTGGGGCCTGACGCCGCATGTCAGCCGCGGCGAAGAACGCATCGTCATCGGCGTCATCGGCGACGAAGATCGCGTGCGGGGGAAGCCCTTGCAGGTCTTCCCCGGCGTCGAGTCGGTCATGAGTGTCGTCAAGCCGTACCGGCTGGCGAGTCTGCCCTCGAATCCGCGTCGGACCGTCGTGGAAGTGCCGGCGCCGCCCGGCGGCCGCTCGGTTGCCTTCGGCGGCGAGACCGTGGTCGTGGTCGCCGGACCGTGTTCGGTCGAGAGTCGGGAGCACCTGTTCGCGATGGCGAGACGGGTCAAGGCGGGCGGGGGCACCGTGTTGCGCGCGGGCGCCTTCAAGCCCCGGACCTCGCCGTATTCGTTTCAAGGACTGGGCGTTGCCGGCCTCCGTTTCCTCGCCGAAGTCCGCGCTGAGTTCGGTTTGCCGATCGTGACCGAAGTCATGGATACGCGCGACGTCGAGATGGTCGCCGAGGTGGCGGACATCGTGCAGGTCGGCGCGCGCAACATGCAGAACTTCAACCTGCTGAAGGTCATCGGCCGTTGTTCGAAACCCGTGCTGTTGAAGCGCGGACTCTCGAACACCATCGAAGAACTGCTCATGAGCGCGGAGTACATCCTGAGCGAAGGGAATCCTCGCGTGATCCTCTGCGAGCGCGGCATCCGGACCTTTGAGCGGGCCACGCGCAATACCCTGGATCTGAGCGCCGTTCCGGTATTGAAGAAGGAGACTCATCTGCCGGTCGTCGTGGATCCCAGTCATGCGACGGGCTACTGGGACCTGGTGCCGCCGATGGCGCGCGCGGCCGTTGCGGCGGGCGCCGACGGCATTCTGGTGGAGATTCACGACCAGCCGGAAGCGGCGCTCTCAGACGGCGCCCAGGCGCTGCTGCCGGATACGTTCGATTCGCTCGTGCGTCAGATGCGCGCCCTGGCCGAAGTCCTCGGCCGGAAACTGTAGGTGATCATGACCGACGTGAAGGAAACCTCCGGCTCCGTGGCCATCCTCGGGCTCGGATTGATGGGTGGATCGCTCGGCCTGGCGCTGCGCGCCCGCGGGTTTCGCGGCCGCATCGCGGGCTTCGCGCGTCGTTCTACCGTGCGCGCAGAGGCGATGAGGCGCGGGGCCGCCGACGCAGTATTCGATACGCCCGACGCCGCCGTGCACGGCGCGGACGTTGTGGTGATCTGCGTGCCGGTGATGGATATTCCCGCGCTTGCGGCGGCGGCGGCTCCCGCGCTGTCCGCTTCGGCCGCGGTGACGGATGTCGGCAGCACGAAAGCCTGGGTCGCGGAACACGCCAGCGCGGCGCTGGGCCCCGCTGCCGTACGCTTCGTCGGCAGCCATCCCATTGCCGGATCCGAAAAGCAGGGCTTGGAAGCCGCCATTCCGGGACTCTATGAGAACGCGCTTGTCGTGACCACCCCGCGCGCGGACGCGGATCCGGAGGTCGTGGCGCGGGTGTGCGCGCTGTGGCGGTTCGTGGGCGCCCGCGTAGTCCGATTGACGCCCGAGGAACACGATCGTCGCCTGGCCCGGACCAGTCACCTGCCGCATCTGACGGCGGCGGTTCTGGCGGCGGCCGCCGGGCGGGATGGCGAGACCGGGCGGATGGCGCCTTTCTGCGGGACCGGCTTTCGCGATACGACCCGTGTGGCCGACGGCTCGCCCGATGTCTGGCACGATATCGTTCGCACCAATCGCCCCGCGTTGCTTGCGGAAATGGAAGCCTTCGGCGATCGTTGGAATGACGCGGTTGAGGCGCTTCGTCGGCAGGATTACGCGAGGCTGCACCGCATATTGCAGGAAGGGCGAATTGCCCGCCGTCGGCTGGCGGAGGCGGCGGCTGCGTCCGATCCCGCGGAAGGAATTGAATGAGCGCGCAACCGTCATCCGTCATCCTCGCCCCCGTCGCCCGACTGGGCGGGGAATTGACCGCCCCCGGCGACAAGAGCATTTCGCACCGCCTGGCGCTGGTCGGCGCCGTCGCCTCCGGAGAAACCGTCATTCGCGGTTTTCTACGCTGCGAGGATTGCCTCAACACGCTCGGCGCCGTGGCGGCCCTGGGCGCGCGGGTGCATTTCGACGCCGACGACGTGCTCCACATTCAGGGCACGGGCGGACGCTTTCTGGCGCCGATCGGGCCGATGGACCTGGGCAATTCAGGCACGGGTATTCGGTTGCTGACCGGACTGCTGGCCGGCCGGCCGGTCGAGGCGATCCTGACCGGCGACGAATCGTTGCGTTCGCGCCCCATGCGGCGCGTTGCGGAGCCGCTGCAGCAAATGGGCGCCGCGATCGAGCTGACCGGCGAGAAGGGCACGGCGCCGATTCACATCCGGGGCGGCGCGTTGCGCGCCATCGCCTACGACCTGCCCGTCGCCTCCGCACAGGTGAAATCGGCGATTTTGTTGGCGGCGCTGTTCGCGGAAGGCGAGACCCGCGTGCGGGAGGGCGCGCCGACGCGCGACCATACGGAGCGCCTGTTGAAGGCGTGCGGCGCCGCACTCGAGGTCGATGGCAAGGTGATCGCGCTGCGCGGCCACGGGCCGGAGGGCCCGAAATGGAAGGGCGCCGAATGGCGCGTCCCGGGCGATTTCTCGTCCGCGGCCTTCTGGCTGGCTGCGGCGGCCGCGCGGCCGGGCGCCGAAGTCACGGTGCACGGGGTCGGTCTCAATCCGCGCCGCACGGCGTTCCTCGATGTGCTGCGGCGGATGGGTGCAGAGGTCGCGGTCAAGACCGATCCGCTTTCGATGGCATGGGAGCCGTGCGGAAGCGTGACGGTGCGGGGCGGCGCGTTGCATGCCGTCGAGGTCGGCGGGGCGGACATACCGAATCTGATCGACGAGATTCCCGTGTTGGCGGCGCTGGCGGCGTTCGCCGAAGGGGAAACGGTCATCCGGGACGCCGCCGAACTTCGCGTAAAGGAATCGGACCGCATTGCCGTCATGGCGGAGAATCTCCGCCGGGTGGGTGTCGAGGTGGAAGAACGGGCCGATGGAATGACCCTCCGGGGGCCCGCGCGATTGGTCGGCTGTGAAACCGTCAGCAGTCAAGGAGACCATCGCGTGGCGATGGCGATGGCCGTGTTGGCCCTGAGCGGCGGCGGCCCGGTGACGATCGGACGGGTCGAGTGCGTGGCGACCTCGTATCCCGGTTTCTGGGACGACCTGAAACGACTCACGGCATAGGGCAGACGATGGGCGAGCGAGCGGACAGCGCGGAACGGACGACGGTCGTGGCCATAGACGGCCCCGCGGCTTCCGGAAAGTCCACGGTGTCGCGCGAGGTGGCACGGGCCTTGGGGTGGGTCTACGTGGACTCCGGCGCCCTCTATCGGGGCATCACCTGGAAGGCGCTCCGCGCGGGTGTCGATGTGCGGGATGCCGGCGCGGTGCAGAAGCTGCTGGATCGGGCGCGCTGGGCATTTCCCGTGCGGGACCGGACCGTCGTATTCACGGTGGATGGAGAGGAACCGGGCGACGCGATTCGAGGTCCGGCGGTGCGCGAATCGGTGTCCGACATTGCGGCGCTGCCGTGCGTCCGCGCCTTCGTGAGCGCCCGGCTTCGCGAGATGCGGCGATACGGGCCTCTCGTGATGGAGGGCCGCGACATTGGAACGGTGGTGTTTCCCGATGCCGATTTCAAATTCTACCTGGATGCCGATCCGGTGGAACGCGCGCGGCGGCGCGCGCGCGACTTGGCCGCGATGGAGGGTGCCGCGGACCTTGCGCAGGTGCGCGCCTCCCTGGCGCGTCGGGATACGAAAGACAGCACGCGCCGGGACGCGCCGCTGCGGGTGGCCGCGGATGCGCGGATCATTGATTCCACCGCGTTGACGGTGGACGAGGTTACCGCGCGCATCGTCGCCGCCGTGCGAGCCGGGAAGGGAACGGCGTGAGCTGGCGCACCGGTAACGGCGTGGATGCGGAGCGGGTCCCGCTCTTCTATTGGATCGTCCTGCTGGCGCTGTGGATCTGGCTGAAGCTCTTTTTCCGCCTGCGCGTAACCGGCCGCGAGCACGTGCCGCGGATCGGCGGCTGCGTGATCGCGGCCAACCATGCGAGCTATCTCGATCCGCCGATCATCGGCACGGCCATGCGGTTCCGCGCGGTGCGTTTCATGGCCCGCGAAAGCCTCTTTCGGAACCGGATCTTCGGCGGGTTTCTCCGAAAAGTGCTGGTGATTCCGCTGTCCCGCGAGCGCGGCGATGTCGGCGCGCTGCGGCAGGGAATTGCCACGCTGAAGGCCGGCGGCGCGCTCGGGGTCTTCCCGGAAGGCACCCGGACGCCCGACGGCGAGCTTCAACCGGCCAAAGGGGGCATCGGCTTTCTGATCGCGAAGGCGGGGGCGCCGGTGGTGCCCGTCTATATTGATGGCAGCTATCGCGCACTGCCGCGGCATCGCCGATGGATCCGGCCGGCACGCATCACCGTGCGCATCGGACGCCCGATCACCGCCGCCGAGGTGCTGACCCACGGCAAGGATTATGAGGCCGTTGCGGCCCGTGTCATGGCCGCCATCGCCGGGTTGCGGCCTGCCGCCGCGCGAACTGCGGAGGACGGTTCCCGTGAAACGAGCAGAAAATGATACCCGCGCCGCGGCGGAAACGCTGCGCGATGAAGTGGCGTCGTTACTGGCCCGGATGACTCGCGAGGAAAAGGCGGGCATGCTGGCCGGTCACGATTTCTGGCATTTGCCCGGCGTTCAACGCCTCGGCATCGCTCCCGATGTGCGTTGTACCGATTGCGGGCACGGCGTATCCCCGTTGGGCGAGGGTCTGCGTCAGGGCACTTGCTTTCCGACCGGGGTCGGACAGGCCGCCACCTGGAACCCTCGCCTGATCGAGCGGCTGGGCGCCGTACTGGGGCAGGAGACACTCGCCCTCGGCAATTCGATTCTGCTCGGACCGAAAATCTCACTGCACCGCATTCCCGTCGGCGGGCGGAACTTCGAGACGTTTTCCGAGGATCCGTTTCTCGCCGGCAAGCTCGCGGCCGCCGCGATCCGCGGCATTCAGGCCCAGGGCGCCGGCGCCTGCGTCAAGGCGGCCACGGCGAATAATCAGCAGCTCAATCAGAGCAATCTCGACGTTCGGCTGGACGAACGGACGTTGCGCGAGATCTACACGGAGCATTTTCGGATTGCATTGGCCGAAGGCCGGCCCTGGGCGCTGATGACCAGCTACAATAAGCTCAATGGCCACTACGCGTCCGCGAACGCCCACCTGATCCGCGATATCATCAAGGACGAATGGGGCTTTGACGGCGTCGTCCTCTCCGATTGGCGCGGCGTGCACGGCCCCGAGAGCCTCGCCGCCGGACTCGATCTCGAAATGCCGGGGCCCGGCGTTCACATGACGCGCGAGAAAGTTCTGGAGGCGCTGCAGCGCGGAACGCTGACCGCGGCGGAACTCGACGACCGCGTTCGACGGCTGCTGACGTTGATGTTGCGGTGCCGTCCGGCGCGAGGCCGCGCCGCCCGCGGCCCCGATACGCCCGCGCATGGCGCGCTCGCCCGTCGCGTCGCCGAAGAGTCGCTCGTTCTGCTGAAGAATGACGGCGCGCTGCTCCCGCTGGACGCGGCGCGTATCCGTTCGCTCGCCCTCATCGGCCCGCACGCGACGCGCGCTCGGCTGGGCGGCGTCGGCAGCGCCAACCTGACACCGCCCTACGATATAAGCCCGCTCGATGGACTCCGCCGCCGTCTCGGTCGGCGCGGGACGGTGCGCTTCGCCGAAGGCGAGCCGGTGCTCGGTTCGCGACATCTGTTGAGTGCGCCGCATCTGGAGCACGACGGGCCTTCAGGAACAATTCCGGGATTGAAGGCTGAGTACTTCGCCAATCCCGAGTTTGCCGGCGAACCGTGCTTTGTCGGAGTCCATACGAGTGTGGATTTCGCGTGGGGCTGGTCGGGGCCGGCGTATGGGATGAGCGGCGGCAAGCATTCACTGCGCTGGACGGGCCGGATCCGCGCCACCGCAACGGGCCGTCACACGATCGGCGTCGCGGCGCCCGGCGGCCGTTTCCGGCTTTGGATCGGTGACCGGCTGGCGGCCGAAGGCGAAGCCGCACCGGTGAATCCACAGCCGGTCGGCGCGCCCACCCTGGGGCCGCTGGATGATCCGACCCCGCGCTGCGTGTTTCCGGTAGCCGAGGGACATGTCGAATTGTTCCTCTGTGAGGGACAATGCGTGGACGTGCGGTTGGAATACGTCAAGACCCGGCACCCGGGCGCGATCCGTCTGGAATGGACGCCGCCGGGCGCGGGCGACCCGATGGCGGAGGCTGCTGCCGTAGCCGCGGGCTGCGATGCGGCCATCGTCTGCGCCGGGCTTTGCAGCCTACACGAGGGCGGCGGGCTGGATCGTGCCGGCATCGCGTTGCCGGGGCGGCAGGCGGAACTGATTCGGGCAGTCGCCCGCGCCAATCCGCGAACCGTCGTGGTGCTGTACGGCGGCAATCCGCTGGAAATGCGCTCGTGGAGCGCACACGTGCCGGCGATCGTGCAGGCGTGGTACCCCGGACAGGAGGGCGGCCATGCCCTCGCGCGCGTTCTGTTCGGCGACATCAATCCCTCGGGGCGGCTGCCGGTGACGATTCCCGTTCGCGCGGCGGACCATGCGGCGTGGAAGAATTATCCCGGCGAGCACGACACGGTTCGCTACGCCGAGGGGGTGTTCATCGGATACCGCCACTTCGACCGCGCCGGCATCGAGCCGATGTACCCATTCGGCTTTGGGTTGTCCTACACGCGTTTTGCGTATCGGAAACTCCGTATTTCAGCACGGCGCATCCGGCGCGGCGACTCGCTGCGGGCGGAGATCGTTGTGAAGAATACGGGCCGGCGCGCGGGGCAGGAGGTCGTGCAGCTCTATGTCCGCGACGTGGAAGCGAGCGTGCCACGTCCGCCATGGGAACTGCGAGGCTTCGCGAAGATTGCGCTCCAGCCGGGCGAGTCCCGCACCGTGTCCTTTGAGATCGGTCCGCGAGACCTGGCCTTCTATGACGCGGCGGCCCAGTGCTGGCGAATCGAGCCGGGCCGGTTCGAAGTGCGTATCGGCCCGCATTCG
>CAYLTB010000086.1:0-13463 GCA_964386675.1 uncultured Verrucomicrobiota bacterium
AAACAAGGCCGCAGACTAACATGCCAGGTGGATCAGAAATTCGGGCCCGGTCAGCTGTCCCCCGGGCGGGCGATGTATACGTGCTCGACGTTGAAACCGGTAGCATAGCCTTTCAGTATGAGAAGCAATGGAGGCTCTTAAACCTTGGCCCCCTGCCTTTTTGATGGCTATGCCCCGAACCCCGCCCAGGTTGACCGCCGCCGACCGCGCTGCTCCCTTGACACCCGGATACGCTTCGGATGCGCGGAGCCTATCAAAGAGGAGCGAAGCCCACGGGGAGCGAGGGAAAGGGCCACCGCCCCCGCCCGGCGCGTCCATTGCGTCGTAACGGCGTACGCCCCGCCCCTTGTCCTGTATCGGACTGACGGAGATCGGGCGTTTTCGCGCTCGAAAAGGGCCGTGGCAATAGACGGTTTCACGCCGTTGCGATTCTGGCGGACGCTGCCCCGAGGCCGACCGCAACGGCAACCGAATCGAATCCGCCAGCGTCGCCGACACGCCGCCGCCGCGCCTTGCCTTGCCGTGACGCGCCGGGGGGAGATCGGGCAACGTCGGGCATCCTGGCGCGCTTGGCGCGCGGACTCACACCCGGCGGACCCGAGAGCCGAGGCCAACATCGAGAGGGCCGGACCGGACACCGCCGGGGGCAGAAAAAAACGTGTCGCGACACGCCCGCGAGCGCGTCAACCGACTGGCCAGACCGCCACGCGCCCCGCCTTGCGGACACTCCGCGACACGATAGCACGCCGCCGCATACGGGCGGACGTGTTGTAACTGGCCGTTGTAAATCGCCTTTTTTCGAGGATGGCCGGAAGTGCGTTTCAACCGCTGCTGGCGCGGCGTTTCGTTATTTTGGCACCCCCTACCGGAATCGAACCGGTCTTTCCAGGATGAGAACCTGATGTCCTAGCCGATAGACGAAGGGGGCACCTCGGTCGGACGGCATATCTATAGCGTTGGTACCCACGCGGAGTCAAGCGGAGCGCTAGCCCGACGTTGCCCGTTCGCACCGAAAATCGACTATTTTCGGTTGGGGGGTGGGCGCATTTCCGGGACATTGCGGGGCGTGCGGAAACGGGCTGTTGTGCAGACCTTGCAAGGGCTGCCCCGCCGCCTTTCCCGCCGCGCCTGCTCGAACGGGAATGGCGGCTCAACATCGCTTGCGTTACATTGCGCATGGCGTGGGAAGCCGGAGAGGACGCATGGACCTTAGAGCAATGCTGGATACGGCCGCCGATCGCCACCGTGGTCGAACCGCGATGCGCTACAAGCGGGATGGCGCCTGGTGGACCCGGTCCTACGGCGAGTTGCGGGATCGCGCCCGCGCCGTGGCGGAAGCGCTATGGGCGGAGGGCGTGCGCCCGGGCGACCGCGTCGCGCTCTTCCATGACAACGCGCCGGAATGGGTGGAGACCTATTTCGGCATCGTGGCGCTGGGTGCCGCGGCCGTGCCGATGGACCCGAAATTGCGCGAGCAGGAAGTCGCGCATATCCTGACCGACGCCGGCGTGGCGCTCGTGCTGTGCGGCCGACAACCGTGCCGGATCGTACGCGCCGTCGAAGACCGCGCGCCCGCGCTGCGGTCCGTTTTCACGCTCGACGGCCCTCCGCCGTCACCCGCCGACGCCGCACGCGCCCGGTACGCCGAATTCTCGCCTGTTCGTCCTGCCGGCACACCGGCCTGGTCCCGGGCCGCGCTGACCGCCGATACGCCGGCCTCCTTGCTTTACACCTCGGGTACGACCGGCCGCGCCAAGGGCGCCTTGCTGACCCACGGGAATTTCGGCGCCAATGCGCAAAGTTGCGTGAAAGCGATTCGCGTCCGTCCTGACGACAACTTTCTTTTGGTCCTGCCGCTCCACCATTCCTTTGCGTTCACCACGAACCTGTTGGTGCCCATCCTGGCCGGTGCTGAAATCAGTTTCGTCGAGAGCCTCAAGGCGGTGGGCGACAGCCTGCGCGAAGTCTCGCCGACGATCCTGCTGGCCGTGCCCCTGCTGCTGGAGAAGCTGTACCGCCGTTTGGAAGCCGGCGTGCGGGAAAAACGGTTGGCCCGATGGCTGCTGGCCGCCGGCCTGTACGGACCGGTTCGCCGAGCCGTGCGCGCCCGGCTCGGCGGCCGGCTCCGGTTGATGGTCTCCGGAGGCGCCCCCTGCGATCCGGCATTACTCCTAGGATTCGCACGGCTGGGCCTTCCGGCGATCGAAGGGTATGGACTGACGGAGGCCGGTCCCGTCGTGTCGCTCAATCCGCCCGAAGCCCCCCGGCCCGGCACGGTCGGCCGTCCGCTACCCGGCACTGAAGTTCGACTCCTGGACGCGGACGCCGCGGGCGTCGGCGAGCTCGCGGTACGAGGTCCCAACGTCATGGCCGGCTACTTCAACAATCCCGAGGCAACGCGCGCCGCGATCCTCGACGGTGGCTGGCTGGCAACCGGCGACCTCGCCTCCGTGGATGCCGACGGTTACATCACCATCTGCGGACGTCGGAAGGCCCTGATCGTGAACCGAGAAGGCAAAAACATCTATCCGGAAGAGGTCGAACAGCAGATCGGGCGCAGCCCGTTCGTACTGGAATCGCTGGTGCTGGCTTACCGCGATCCTGCGGAGCCGACGGGCGAACGCGTCGGCGCGATCATTGTGCCCAACCTCGACGCCATCGTCCTGCACCTCGGCCGAAAACCGGCCGTGCCGGAAGTCGAACAACTCGTTCGCGACGATCTGCGCCGCGTACTGAACGAAATTGCTGAATACAAGCACCCCCGTCGCATACGCATTCATTTTGAAGAGCTGGAGAAGACTTCCACGGCCAAAATAAAACGTTTCCTTTATCAGCTCGACTGACGAATAACGTCCACCTCTCCCCGCCCCCACTCCGACCGACGAATTACCGAACGCCCCGACGCCACACCGAAAAGTCCAACGCTAAGAAAGTGCCACTATGACACTTTAGCGGTTTGCTATATGCGTCATTATTATACATCGCGTAGGAGGCTGTGAACTTCGCAATGCCTTAACAGTGAATATTTTATTTATATCCATTATTGTTGGCACGCGGCGTGCTAACTCGTTTTTTCAGATTTAGGTCCGTCGAGAGTGGTTCTCGATGGCAGAAAGAAAGGAGAGCAAAGATGTTCTGGCCTGATATTCGTGGAGTCGGGTTTGACCCGTTCAGCGAAATGCGCCGGTTGCAGCGTGAGGTGAACCGGCTTTTTGAGGGTTATGGCGAGGCTGGAGACGCCTGGCCGTCCATGAACGTCTGGAGCAACCGCAATGAGGTGGTTGTTTCGGCGGAAGTTCCGGGAGTGGATCCTAACGACCTGCGCGTTACGGTGCAGAACGACGTGTTCACACTGGAAGGCGAGCGCAAGCCCGAGGATCCCGGCGAAGGCGTCGTAAACCACCGCGCCGAGCGGGAATTTGGCCGTTTTGCCCGGAGCGTTCGACTCCCCTATGAGGTGGACAACGCGAAGGCGGTGGCCAAGTACCGCAATGGAATTCTGACGGTGACCCTGCCGCGCAGCGAACTCAGCAAACCGCGGCAGATCGCCGTGGCTTCGGAGTAACCGCAACTGGGAAAATGATGGATGGGAGGGAAGATCACATGAGCGCACGCAAAGAAGAAACGGCCGTCGAAACAACGAAGGATCGAGGAACGGCGGTCGAGCTGACTCGGGATCAACCTGTGTTCGCGCCGGCGACCGACATCTACGAGCGCGACGACTCGATGCTGGTCGTCTGCGACATGCCCGGGGTGGATGAGAAGCATCTCGACATCACGCTCGAGGAAGGCGTCCTGACTATCCTGGGCTACGCGGATGCAACGACGCCCTCCGAACACGAGTTGATTTATCGGGGTTATACGCCGGGCGTCTTCCGCCGGGCTTTCACCCTCGGCGCTGAGGCAGATCCGGAAAAGATCCGTGCAAAGATATCCAACGGCGTTCTGCGGTTGGAAATCGGAAAGACCGAAAAAGCCCGACCTCGGAAGATTCCGGTGGTGAGCGAATGAAACGCCCAAATGCAAGAAGAAAACGAAGCGGGAAGGAGGTGTCCAAAATGGCACGCAGCTTGATTCCGTGGAAGAAACGGAGCGAAGTCGCGAAGCGGGATCAGATCGAGCATCCCCTCGAAGCGCTGCATCGCGAGATGAATAGGCTCTTCGAAGACTTCTTCGGGGATTTCGGGTTTCCGCGGTGGCCGGCGCTGCGGTCCGACCGCGAAAGCGGGCTGATCAGTCCGCGTTTCGAGGTCACTGAAAGCGACGACGCCGTCGAGGTCGCCGCCGAGCTGCCGGGCATGGACGAGAAGGACGTCCAGGTCACGCTCGACAACGGTGTGCTGACGATCGAGGGCGAGAAGCGGGCAGAGCACGAGGAAAAGAAGCGCGGCGTCTTCTTCAGCGAATGCAGCTACGGCCGGTTCCATCGGTCGCTGGCGCTGCCGGCGGGCGTGGACGAGTCGAAGGCCAAAGCCGCGTTCAAGAAAGGCGTGTTACGGGTGACGATTCCGAAGACTCCGGACGCTCGCAGCGCCGCCCGGACGATCAAGATTGAGTCGGAATGAGCGGCGGCGAAGGTCCCTGACAGCCGCAAGGACGGGCTTATCGGCCCGTCCTTTTTTTCAGGGTGCGATCTTCTCCAGCCTGACGATGGGCCGCTCCGGATACGAAGACCCGTCCTTCGTTACGTAGTCGTGATTCCAGTGGGGCCGCACCCGGTCGCCCGGCTTCAGAGATCTCACGGCATCGCGGATCGCCGGCGGCACCTTCAGGTTGCCACGGTTGTCCTCGACCAGGACGTCGTATTGCCCGGCCTTCGGATCCCCGTATTCCCCGGGCTTTTCATAGGCCGTGTATTCCACGATGCGAAACGAGGCCATCGTGCCCGATTGCCCGCAGCGGTCCGGACACGCCGAGGTCAGGCCCAGGCACCGATGGTAACGGGTACCCAGAAACTCCGCAATGGTTTCATGCCGGGCCAACATCTGCCGTTTTTCTGCCGCGCCGCCCTCCGCCGCCGCGCGCAGCGCCGGCAGCGCCGACAATCCGATCGCCGCCGCGATTCCGAGTGTCTGCCATTTCATGCTGCGAGTTTCCTCTCCGTTGCCCGTTCGGCTCAGTCTTTCCGCTCGATCGCCGCGCCCAGCGCGCGCAATCGTTCCTCCAGCCGCTCGTGGCCGCGATCGACGATCTCTGCGTTGCCGATCCGGCTCTCGCCGCGCGCGCCGAGCGCGGCAATGATCAGCGACATGCCCGCCCGAATGTCCGGACTGCTCAATCGCTCGCCGTGCAGCCGCGCCGGACCGCTGACCACGACCCGGTGCGGATCGCACGCCGTGATCCGCGCGCCCATCTGAATCAACCGATCCACGAAATACATCCGGCTCTCGTACATCTTCTCGAAGAACAGCAGGGTGCCTTTCGACTGCGTCGCCAGCACGACGAATACACTCATCAGGTCCGAGGGAAACGCGGGCCACGGGCCGTCCTCAAGCTTCGGGATCACGCCGTGATCGTCCATCACGATCCGCCGGGACTGCCGCGGCGACAGCGCGATGCCGCTCTCCCGCAAGGCCCAAACCAGACCGAGCCGCGCAAAGGCGCGGCCGATCACGACCTCCGCGACCGGCTCCAGCCGTCCCGCGATTTCCAGCTCGCCGCGCGTGACGGCCGCCGCCGCCAGAAAGCTGGCCGCCTCGATGTAGTCCGGCGGCACGACCATGTCCGCGCCGCGCAGTGATTCGACGCCGCAGACGCGGAGCCGGTTCGTACCCAGTCCCTCGATCCGCGCGCCCATCGCGATCAGCAGGCGCCCGAGGTCCGCGACGTGCGGTTCGCACGCCGCGTTGAAGATCGTCGTTTCGCCGGAAGCCAGCGTCGCTGCCATCAAAATGTTCTCCGTCGCGGTCACGCTGGCTTCGTCGAGCACGATGTTGGCGGCGCGCAGCGCCCGGCGACGAAACGTATATTGCCGTCCACCCTCGAGGGAAATGCCCAGCGCCCCCAACCCGATCCGGTGCGTATCCAGCCGCCGGCGGCCGATGACGTCGCCGCCCGGCGGCGACAGCACCGCGCGGCCGTGGCGGGCCGCCAGCGGGCCCGCCAGCAGAATCGAGGAGCGGACGCTGCGGCACAATGATTCGTTGAGCCGCGTGCGCCGAAGCCGCGCGCAACACACCGTCACTTCGTGCTCCCGACGTTCGATGTCGGCGCCGGCGCCGGCCAGCAGTTGCAGCATCACGTCCACGTCCGCGATGAACGGCACATTGCGCAGCGTCACCGGCTGGTCGGTCAGCGCTGCCGCGGCAATCATCGGCAGCACGGCATTCTTGTTGCCGAGCGGGGTGAACGTGCCGGCGAGCCGACGGCCGCCCTGGATGATGAAGGTCGCCATATGTGGCTTTGTAACAAAACAGGCGCCGGGATGCGATGGCGAACACGACGCTTTGCGGTCGGCGCGCGGCGCGTTACAGTTCGGCCATGACCGACACGTCCAATCCCCGGCCCGCCGCGCCGCCGATCGTCTGGACGATCGCCGGGACTGACCCCAGCGGCGGCGCCGGAATCCCGGCCGACCTCCTGACCCTGCATGACCTCGGCTGTCATGGCGCCTCGGTGGTCACCGCCATCCTCGCCCAGAACACGCTCGGCGTGGTTCGAATCGAACCCGCCTCGGCGCTCATCGTGCGCGCGCAATTGACGGCGCTCGCCGATGACCTGCCGCCGGCCGCCGTCAAGATCGGGATGTTGAGCCGGGCCGAGATCGTACGCGCCGTCGCGGAGACCCTCGCCGGCGTTTCCGCGCCGGCGGTCTGCGACCCGGTGCTGGCCTCCACCGGCGGCGCGGCGCTGCTCGACACGACCGGCCGCGGCGCGCTGGTCTCCGAACTGCTGCCGCGGCTCGCGGTTCTGACGCCGAACGCGCCGGAAGCGGAAATCCTTACCGGCCAGCGCATTGCGTCGCCCGACGATGTCCGCCGCGCGGCCGACCGTCTGCTGGCGATGGGACCGCGCGCCGTCGTGCTCAAGGGCGGCCATTTCGGGGGCAGCGACGCGCGCGATTATTTCAGCGACGGCCGCGAAACCTTCTGGATGGCCAGCCCGCGCCAAGCTATTCCTCGTCATGGCACCGGCTGCGTCTTTTCGTCCGCGCTGGCCGCGGGCCTCGCACAGGGTGTGTCTCTCGCGGACGCCGCGATGCGGGCCAAGGCCTATGTCAACCAGGGCTTCCGCCTCGGCGCAGCTCTCGGCCACGGCCGGCCTCCGCTCGCCCACGCCGGCGAGCCGGGCGACCCGCGGGACTGGCCGCTTCGAATCCCGGCGTAAGCCGCCCCGCGCTCACGTCTCCGTTGCCGCGCGCGCCATCGCTTCGACGTTTTCCGGCGGCACATTCGGCAGCAGCGCCTCGTGGCTGGGGCTGACGATCAGCCGGGGGCCCAGCAAGACCTTTACGCGCCGTACATCAGCGGCCACCTCCGCCGGCGTGCCGCGCACCAACAAGCGCTGGGTGTCTATTCCACCCATGAAGGTCACCCGACCCTTGAAATCGCGCGCCAATTCTTCGGCCGACATGCCTGCCGCGAGGGCCTGCAGCGGATGGAGGCAGTCCACGCCCGCCTCGATCAGGCGGCCGATGACCTTGTGGATCGCGCCGCAGGAATGCAGGATCGCCTGCAATCCGTGTGCGTGCGCCAGCTCGATGAACCGGCGGAACCACGGAAGAATGAAGCGATCGAATTGCGCCGGTCCGCAGATCAGGTCGGCCTGCGTGCCGAAATCGTTTCCGAAGAAGAAGCCGTCCACCTCGCCGCCGGCAACCTCGAAGAAGCGGCGATTCGCCTCATAATAGAACCCGCACACGCGGTCGGTGACGGCTTCGACCACTTCGGGATGGGTGTACATCTTGACCATGTACTCTTCCATCCCGAACAGGTCCATAATGTTATGGTAGAAGCTGGTCCAGAATCCGCTCGCCCGATAGACGTCGCCCGCGGCACGCAGCGCGGCCAGGACCTCGTCGAAGTTCAGGTAGTCGGGATTCGGCCATTCGTAGGCCTCGACGTCGCTGACGGTCTCGCAGTGCGCCAGCGGCCCCGCCTGGCCGTGGCTTTCCTTCTTGCGGCTCAGGCCGAATACATCGCGGCCCTGGGGATGGCGGTAGAAGCCCTGAAAGAACGAGGGGCAGATCCAGCGGTAGTCGTCGCCGAGTTTCCGGCGCAATTCCTCTCGGTCCGACGTGCCGAAGTAGGCGTGCAAGCGGGGCCACGTGTCGGCCTGCGGCATACCGAGCCAGAAACCGCAGCGGTCCGCGGGCCGGCCGGCGATGAGGTTCCGAATCCGTTCGCGCGAGGTCACGGATCCTTTATCGCGCGACGGCCTGTTTTTTTCAATCGCGATGAATCCCCGGCATTGCGGCGGTTCCCGGCAAAGTCTATAGTGGAGGGCGTTCGCACCACGGGAAGGAATGGACATGACGCTTGTTCAGGGACTGCTCAAATCGCTGGCCATCACGGCGCCCATCCTGATGGGAACGGCGGCACCCGCTCAGCAAGGCCCGATCGTGCTGCTCAAGCTCGACGATGTCACGGCCGCTTCGCCGCGCTGGCGGCGCACGGCGGAGTTCCTCGCGCAGGAAGGCGTGAAGGCCAACTTCGGCGTCATCGGCCAGGCGCTGGAAAAGGAGGACCCCGCGCTGAAGGAATGGGTGACCGCGCTGCACAAGTCCGGGAGGATCGAGTTCTGGAACCACGGTTACGCGACGCCCTTCCAGAAAGACGAGGCAAAAGGCATCCGCGGCGAGTTCCTCGGCAACAGCTTCGAGAACCAGCTCCAGGCCCTGAAGCGGACGCAGGAGCTGGGCCGGCTCCGCTTCGGCATCACGTTCGCCGCCTTTGGACCCCACAGCAGCGGCATGGACGACAACACCTTCCGCGCGCTGGCCGAGATTCCCGAGATCAAGGCGGTGTTCTCGCCCGGCATGCCGCGCGTGGCAACCGCCGGCAGCGTCTTCATGATCCAGCGCCGGATCGAACTCGAGAAGCCCATCTTCAACCCCAATCCGGACGCCGTGCGCGAGCGGTTCGAACAGATCGCGAAGACGGTGGATTATCTCTCGTTCCAAGGCCACCCGAACCAGTGGGACGACGCGAAGTTCGCAAACTTTCAGCAGGCGGTTCGGTATCTCAAGGAACAGGGCTGTCGCTTTATGACCGTTTCAGAGTTCCTGGCGCAGCCGAACAAGAAGTGAGCGCGGCGCGCGGTGGCTTCGGCGTCGCCGGATTCCAGTCCCCGCCGTTGCGGCGGCTTCATAAGCCCGAAAGAAAGGATCAAAGCGCTGTCATGAGACGAGTCATCGCGACGTTGCTGTGGGTCTGCGCCGCGGCGCACGGCCAGACGATCGAGCCGGCGCCTTTCGTGGATGCGAAATACGTCCGCGAGCGTTTCGATTCGCTGACGCCACAGGATCTGGAAGAAATCCGGGGATTGCGAATCCTGGTGGCCAGCAAATCGCTCGGGCTGAACCTCAACGGTGGTTTGGGGGCCTTGGCGCGCACGGATAAGGCTTTCGCGTTGCGGCGCGAGCGTTTCGACGTCGAGGGCAAGGGGCTGAATTCGGTGCCCGCCGACTTCTTCAAGGAGCCGGGCATGGCGACGATCCTGGGTACGCGGTATCCGCTCCATAAACGGGTCGAGGAAGTGGACGAATTGCTCCGCCGGCCGCCGTGGAGCTTCGGGCGGCAGGTGGATGCGGTCATGATCGTCTATTCCGCCATCAAACCGGAGACGTTCACACCCTACGCGGCTATTCTGGACCGGCTGCGGTCTGATTTCCCGAATATCTGTTTCATTTACGCGACCGCCGCGCTCAATGCCAAAGGTGTCGGCCGCGACGGCGCCAACGAGCAGATGCACGCGTTCAGCGAGTTGCTGCGCCGAAATTATCGCGGCAAGACTCCAATCTATGATCTCGGCGCGATCGTCAGCGACGATTTTCGCGAGGGCCGGTTCATGGTCCCGGAGTTCACCAAAGACCCGACCGGCGTCCATCCCAACCTGCCCGCCGGCGAAGCGGCCATGGCCAAGGGGTTTCTGCTGGTCCTCCGCGACGGCGTGCGCTGGCAGCGCAAAAACGGCGCGGCGGCGGCCCAGATCAAGGGCGCCGCCGTGCCCGCCGCGCCGACGGAAGAACGTTTGGCGGCCGCGCATCCGGACTACCGAGCCGTGCGCGCCATCCTCGACCACAACGGTCTGCGCGCCGTGAAGGTGGAAGGCGTCACGCAGGTCCGCGGCGGACGGGTGGTCGCCCTCCATATCCAGGAAATGGGCATCGCTGAGCTGCCGGAAGCGATCGGCGCGCTGACCGCGCTCGAAATCCTGGAGGTGTACGGCGACCGGGCACTCGGTAAACCGCTGCTCCGGAAGATATCGCCGGCGATCGGCCGTTGCACGGCGCTCCGGCAATTGACGATGAACAATAACGATCTGGAAACTCTGCCGGTGGAAATCGCCGGCCTGGTCGGAATCGAGTCGCTCTCGCTGGCGGACAACCGCCTGAAGAACCTTCCGAAACCGGTGGAAGACTGGGCACAGAAACGGGATCCCGATGGGCTGAAGCGGCAAGCGGCGCCGTAAGGGCCGCCCGATATATTGAAAGGGTAAATGAACAGATGCTTGAGAGTCAGCGTGCTGTTCGCGGGCGGCGTGGCGGCCGCCGCGGGACGGGGCGACGAACTGGTGATGCACCACGCGGACTTCCATGCGCGGGTCGGAATCCGTCTTGCAGTTCGGGTCGGCGAAGTGCCGCCGGACCAGACACTGACGGCGACGCTGGAAAACGACGCCGGTACATACCGCCGCGAAACCCAGTGGACCGGACCGACGTTGCTTCGGCCAGAAACCGTGCTCCCGCTCGAGTTGCGGGGGCTGCCGAAAGGCGATTACACGCTGACGGTCCGCCTGTCGGACGGTCGCCGCACAACGCGCCGCTGGTCGAAACCCTACGACGGCGATCCGCGCGTCGCGCTGGATGAGAACAACGCCATACGAGTGAACGGCCGCCTCTTCTTCCCCGTGACCCCCTATAATGCCTCGACCGAAGAGGAGGCGGCGCGTTGGGCACCGTACGTCAACACGTTCTTTGGCGTTGGATTTGCTCCGGCGCGCCATACGATCGCGGGGTGCCGGGAGTTTCTGGACTTGGCGGCGAGGCATGGAAAATATGCGATCGCGCCCGGGCGCGGCGCCTATTGGCTCCGGGGGCAAAACGGCACTCGGCTGTATCCCGATCCGGAGAACCCTTCCGGCAAGAAGCTCATGGACCGCGCGGCCAATCCCGAGGCTATCGCCGCATACGTGGAGGCCCTGCGCGACCACCCCGCGCTGCTGTTCTGGGACTGGTGTGACGAACCGGACCTCGACAATAGCGACAACGCCATTCCACCCGCCGAGATCCGGCGCTGGACCGAAATCTGCCACCGGCTCGATCCGCACCATCCCGTGTACGTCAATCTGACGGGAAAGTTTGGTCGGCCCGAGGACAACTGGGGCTTCCGGCATGTGCGCACCTACACGCTCTACGGCCTCGAATTGCCGGGCCCTGACCGAGTACCCCTGGTGGACGTGTACAGCCTCGACATCTATCCGATCGATGGCCAGAACGATCCGAACTACGAAATCTCTTTCGAGACCATGATGCGCGGACTGCGGCGCCTGCGCGAACTCAACGGGGATCTCGTACCGGTGGGCGCGTTCGTGGAGACGTGCGCGATCCGGCGCGACAGCCAACTGCCGCCGCCGACGCCCGCCGAACTACGGCTGATGGCGTGGGCCAACATTGTGGCGGGCGCGCGAATGATCAGTTGGTTCCATTATTTCAACGATACGCCGCCGGAAAACTTCAAGGAAATGGCCCGGTTCCTCGACCAGGTCACACGGCTGACCCCCGCCGTCTGCGGACCACCGTATGGAGGCTCCATCACGCTGCAACTGCAGGGCGGCGGCCGAATTGACTGGACGGCGAATACGGCGGTGGAGGGCGACGGCGCGCTCTATCTGTTGGCCGTCAACCTGAAACGCGCGCCGGAATCCGCAACGTTCACACTCGACTTCGAGCCCGCTAAAATCGAGGTGTTTGACGAAAACCGGACGCTGTCAACGGCGGGCCGCGCCTTCACCGACGTTTTCGAGCCGCTGGCCGTGCATATCTACCGGATTGAACGCTGAAGGGCGCCCGGTATCTCCCCGGAACGTCGGGCTAGCGAGCGGAATCAACCATCGGCCGCCATGGCGCGATACTGTCTCAGCCGCTCGTAGTCTTGGGGGGCATCTACATCCTGCGCATAGTCGGACATGAGGTGGAATTTCGCGGGTAGGGCCGGGCCGGCGCGGGGACCTGTTCGGGCCTTCGCCTCGGACAGCAAGGCGTGCATCCCCCACAACTTGCCGAAAATCCAGGAGGTGTCGCAACAGTCACCCTGAATCTGCCGAAGTAGTCGCCAGAATCCGCTGGGGGCGAATCCGCGCCGGAGCAACGGCCGAGGCGGATCCGCCCGGTGCGCATGAAGCTGGTACGTTCTCAGCAGACGCCCGCGGTCCGCGGGCCGGCGAGGCCCTGTCAGAAACCGGAACCAACGCCATAGTCGCCGGGGCCTCCAGCACCGGCGAAGATCGTCCATGTCCCGCAGCACTGCGAGCGTTGAATTCATCTGCGCCGCTTGTGCAAAGCGCTCGCGGAAAGCGGCATCGAACGATACGGCAAAGATCTCTGCATGGCCGCCGGTGCGCGCCACCCAGGGGGTTTCGTTCCGCACGCCGAAGAAGGATAACGGCGCCGTCTCCGCCATCACCTCCCGGAATGCGGCTTCCGAGAAATAGACATCCCCGAGCACGATGAGGTTGCGCTCCCGCCAGGCGGGGCGCGTCGAATAAAGCGTGTCGGTCAGGTAATCGCAGCGGTCCGGGTCCATGACTTGGGCCGTCACGCGCGCGGCGCGAATCTGCGGGTCGCGCGTCACGATCCGGATATCCTCGAAGCCGTGCGTGCGGAGGAGCCGGACATTCCGGACCAGCAGCGTTTCGTCGGAACCGGGCACCGGCGCCAACGGTTTTGGAACGCCCAGATGCCGCCCCCAGCGCTGTGCGGCTCCGGCGCACGGTATGACGGCCACCGAATTCATTCCGGGGCAGAGTACACTTCCCCGGCGAGCGCGATCAACCGTCGCCGCGCGAGCCTCGCGCTACAGGGAACCCCTGCGCGCCCCGCAGCGGTTCTGCACCCGTGGAGGCTTGGCGTTGACCGGCTTTCAATGGCGCACCGGCCGAAACCGCACGCGGCGCGGACGGTCGGCGGCATCGCCAAGCCGCCGGCGGCGCGCGTCGTGATACTCCTGGTAGGTGCCCTCAAACCACACCGCGCGGCTGTCGCCTTCAAAGGCCAGAATATGCGTCGCCACGCGATCGAGGAA
>CAYLTB010000087.1:0-13397 GCA_964386675.1 uncultured Verrucomicrobiota bacterium
CCGGGACATGATGAGATCTGAGGTCAGAACGACCGGCGCGGTGATCTGTGCGGTGGTGATCGTCGTGTAATTGCCATGGGTATTGAGTTGCGCCGGATTGGCCCCGTTATCGAAAATCAACGAGCCGGCGGGATCACCGGTAGCGATCACGTAATAGGACCAGGTGGTCGCCAAATCGCCGATGTTCAGCACGCCGATCGTACGGTCACCATCCAGCGTGATGGTCGTGGCCGCCGCGATGTCCTGCCGAAGATGGACGACTTCCCCGGCGGCGTTCGGAACGGCAGACGCGCCGCCATCCGTATCTTTGTCCCAGTTGTCCGCTGTGGCCCACGAACCGCCCGATGTCGTGTTCCACGTGTACTCGTAGGCCGCCGCACTGGAAGCCAGCAGACCTGCGGCAATAACGACGGTGATGATGGTGATTGCCGGACAACCTCTGATTCTCATCTTCATGGCGTCTCCTCTGCTCACGCAATGAACCACACCGTATTGCGTACGCAGTATTTCATCGTAGACAGGAACGTCAAGAAAAAAATGACGATGCATGAAATGTTTTTTAGCGGACTGACTGTGCTCCGGGGACTGCCGGAGGACCCGGTAAGTCTGCCGAGCCGTTCGCGGCGGCGGACCGCATCCGCGCTGCGCGCTTCGGCGTGGTTGTTGGGCCATTCGCGGCGGCCAACGGAGTGGCCGCCCTACCATCCTTCGGCGGACCACGCTGCCGCGCGAGCGGTAGGGCGCGCAGTCCCTTGCGCGCCGCAACCATGGGCCGTTCGCGGCGGCGAGGGACTCGCCGCTCTACCATCGTTGGGCTGAACCGATCGCCGGGGTGAGCGGCAAAACGAAGGCGACTCGGCTACAGCGTCTTGAGCACCTGCCCGGCGGTCTCCAGCAGCAGGTTCTCGACGTTATCGGCCGGCGACATTCGCGCCTCGTAGGCCCCCTCGGCCATGGCCGTGCGCGTCGGCAGGTAGCCGATGTATCCATTGGCGACGCTGGCGACCACGGTCGCCGCCGCCGGGCTCGCGGCGCGCAGCGGCGCGTTGAACTCGCTGAATACCTCGCCCGGCAGCCCGATCACCGCGAAACCGCCGGCGCGCAGCGCCTGCATCTCCGAGCGGATCAGGTCGCCCGCCTTCATCGGCCGGCGGCCCTTGCCCGGCATCGTGTCCTGCGTGCGCGGGAACGTCCATGCGACCCGCCGCCGCCGTGGCGCGCCCGCCGCCAGCGGCGAGAGCGAGGGCAGCGCCGCGCGCACGCGCTCCGCCAGCGCCTCCCCCACCCGCCGCGGATGCTCCGCGCCGACTTGGATGCAGTGGCGCGGGTTGATGTTGCCCGCGCCCGCCAGCGCGAACAGCGTCGTGCGCGCAGCGCCGGAGGACTCGACCGCGTCCTTCAGGTAGCCGACATAGTCGGCCGAAATGTCGAGGCTGCCCGGTCCCAGCACCACCGGATGAACGCCGTAGTTGACCAGCAGGCCGTCGAGCGCGCCGTCGGGACGCCGGACGCCGACGAGCAGGAGCGTCGGATCGAAGAAGCCGGGGTGCCGTCCCTCGTCATCCTGCCACTCATTGGTCCATGTGCCGTCCGGGGCCTGGATCCGGCGATTGGAGCCCAGTTCCGGCACAGCCACCGAGGCCGACTCGAAGCGGCCGGGGCCGGCGGACTCCCAGGCGGAGCGAACCAGCAATCCCATCCGCTCCGGCAGCGGCTCGAGAAATGCGCGGTCCGTATCCGAGGGCGCCCCGCCGCCGAACCAGATGGTCGCCGGACCGCTATGGGTGTGCGTGGCGGCGACCATCACGGCGGCGGGCGGCAGGCCCGTGGCGGCCCGCACCGCGCGCCGGATGGCGGCGGTCAGCGCTCGAGGAAAGCCGATCACGTCGGCCGTGATCAGCGCCCAGCCGCCGCGCGCGCCGCGGCAGACGAGCGCCTCGGCGCGCAGGCGGTGGCCGATGGCCGTCGCCGTGCGCGGCTTGTAGCCGGAGAGCGTCACGCCGATGGGCGGCGTGATATCCAACGCAGCGACGCCAATGTTCCAGGGATAATCTGATTTCATGACCACCGCCTTTCTCAGGGAACGCGCGCATAACGGCTCACGCCGTTCTTGCGACCGTGCGCAGTTCATCCGCGTATTTCTTGATCTTCGCGACGGCCTCGGCGATCCGGTCGAGATCCCGCCGCTCCGCCAGCAGCAGCGAGTGGCCGAACACGCAAAGCTCCTCGGCAAAGACGCGCTCGGCGACCGGACAGCTCGTCCGGCGGTATTGCGCGTTCTTGTAACGCGCGGGCTGCCGCAGGTTCTGGAACAGCGGGTAGCGGTGGATCGCACGGCCATAGCTGCGGGTCGCGGTGACGCCCTCGGCCTTCAACGCGGCGAAGAACGTCTCTCGGCTGGCGCCGGCGAACTCGGCGGCGTTGTACTTGAAGACCCAGTAATAGTTGCCGCGCCGCGTGATCCGGGGGTCCTCCGGCAGCGGCTCGACGCCGCCGATCTCGCGGAAGTGCCGCGCGAGGCGCTGCTGCGCGGCCATCTTGCGCACAATCTGGCGGCGATACCGCGCGAACTGCGCGTTGAGCAGCGCGCCCTGCAGGTCGGTCAGGCGGTAGTTCGAGGACATTTCGTGGAAGTCATAGAAGCCCTCATCTTCGCGCCGCCCAAGGTTATGGAAGCGGTAGCAGCGCTTCCAGTGCTCCTCGGTGCCGCACAGCACGATGCCGCCTTCGCCGCTGGTGAGCGCCTTGGACTGCTGGAAGCTGAACGTGCCGAAATCGCCATAGGAGCCGACGCCTTTCCCGCGCCACTGCGAGCCCTGCGCGTGCGCGCAGTCTTCGATCAGCGCGAGCTTGTGCCGGCGCGCCAGCGGGACGATCCGGTCCAGATTGGCCGGATAGCCGGCGAAGTGCACGATGACAATGGCGGTCGTCCGCGGCGAGATCATCGCCTCAATCGAGGCCGGATCGGGTTGGTAGGTCTTCGGGTCGGCATCGGCAAAAACGGGTACGGCGCCAAGAATCAGCGGCGCGGAAGCGCTGACGACGAACGACAGCGACGGCACGATGACCTCATCTCCCGCCTTCACGCCCGCGGCGCGCAGCGCCAGCTCCAGCGCAATCGTGCCGTTTGGCACGCACAGGCCGTAGGCGGCGTCGTGGTACTTCGCGAAAGCCCGCTCGAAGCGGCCGCACTCGGAGGCGGCCTGCGCCTCCAGCGTGCCGCCGCGCCACCACTGCCCGCTGCGGAAGACTTTCAGTAGCGCGCGTTCGTCCGTCCGGTCAAATTGCGGCCATTTTACGGAAAGGTCTTTCGCGAAGACCCTCGCTCCGCCCGTGATTGCCAGCTTGCCCATCGTCTCTGCTCCCGGGCCTATGGCCCTGATTTTACCGTTCCGGTCTCCAACTCGACTTCGATCCGCTCCGGTGTGCGCCCCGCGCGGACCAACTCCACAATGGCACGTCCAGCCGTCCATTCGACCAACCGGGCCCGCGGCGGCGCTTCGTCCGCGCCGATCGCGACCAGCGCGGTCGCCAGCCGCGCTTCGGCCAGCGCCGGCGTCTCCAGCCGCAGGTGATGGATGGTTTCCATGTTCGCGCCACGGCCGGGACTCTTGCTGGGATTCACGACCGTGCGCCGGTTGCCGCCCTCGGCCGGCGCGGGGCCCAAGGGCAGCACGGCCAGCGCGGCGCCCGGCCCGCGCGCGACGAAACCGCCGCCGTCCGCGGGCTCGAAGGGCGTGTCGCTGTGGCAGATCCAGGTCAGCGTCTGCGGACGCTCCGCCTCCATTTCGTCGAGCACCAGCAACCGGTCGCGCGCCATAACGACCGCGCGCCGCAGCGCGCGCAGGCCGAGTTCCGTCGGATAGACCGACGAGAACTCGCCGCGGGCGAAGCCGTACTCCGGCTCCAGGCGGTGCGCCAGCAACCGTGCCGCATCGAAGCGCGCGTAGTCCATGCCGCGGTCGTTCCAGTAGGAGCCGTCCATCCCCTGACCGCGCCCGCCGACCAGCAGCGTATTGTGCAGCGCCGTCCATTTCTCGGCCAGGTAACCGGTGTCAACCGCCAGGTAGCGTCCGCCCGCATACATCCAGAACGCGCCGATGTCCGGATGGACGTGGCCGCTGTTCATTTTCCAGTCGCGCATCTGCCGCAGCTTCGCGGCGGCCCGGTGGCCCTGCGGAGGCCCGCAGCGGAACAGGAAGACCGAGTCTTCCGCGCCCCAGCCGGTGCGCCAGGCAACGACGCCGTGGTCAAGGAAGACGTGGCGCGGGGGGATCGCGGCCGGGTCCGCCGGGGCCAGCGTGTCGTCGTACCACAGGAAGGCCGCGGCCGGATAGTCCGCATCGGGAAACCGCCGATACATCTCATCGCCCGCGTACTGCGCCTCCGGACTCCGCAGGGCTTTGGCGACGGCGCGCAGCATCGAGGTATTGGGGCCGGCCAGCGACGGCCGCCGCGCGTCACGCCATTCGATCGTATCGCCCACGTCAAAGAAGTTCGGCGCGGCGGGCAGCGACAGATGCAGCGCGTAGCGCCAATTTTCCCGCAGAATCGGCAGGTTCATCCAGCCGTCATCGGCGGCCCGGTCCATCAACTCGGCCCAGCGCACATGCCAGTGCAGCGCGTAGACCCAGTAGCCCGTCCCCTCGTAATACCAGCCGTCCTCGCCCAGCACATGGCGCGAGCGGATCATGACGGCCGTCGCCAGCCGCAGCCAGTCGGACGCGTCCGGCACCTCGCCCAGCAGCGCGAGCGCGCCGGCGGTCAGCGCCACCGCCGGGATATAGGTGTGGTTCTGGTCGTAGCGGATTTCACCCTCGTTCTCGCGCAGCCCCTCCGCCAGCGCGCGCGCGTGGGCGGCCATGCCGTCGCGGATTTCGGCGCGCTCCGCGGTGTCCAACCGGTCATGCAGCGTGTCGTAAGCGATCGCGATGTGGTAGAGGTTCCACGAGGCCGGCAGGTCGCGGTTGGGCCGGTACTCGTTGCCCCAGACGGCGACCCGACAGTGCGCGCGCATCCAGGCGATCGCGCCGCGGGCAAAGGCGGCATCATCGAGCAGCCACGCCGCCAGTGCGGCCGACTGGATGCGCTCCACCTGCCAGTAGCGGCGGCCGGCTTCGATATCTTCGGCGGGCAGCGCGTTATCCGGCAGCGCCGTGCGCGCCTTTCGCAGCACCTCGGCCCACATCGCGGGCAACCGCCCGGCCTTTGCCCGCAGCGGGTCGCGGTCCGAGGCGCCGTACAGCAGCCGGGGCCGCGCGGACGCATAGTCGGATTTCACTCGCACATCGGTTTGCGCGATTTGTTCGGCCAGCGTCGCGGCGATCATGGCCGTGGTCTCCGGGGATCGTCGGGGTTCTTCCGCGTCGGCAACGATACCGGCCAGCCCGGCAATGATGGCGGCTCCGCCAGCGAGGCCCCGTTTCACCGAACCGAGGGATTTCATGAACACGCAATATCGCACCCAGCCGCAGTGGCGACAACGGAAAACGAGCGGCCCTCCAGAATATGGCGATGGCGAATCCACCGCCGCTCCCCGCACCCGCCGATACGCCCCTTGCCGCAAACGTCGCAAAATGCTTCACGGTCGTGAAGTGTTTTATGACGCTCGGGTAACGATTATCAACAGGAGGCGATGATTGCCGGCGCCGGTCGCAGGGCGTTTCGCGCCAGCCTTGAGGCTGCCGGCTGGCCGTTTCCAGGGGTTGGAAACCGGTCGCGGTCGCGTTTCCAAACCCTGGAAAACCGCTCGTTTCGGGACCGCGGCCCATCCCGGCGTTCACTGGAACCGCGCGCCGCTCCACGCGTAGTACACGGCCATCAGCGCGGAGAACGTCGCACTGGCCGCGAACCGCCAGCGCCCGGGAACGCGGTTCTGGATGAGCCAGTTGCACGCCGCCGAGATCGGGACATTGAGCAGGAACGAGCGCGCGCCCGCCGCAACCAGGCTCCAGCCGATCAGCTCGAAACGGCCCTGGAACAACCGGATGAACAGCAGGTGGCGCGCGATCCACAGCGGATTGAAGTAGAGCATCGCCAGGCCGGCGCGCCGCCAGGCCGAGGCCGAACCCGCGGGGGGCGAGCGGCGGTCAATCCAGCGAAACCAGGCCGGAATTTCCAGCGCGTAGAGCATGGCGCCCACCAACGCCATGCCGGCAAGCCGCGTCCAGGCGAACTCGCCGCTGAGCGCCGCGGCGGCGGCATCCCCCGCACCGTAAATCAGCAGCCCGCGCCGCGCGTCCGCCCGCGTCATGCGGCGCCGTCCCCGCTGCCGACCAGGTGCGTCAGCACCCGCTCCGGCGTCATCGGCGCGGAGAGCGGCGGCGCGCGGTCCGGCCGCAGCGCGCGCAAGGCCTCGCGCAGCGCGAAGAACGCGCCGATGCCGTACAGAAACGGCGGCTCGCCGATGGCCTTCGACCGGTAGGGGCCCGGCGCCGCGCCGTCCTCGCCGAGCCAGTGCACCGCGACTTCGCACGGCATCCAGTGCAGGTCCGGAATCTTGTAGGTCGTCAGCGTGTCGGTCAGCAACCGCCCGTCCGGCGCGTGCCGCAGCTCCTCGAGCGCCATCCAGCCGAGGCCCTGGCATAACGCGCCCTCGACCTGCCCGCGGTCGATCCGCTCGTCCAGCGGCCGCCCGGCGTCGTGCACGAGGCGGACGCGGTCAATCGTGTAGGTTCCGCGCAGGCCGTCCACCGTGGCCTCGACGACCGCCGCGCCGAACACGTGATAGGCGAAGGCCTCGCCGCGCTCGGTCTTCGGATCGAAAGTGAGCCCGGGCGTCGCGTAATGCGCGTGCGCGCTCAACGGGATCCGCTGCCGCCAGGCCCAGCCGGTCAGTTCTTCCCAGCCCAGGCCGGCAGGCGCTCCGTCCAGCCGGACCGCGCCGTCCTCGATCTCTACGCGCGCGGGATCGGCGACTCCGAGCCGCTGCGCGGCGGCGCGGCGGAGCGTCGCGCGCAGCTCCTCGCACGCCAACCGCAGCGCGTGGCCGTTCAGGTCGGCGCCGGAGCTGGCGGCGGTCGGCGCGGTGTTCGCCGCGCGCGTCGTATTCGTGGACTCGATCCGCACGCGGTCCGGTGCGATGCCGAGTGCACGCGCCGCGATAATGGCGAGCTTGGCGTTGACCCCCTGCCCCATTTCGACCGCGCCGGTGCTGACGCCGACGCTGCCGTCGCTGTACGCGTGGACCGTCGCAACGGCCTGGTTCAGGAACCGGTTCGTGAACGAGATCCCGAAGCAGACCGGCTGGATGGCGATGCCCTTCTTGTGGCGGCGGTGCGCCGCGTTGAACGCCCGCGCTTCCGCGTAGATCCGATCGGCGTCGCACCGCGTCTCGAGCGCCTCCCAGCACGCCGCCGCGCGCGCGCCGCGGACGGCTTGGCCGTAGGGGAAGGCGTCGCCGTTCCGCAGCAGGTTCCGCCGCTGCAGTGCGCGCGGCTCCACGCCGATCGCCTCGGCGGCGCGGGCGATCGCCGCTTCCATCACGAAGACCGCCTGCGGCGCTCCGAAGCCCCGGAACGCCGTGTTGGGCGCCCGATGGGTGCGGCAACTCGCGGCCGTGACGCGCACATTGGGGATGAAGTAGCTGTTCGTCGCGTGGAAGAGCGAGCGCTCGAGCACGGAGGTGGACAGGTCGGCGGTCGCGCCCGCATCCTGGTATAGCCTCGCTTCGTAGGCCAGGAAGGCGCCGTCGGCGGCCAGGCCCAGCCGGAAATCCGCGGTGTACGGATGCCGCTTGCCGGTCCACCGCATATCCTCGCCGCGCCGCAGCACGAGTTTGACCGGTCGGCGCAGCCGCCATGCCGCCAATGCCGCCAGCGCAGCCCAGGGCGTTGCCTGGTCCTCCTTGCCGCCGAATCCGCCGCCGAGCCGCGGCACGTCCACCTCGACCCGGTTCATCGGCAGTCCGAGCACGCGCGCGACGATTCGCTGAACATTCGTCGGCGCCTGCGTAGCGGACTCAATTTTCAATCCCTCGGCCGACGGCACGGCCAGCGCGCTCTGCGGCTCGAGGTAGAGGTGCTCCTGACCGCCGGTCTCGGCCGTCCCTTCGACGATCCGAGCGCACTGCGGCCACGCGGCCGCGACGTCCCCGAGCGCGAACGTGCGCGCGGGCGCGATCAAGAAGCCGCGCCGGAAGGCCTCGCGCGGATCGAAAATCGCCGGGAGCGGATCGCACTCCACCGCGATCGCGCGCGCCGCTCGCCGGGCCGCCGCCGGGGTTTCCGCCGCGACGAGCGCGATCGGCTGGCCGATGTAATGCACCTCACCCTCGGCCAACAGCGGTTCGTCCTCGATGACGATGCCGATCTGGTTGCGGCCGGGCACGTCCGCCGCCGTGAAGACACCCCGCACGCCCGGCATCGCGCGGGCAGCCTCGAGCCCGACGCGACGCACGCGCCCATGGGCGACCGGCGATACGCAGACGGCCGCGTGCAGCGTGCCCTCCGGCACGGGCAGGTCGTCCACGAAGAGCGATTCGCCGCGGACGTGCCGCTCCGCGTCCGGATGCCACGCCGCGGTCACGGCGTCCCCTCGAAGCAGGCGGCGAAGTGGGCGGCCAGCAAGGACCGCAGCAGCATGCGCTTGTAACTCGCCGAGCCCCGGACATCGGAGATCGGGTGGATGTCGCTGTCGGCCGCGTCCTGGGCCGCGCGCAGCGCCGCACCATCCGGCGAGCGACCGGCGAGCGCCGTCTCGGCGGCCGTGAGCCGCTTGGGGATCGGCGCCACGCCGCCGGCCGAAACCGCCGCGCGCCGGATACGGCCGTCCTCCATCTCAAACAGGGCCGCGCTGTTGACGGAGGCGATGTCGAGGTGCACGCGCCGGGAGACCTTCTCGAAGTGGAACCGCGCGCCCGGCCGCGGCGTGGCAAAACGCACTCCGCGGACGATCTCGTCGGGGGCCAGATCGAGCTTCTTGTAATCGCGGTAAAGCCGCGCCAGCGGCACGAGGCGCATGCCGGCGGGGCCGCGCACCTCGACCTGCGCGTCCAGCGGAAGCAGCAGGATGGCGAGGTCCGCGATCGGCGAAGCGTTGACGAGATTGCCGGCGATGGTCGCGCGTTCGCGGATCGGCAACGAAGAGATCAGCGGGAAGGCCACGCGCCAGCCGGGAATGGCCGCCGCAAGGTCGTCGGCGGCCGCCAGTTCCTCGACGATCGTCGCCGCGCCGACGAACCAGCCGCCGTTCTCCCGGCGGATGCCGCGCAGTTCGGGATCGCGAAACAGGAAATGCAGCGGCGCGGTCTCCAGCACCTCGGGCCGCTGGACAAACAGATCCGTTCCGCCGCCGATGCGCACGGCGCCGGCCGGCGGCGGCCCGGCCGGTTCGGCCAGCGCGCGCAAGCGCTCGGCGCTCCCGGCGAAATAGTCCGGCACGACGCCCGCCGCGATCAGCGCGGGCAGGCGCTCCGCGGCCGGCCGCGCGGCGAGCGGGGCGAAGCGTTCGGCCAGGCGCGCGCAGGCGCGGCGCAGCGAGAGGTAACCGGTGCAGCGGCAGAGGTTGCCGGCGGCCGCATTTTCGGCCTCTTCGGCGGTGAACGCGCGTGCGGTCAGCAGCCATGCGGTCAGCGCGACGACAAAACCCGGCGTACAGAAACCGCACTGGGTCGCCCCTTCGGCGAGGATGGCCTCCTGCACCGGCGTCAGTCCGTCGCGGTTGAGGCCCTCCACGGTAACCACGTGCCGGCCGGCGGCGTCGCCAATCGGAAAGAGGCAGGAATTGACCGCGCGCCAGCGCACGCCGGCGCCCTCCGGCTCGCCGACCAGCACCAGACAGGCGCCGCAATCCCCTTCGCGGCAGCCTTCCTTGACGCCCGTGAGCCGCAGGCCGCGCCGCAGAAAGTCCAGCAGCACGAGGCCATCGGGCTCCCCGCATTCGACCGTATCCCGATTGACGATCAGGCGGCGCATGGGCAGGCTCCGACGGCAGCCTCTCGCACTAGCTCGCAGAAATCAAGCGCCGCCGTGGCGGTCCGGACGGCATGGGCCGCCGCGATGCTCGGTTCTCTGGTCCGTTGTCGCTGCCCCGCCCAACCGAGCCAGGATGCGCAGGATTTCATCGAGCCGGCGCATCGCGTCGCCCGGTTTCAGCCGCGGATATCGGCCCCCCGGCATGAGGGGTTCGCCGTTTCTCATCAGGAAGAGCCGGTCCGCCTGCGTCTCGACCGCTGTGACGCCGATCGCCGCCGCGCGCACGCGGATGCGGGCGATGCGCAACAGCCGCTCGACGGCCGGGGGCGGCGGGCCGAACCGATCGCGCAAATCCTCGCGCACCGCGCGGGCCTCGGCTTCGGTGACGATCGAGGCGATGCGGCGATAGGACTGCAATCGAAGGTTCTCATCCTCGATGTAGTCCGCCGGGAGCGCGACGGCGTTGGGGGCGCCGCCCGGCTCGGCATCCGATGCGCCGGAGAGAAAGTCCAGCCGCACACGCACGTCAATCAGCGGCGGCAGCGGTTCGCCCTTGAGCGCGGCGACCGTACGGCGGAGCAACTGGCAATAGAGATCGAATCCGACGGCAGCGATGTGGCCGCTCTGCTCGGCCCCCAGCAGGTTGCCGGCCCCGCGCGTCTCGAGGTCGCGCAGCGCCAGCTGGAAACCCGCGCCGAGTCCGGAATGTCGGCGGATCGCATCAATCCGGCGGCGCGCGGTATCGAATAACCGGCCGTGCCGGGGCAGCAGGAGGTAGGCGTATGCGCGGCGCTTGTAGCGGCCGACCCGCCCCCGAAGCTGGTAGAGGTCCGCGATGCCGAAGCGGTCCGCACGGTCAATCAAGATCGTGTTGACGTTCGGGATGTCCACCCCGCTTTCGATGATGGTCGTGCACAGCAGCACGTCCGCCTCGCCGCGGACGAAGACGCGCATAATCTCGGCCAGTTGGCGTTCGGGCATCTGGCCGTGCGCGAGAACGAGGCGCGCCTCCGGCACGAGCCGGACGAGGCGGTCGCGGACGTATTCGATGGTCTCGACGCGGTTGTGGAGATAGAAGACCTGTCCCTCCCGGTCGAGCTCGCGCAGGATCGCCTCCCGCACGACGGCGTCGTCGTAGGCGGTTACGATCGTCTCGATCGGCAGGCGCTCGCGCGGGGCGGTCTGGATCACGCTGAGGTCGCGCGCGCCGACCAGGCTCAGGTACAACGTGCGCGGGATCGGCGTGGCCGTCATCGTCAGCACGTCCACCGTTTCGCGCAGTTCCTTCAGCGCCTCCTTGTGCGCGACGCCGAAGCGCTGTTCTTCGTCAATGATCACCAGCCCCAGATCCCGGAAGGCGATGTCCGGTTGTGCGAGGCGGTGCGTGCCGATGACGATATCCAGCCGGCCCTCCCGCAGCCGGCGCACGATTTCCGCCTGCTCGCTCGGCGTGCGGAAGCGGCTGAGCATTTCGATGGTTACCGGGAACGCCGCCATGCGTTCGCGGAAGGTCTCGTAGTGCTGCTGCGCCAGCACGGTGGTCGGAACGAGCACGGCGACCTGCTTGCCTCCGCTGACGGCGCGGAAGGCCGCGCGCATCGCCACTTCCGTCTTGCCGTAGCCGACGTCGCCGCAGATCAGCCGGTCCATCGGGCGCGGCGCCTGCATGTCGCGCCGCACGTCCTCGATAGCTCGCCACTGGTCGTCGGTCTCCTCGTACGGGAAGGCTGCCTCGAACTCGCGCATCCAGGCATCGTCGGCCGGGAACGCGTGGCCGGCGCGCGTTTCGCGGATCGCCTGGGTCTGCAGCAGGCGCGCGGCGAGGTCGCGTACGGCGCGCTCGGCGGCGGCCTTTTCGCGCGCCCAGCGACCGCTGCCGAGCCGGTGCAACTCCGGCGCGCGCCCGCCGACGCCGCGGTAGCGGGAGAGGAGGTGCGCCTGGTCGGTCGGCACATACAGCCGCGCGCCCCCGGCATACTCGACCGCGAGCGCCTCCTGCGGAACGCCGGCGACCTCGATCTCAAACAGGCCGAGGTAACGTCCGATGCCGTGCTCGACGTGGACGACGATCTCGCCGGGTTGCAGGGCGCTGACCTCGGCGATCCGCTCGCCGGCCGCGTCCGCCGCGCGCCGCCGCGCGAGCCGTTCGCGGCGTCCGGCCTCGCGCCGCTGGCCATAGAGGTCGCTTTCCGCCACCGTCGTCAGTTCGCCCCCGCCGGTAGCGAAGCCGCCGGTCAGCGGGCCGATGCGATACTCCGACGCGTCGGGCCGTCCGCGGTCATCGCCGAAGTTCTCCAGAAACCGGTCCCGCGCACCCTCGGTGCGGAAGAAGAATACGACGCGCCTTCCGCGCCGCGCGCGGTCGCGCAGCCGTTCGACAAACTCGGCGCGCCGCCGCTGCACGATCTCCGGTTCGCCGCCGGCCGCCGTCGGCGCCGGGAGCGGATCCAGGGCGCGCATCTGCAACGGCCATGCGCCCGCCGGCGTCTCGCCCAGTGGATACAGTTCGACCTGCGGGCGCGCGCCGCCGGCGGCCAGCCGGGCGCGAAAGGCCGCCAACGTCGGCGTGCGCGCGGCCGCATCCGACGCGGCGCGTTCGTGAATCACCGACTGCTCGGCGATCCGAGCAGGGTCCGACCACGCCAGGGCCGCATCCTGCGGCAGGTACGCGCAGAGATCGGTGGCGCCGTCGAGCGGCGCCCGCACCGGCAGCAGGCGGACGTGCCCGACGCGCTCGATGGATCGCTGGTCCGCCGGATCGAACCGGCGCAGCGATTCGATCGCGGCGCCCGCATACTCGATGCGGCAAGGATACTCGTCGTTCGGCGACCAGGCGTCCACGATGCCGCCGCGCACCGCGGCATCGCCGCGCTCGGCGACTTCGGGCCGAAAGCGGTAGCCCGCGGCGTCCAGGGCCTGGACCAGCGCCTCGTAGGCCATTCCTTCGCCCAACGCGAGGTCCAGCGCCGTCCGGCACAGCACATCGGGCGGCGGCACCGGCTGGAGGAGCGCGGCGACACAGGTGGCGACGATGACCGGCGTTCCGCCCTCCGCCAGGCGGCGCAGCGCGGCGAGCCGCTCACCGGCGAGTTCCGGATTCACGCTGCGGCCGGCGACTTCCTCCAGCGCCGGAAACACCAGAAATGCCGAATCGCGCCCGGCGGACAGCGCGGCGAGATTGTCTCGAAATTCGTCGAGCGTGCGCGGCCCGTCGAGAATCCAGAGCCAGGTGCGCGGAAAAGCCGCGAGCAGGTTCCAGGCCAGGAACGCCTGTACGGGCAACGGGGGACACTCGACGCAACAAGACCCCCGCCCCTCGAGCGCGGCGGCGAAGCCTCCCCGCTCGGCGTCCGTCAAATACACCGCGTGCAGCGGATCCATCTATTTGCCGCCACCGTACGGCGCTCTGGGGGCGCGGTCAATGCCGCCGAACGGCCCGGGGTCCCGGCTCGGGAATTCGTCCGGCGGCGAAACGCCGGCGCG
>CAYLTB010000088.1:0-13155 GCA_964386675.1 uncultured Verrucomicrobiota bacterium
CCCGTCCTCGACATCCGCCCGCAACGGTCGTGTCCTGCGACCCGTCTGCCCGCTATTACCTTCGCCGTCAAGCTATTTGTAGATTGTCGAGACGTGACCCTTAACGTCGAGTGCCCTTAACGTCGAGTGCGCTGGTTCGAGTCGCGCATCTCCAACGGCATCATCGAGTCGTTCAATGGTCTCATCCAAGCGGCCAAGCGGCGCGCGCAAGGCTTCCGTTCAACCGCCAACCTCGTCGCCATGGTCTACCTGCTGTTCGGCAAGCTGGACCTCCGCGTCCCCGCCCCCGCCCAACGACCTACCCACACAAAACAGCGAAGAGGCAAAAAAGGCGATGCGCTCGCGCTGGTTCGGCCAGTCGAGCCGGTTGAAGCGGTCGAAGTCGAGCGCGCAGCCGGCCGCGGCATCCCATTAGTGCCGACCCGTGAAGGTTATTGGTTTCTCTTCTCCAACTCAGCGACGCGCCGATTCCCGGGACCAGCGCGCCAACCACGCATAACGCTCGGACGGGGTCTTGAGTCGCTTCAGTTCGGCCGTCTCCGCTGTCGGATAATCCTGCACCAGCAGATGCGCGTCGGGGTCCGCGATCCAGGACTCATCAAGATGGCCGTGCCGACGCCAGCGCAGCGAGCCGTCGCCGATCCGTTGCACCGCATCCCGTACGCCGGCGCGGTTGCAGAAGGCCAGCAGGTCGGCGCGCAGCGCGTCGCGCGCCGCGGCGGCAGACCCCTCGGCCGCATCGGCCAGGTTGACGACCTCGCGCGGGTCGTTTTCGCGGTCAAAGAAGAACTCGCGGTCGTCGCCGGCCGACCAGACATATTTCCAGCGGCGCGAGACGGCCATGTGCAGAGCCCTGGGGCCGGCCTCGTGTTGCGAATAGACGACGCGATCCGCCGCAACGCGCCCCGCGGCCACTTCCGCAAGATCCACGCCGTCCAGCCCGCGGTCGCGCCACGGCACGCCGGCGCTTTCCAGCGCGGTCGGCAGGATATCCACCAGCGAAACGGCGGTCGCGCACCGCGCGCCGGCGGCAAAGCGGCCCGGCTGGCGCGCCAGCAACGGCACGCGCGCCGAGGGATCGTGCATCGAACGCTTGCCGAAGCAGCCGTAGTCGCCCAGCAGCTCGCCATGATCGGACGAAAACAGGACCAGGGTGTTGTCGAGCGCGCCGGCCTCCTCGAGCTCGGACAGCACACGGCCGATCTGGAAATCCACAAACGAGATCGTCGCGTAGTAATAGGCGCGGATCGTGCGGAGGAGTTGCAAATCGAGGCCGCGGTCGCGGTACTTGTAGCGGTTCTGGCTGCGGTTGATGCAGACCTGGAGGTCGGCGCGGTTTTCCGGCAGGAAGGGCGTGGGCATCTCCGGCGTCCGGTACAGCTTGTGCCACGGCTTCGGCAGCGCGAACGGCGGATGCGGGTGGATGAAGCTCGAGAAGACCATCCAGGGCTCCTGGCGTCCGCGCTGTTCGCGGAGGAAGCGAATCGTTTCGTCGCCGACCCAGTGCGACGGGTGCGCCTCGACCGGGTAAGACGAAATTTGCGGGATGTAATACATTTCGCCGCGGGCGCCCTGCGGTTCGTAATAGTCCAGTCCCCGGTCGCGCAGCCAGGCGACGTAGTCGTCGCGGGCCGGGTCGGACACGCATTCCTCCTGGATCCGGCGCGTCTGGAATCCGCGGCCGGCGGCGTGGTCCGGCGTGAAATGGCATTTGCCCACGGCATGGGTGCGGTAGCCGGCCTTCGCGAGCAGGCCCGGCAGCGAGGCGCCGTTGTCGGCGGGCATCGTCCGGTTCTCCACCAGGCCAGTGCGCTGCGCATAAAGACCGTAGTGCATCGAGTAGCGCGCGGGAATGCAGACCGGGCAGGGCGAAAAGGCATTTTCGAAGGCCGTGCCCTCGCGGACGAGCCGGTCGAGGTTCGGCGTCTGGATCAGCGGGTTGTTCAGCGCGCCGATCGTATCGAAGCGCTGCATGTCCGTGAAAAAGAACAGGATGTTGGGCGGGCGTTGCGGCATGGCGGCTCCCGTGTTTGCGGCGGTGCTCAAGAAGTCATTCTACCGAGACGCGCCACAAAGGGAACAGCGAAAAATGCCCGCCGGTGGGCGCCGCCCCTTACTTCAGCGGCAGCGGCGCACTGGGGCGGCCCATCTGACGGAAGAGCGAGGCCAGCCGCGAATCGCGGTATTTCTCCGCCAGATTCTCGGAGTCCTTCACCGCCTTCGAAGGCAGGTCGTTTTTCACGGCGTCGGCCGGATCGGTGGCGAAGTATTTCTTCCAGAACGCGGCGAGTTGCGCGCGGCCCTCGATGTAGCGCGGCACCTTCGGATCGCGTCGGAGTTCCTCGACCAGCGGTTTCGCGGCCGCGTCCGAGAGCAGCATCAGCCGCTCCGCCCAGTCCCAGGCCCGTTCGGGCTGCGCCGCCTTCAGTTCGCCGATGCGCGCCGCGATCGCGTTCGCCAGGCGCTCGCGCTCCGCGTTGTAGAACTCCGGAACCTCCGCGATGGCGCGCAGCGTGGCGGCGTGCAGCCAGACCATCCCGAGCTCGAGCTCCGTTTCGTCCGCCCAGTCGTGCTCGCCGAAAAAGAACTCCAGCCGCCAGTCCGGATGCTGGGGCTTTTCGAACAGGCAGGCCATCTCCCAGCGGTTGAAGCAGTTGGTGCCGGACAGCCCGTAGACCCGCAGTTGCTTCGGATAACGCTCCTTGACCTGCGCCGCGCCGCAGATCAGCAGGCCGGCGAACTCGATGCCGCGGATGTGGAGCGCCAGCGCGGTCGCCATGCGCGCCCCGCCGGAGAATCCGCTCGCGTAGATGCGCCGCGGATCGCCCGGCAGGCGCCGCAGCGCGTCGTTCAGCGACGCCAGCGCGGCGCGGGTCCAATCGTTGAAATCGTTGCGGGGCTGGACCGGGAGCACCACGAGCCAGCCGTTGAAATCCGCGCCCGGAACGTAGCGGTGCAGCAGGGCCGGCTGCCCGCCGATCGGCGAGATTACGAACAACACCGGCCAGGGGCGGTCGGGCTGGTAATCCCGGGGCGCGTACACGTAATAGGACCAGCGGTTGTCGCCGACGCACTTGATCTCGTCGCTGATCCGGCCCGGCGCCAGCTCGAGCCGCGGCAGCGGCGCCGGGGGCGGCTCTGCGGGGGCGGCGGGCATGCCGGGCGATTGCTGCGGCGCCGGCATTTCCGGCAAGCCCGACGGCGTCGGCGCCGGCAGCGGCGGGCGACGCGGTCCCGGCGGACGCACCGGCGTCTGCGCCCGGCCGGCGGACGGCGCCAGCAGCGCGGAGATCATAATTCCCGCGACGCCAACCAGGGCCTTCGCGTTCATGAGACCAAGATAGCGATTCGCCGTGCCGGAATGAATACGAAAAGAATCCCGGCGGCGGGCGTTGACCGCCGACCTTCCCCACGGCGGGCATATCGCCGGCCGCCGGCCACGAATACCGCATGTTTTTTCGGAAACCCGGACACCGACGTTCTTCTCCTCCCCAGAAGCCGCCGGTGGTCGGCGGCCGGAGAAGGGCGAGCGAACGAACAAAACGGAGGAATTGAAATGAGCGCGATGAACCGGGTGTTTCTGATGGGCAATCTGACCCGAGACCCCGATTTGCGGCAGACGCAAGGCGGCAAGAAGGTCTGCGACCTGGCCCTGGCGGTCTCCGAGCGGCGCCGCAACGCCGCCGGCGAGACGGTCGAGACCGTCTGCTTCGTGGACATCGTGGTCTGGGAGAAAGCGGCGGAGGCCTGCGGGCAGTACCTGAAGAAGGGGCGGCCTGTCCTCGTCGAGGGGCGGCTCCAGCAGGACCGCTGGGAGACGGACAAGGGCGAGAAGCGCAACCGCCTGCGCGTCGTCGCCGACCGTGTCCACTTCCTCGGCGGTGCGAAGGATAACGGCGCCGCCGCGGCGGACGGCGCGGCAGCGGAGACGGAGCCTGCGGCGGATGCGGAATCGCGTCCGTTCTGAACTGAAGTGCAGGGATCGCGAACAGCGCGGACCAGGCCGCCCCGAAACACGCGAAACGGCGAAAAAAACGGCAACCGGAGTCACGACCAATGAAGACGACGACGGACAACGGAACGACCCCGAACGGCGAACCGCGGCCGAACTATCCCGGCCGCCTCGCCTTCTATCACCCGAACGGCAAGGGCACCGGCGCGGCGGCGCGGTTCGAGCTCCGACTGAGCGCAGATGCGGACGACCGCTACGACTGTTTCTTCCTGGAGATGGCAAGGCAAATCCCGCCGGCCGGAGGCCGGGCGCCCGGCGCACCTGCCGCGTTCGACTGGGCGAAGCGGGCGACTGTGAAGCTCGACTTCCCGGACGTCTGCGAGTTGTTGCTGGTGCTGGAAGGCCGGAAAGAGCGGGCGGGCGGCGCGAACGGCAACGGTCTCTACCACCAGATCGGAGAGACGACGACCCTGATCGAGTTCCGGCGCGACACCGAGCGCAGCGGCTACCTGCTCGGCGTCTCCCGGAAGACCCGGGCGGGGGAACCGGTGTTCCGGGGGCAATTGCTGCTGACGGAGGCGGAGGCCATCGGCCTGCGCTGCATTTTTCAGACCGGTCTCTTCTTCATGGTCTTCCACGAGAATCTGCGTCCCCGCCGCGCCGCCGCGGGCGGGAGCGGCATGCGGGGGTAAGGTACAGGCGCCCGGTTCAGGGCTGCGGCAAAACCAACTCGAGCCGACTCTTGAGATGGGCCGGCAGGACGGCGTCGGCGGGGCCTGCGCTCCGCAGGGTTCGCGTATCCGGCGAGTACAGCAGCGGTTCATTGGTGAACAGATCGGGGGGCAGTGCAGACAGCAATCCGTCTTTGACTAACTCGGTTAGTACGGGGGGCAATCGGCCGTATTTGCGCTGATAGATGCACAGGGCCAGGAAGGTCCGCGTCAGATTTGTCTCCACTCGGCATGCCAAGTCGCGCGCGCTCATGTCCATCGCAGCAACCGTGCTCTTGACGATCTGACGGCCCAGCAGGTTCGCGCGCTGGGCGGGCAACTGTTCCAGTTCCCGCCACCGTGCCTCGTCGGACCCGGCGGAAAGGCCTAGCGCGATGCCGACCGTCAAGCGCGCCCCGTTTTCGTCGTCGCCCCATTCGGCTGGCTTGACCAACGCTGCCGCGTCAGTCCCGATTTTTACGTCGCGCTGTGACCAGGGTTTCTGCGTGTCGGCGATGAGCCGCCCGAAGAAAGACTCCGCCAAGTTCAGGGTTTCGGGAAGATCGAAAAGGGCAATGCCGTTCTCTTTCTTATCTTATCAGGCAGTGCCGCGTACTCTTCCGCAATCTTCGCCAGCGTCGGTCGCAAAATATGCGTGAACTCGGCCCGGTAACCTCGCTCCAGTGAAGCATCTTCCGCCGTAGGCGCCGACAAACCCGCGGCCATGGATTCGATCAACGGAATCGGCGTTCCCTGGCCGGCTGCCAATGGGCGAAGCGCATCCAATCCGATGCCCTGAATGGCATTGCCGACCCATCGGTGGATCGCAAAGCCGTCACCTTCCGAAATCAGCCGGCCCATCCGGTATACTTCCACGAAAAGCCGGGCGGCGCCGGCCCAGTCGCCATCGAACATGCAGAAGCGCCCCAGGGCTACGCGGTAGCGCGCGACCCGGAGCAAGGGAGTGAAGGAAGTCAGGTTCTTGGCGTCCCATGCAGACAGCAGGAATTGGAGTCGTCCGCGCTCCAGCCCTCGGGAGATTTGTGCCAGTGGATCCCGGAGGCTCCCGAGCCACTCCTGCAGGCGCTGCCGCTCTTCTCCGGTGGGCGGGGGCTGGCCGAACGAGTACGCCTTGCGCAGGACATCCGACAAATCGTCCGGCGGAGGTTCGGCGAGACGCTCTAAAGCCGGCGCCCACAGACCCCAGGCATTTTCAGCATCTGAAAGCGTTCTCGACCGACGGTGCTCCAGGTCGCCGTGAACCCCGCCCGTCGCCAGAATCATCAGCAACGCGACGGCAATGCCGAGGAATCTCCCGGATGACACAACCATGATAGCTCCCGGTGTTCTATGGCGCCGGTGCGAAGGGGCGGCCGGGGTTGCGCCGCGAGAGCGCGCCGCGGTCGCGCGCGGCCGGGTCGTAGGGATGACCGTCAAGATCCGCCGGCACCCCCGGCACGGCGACGCCGCTACCCGCGGCCGGCGATTCGGGCTTGAGGCGGAAGTCGTTCTTCGCCGGATCCATGAACAGCGGATCGCCCACCGTCGTCCCCCCGCCCAGCGGTTGACGCTGCTGCCAGGTCAGGCGGTTGACGTGCACGCCCCGCGCCTGCGAGTCCGCCGGCAGCGCGTTGTCGGCGCCGGCCGCAAATGCGTCGAAGATGCAGTTGCGCACGTCCCAGTGCCGCATCTTCGAGCCGTCGCGGAAATTGAACGGCTGGTGAACCAGCGTCGTGTGCCACAGCAGCACGTGCTGCCAGTCGCCGCTCACCTGCGACACCAGCGCCGAGTTCGGCGGGTTCTTTTTGAAGAGCACGTTGACGAAGGCGATGTCGCGGTTCGTGCCCGGCCCGCCGAAGATGCCCTGTTGCTGAGCGTCTATCGCTCTCACGTTGTACAGGATGATGTTCTCGACGACCTGTCCCGGTGCGTGCATCTGGATGAAGTCGGGATGCGCGCTCGTGTCGCCGCGATCCACCGTCTGGATCTCGACGTTGATGACGGTCAGGTTCGACCGTCCGCGAAACGTGTCGGAGAGAATCCGCTCCATGCGGACATTTCGGTGGAACTCGCCGAAGACATTGGCCACGTCGCGGATCATGCTGTCGGTGACGTAGCAGATGCCGCGGTTGAACAGCGTGGTGCCGCCGAACCGCCCGTTCTTGTCATACAGCACGGCCCCATCGCACCACGCGCGCACGCCGTCGCCCAGATAGAAGATGTTGCCGAAGCCGGGCTCGCGATCGCAGTAGAGGCTGACGTTCTTCCAGCGGATGCCCGATTTGCCGTAGCGGCTGGTGCTCGAGTCATCGCGGCCGGCGGTCAGGATGTGCACGTCATCTGCCTTGAGCCCGGGCGCCGCCGAAACGGTGGTCCAGTATTTGAAGGCGCCGCCGCCGATGGCGGTCAACTTGTAGCCGCGGCCGGCCTTCAGGTACACCGTGCCGCCGTCGCCGGCCTCCAGCACGGCCTTGCGGATCGTCGAGAAGGGCCGGGCCTCGGATCCGTCGCCGGTCTCGTCGCTGCCCTTGTCGGCATCGGCCCACACGACCTTCGGATGGATCAATGTGCCGCGGCTGTTGGCAAACAACGTCAGTTCGCCCAGATCGCGCGGTTCGTGGCCGGCGCCATCGGGAATCGCGGCCGCCGTAATCGCGAGCGGCCCATCCGGATAATCCGCCGGATTGAGCTCGAACCAGTACTCGTACACCCGCGTCTGGTCGTTCCAAGTCGGATCGGCCACCCGGGCCACCTCGCGGCCGTTGACGCGAAAGACGACATCCACTCCGGTCTCATGAAACGCGACCACGCCAACCTTCATAGGCCGCTCGAGCGTCTGGAATGGCACCACGTCCCAGTTCGCGATGGCTTTGGTCGCCAGTGCAGCGCGCGGCGCGGCGATGAGCAACCAGGGAAGAACGGCCAGCGGAAGACGGCGAATCATGTTCATGGTCGGTCCTTTCGACGATCAAAGCTTTGCTTATGCCATCCGCGGACTTCCGCGTAAAGCCGAAGCGCTCGACGATGATCCGCCGGAAAGACCGCTGGGCTGCCTTCTCGGGTGCTGGCTACCCGGCCCGAAGATGCTTCGGTCATTGACGGCTACGGATGCAATGGCTAATCTAAAGTATGCCCGTAGCTGATGGAGATATTAGCGATGATCCCAGGGCGGCCTTCAGCCTGGTGGAGCTGCTGGTGGTCCTCGCCATCATGGCGATCCTGGCGAGTCTCGTGGCGCCGGCGGCGGGGCGCGCGCGCCGGCGGGCGCAACAGACCGCGTGCGTCAGCAACCTGCGACAGGTCGGCTTGCTGTTCATGGTGTACGGCAACGAACGCGGCGGACAGTATCCCTGGGCCCACGATCCGATCAGTCCGGGCATCTGGCTGTGGATGGGCCGCGGGTGGAGGCCGGTGCTGGAGCCCTACGCGCCGCGCAATGCCGCCGGCGGCATCTTCTTCTGCCCTGGCGATGCCAAGGCCCGGGCGCAATTCGACAGCACGTCCTACGCCTATTCGATGTCGTTCTATCACTCGCCCGAGCAGATCAACGAAATGACCTCCGTCGCGGACAATTACAGCAACCCGCGCCCCGCCGTACCACAGCGCGCCGCTGCCGTGGTGTACCCCGCCCGGAAGATTCTCGCCGGCGAATGGTCGAGCGTTCACGCGCCGTTCGCCGCCGACCGGGGCTGGTTCGGCCCGGGCGGGCGGCGCGTGTTTCTGTTTGCCGACAACCACGTGCGGCCGCTCGATGCCGACCAATTGGCTCCTGCCAACGACGGCAACCCAAATCCGAACCTCACGCGCGACGGCCTTCGCGGCGGTGATACGCCCTGAACGAGCGCGGCGCTTATGCGATCCGCAGCACCCGCTTGAGCAGCAGCGACATCGGAATGACCAGGATCAGGTACCCGACCAGCCACGGCTGAAGCATCAGCATCGGCAAGCCCGGCACAATGCCGAACGGACGGTACTCCTTGAGGTCCGCCGTCAGCGCCTGAAGTCCGGGATGATCGAGGGTGACGATGGGCGCGCTGTAGTGCGGCTGCCCGGCCAACAACGGCATCTCGAAGGTCTCGCCCGCGAAACGGATGCGGAGCCGGTACGGTTCGGCGCGCGGCTCGGCGCGCACGTCCCACGATGCCATACCTTGATACACGCCCCACGCAAAGTCGTTGGTCGTGACCGCGCGTATCCGCTGCAGCCAACCGTTGTCGCACGCCAGCCCCGGCAACGGTATCAGGTGAATGCGCCCGCCGATCCGTGTCTCCGGCGTATACGCATTGATCCGCACGACCTCGCCGGGTTGCGGCGGCAAGAAGGCGAGCCGTCCGAACGCCCACGTCGCGATCAAGGCTACCGGTACGATCGCGAACAACAGCGGCCGGCCCTCGGCGCGAAACGTGCGCAGTCCCAGCATGCCGATCGTCCGTTGAATTCGGGCCTTGGCCTCGGCGTCCTTGCGCCGCTTCGCCTCGCGCAGCCGTTCGTTCAGGCGCGCCTTGTCGGCCTCGCACTGTCGCAGGAACGCCTGATCGGTCGTCCAGCGGCGGATGAGCATCATGATCAACCCGGTCAGCGCCGCCACCAACACGAGCGCCAGGTCGCGGTTCAGCCGCAGCAGCCAGCCGAGCGCGGGGTCCGCGATCGCCAGCAGCAGGTCGTTGAGTTTTTCGAGCATGGCGTTCAATCCTTGATCAGCGTGACGCGGCCGCGGTCGCCGTCCACCTGCACGCGCGCGCCGTCGGGAATGCGCCGCGTGGCGTCCGGACAAGCCACCGCGGGAATGCCGAAATCGCGGGCCGTGATCGCGCCGTGGCTGAGCACGCCGCCGCGCTCGACGACGAGGCCCTTGATGACCGTGAATAGCGCCGTCCAGGCCGGATCGGTCGAAGAACAGATCAGCACGCAATCCTCCGGCAGTTCCCCGGCCTCGGCGGGGTCGCGCACGAGGCGCGCGGTGCCGGTGACGCTGCCCGGCGAGAGGCTGACCGCGTCGAAGGCGCCGGCGGCGGCCAGCTCGCGCGGCAACCCGAGGCGATCCAATTCGCGCGAGTCAATGACGTCCGGCAGGTCGAGCCGCCGGAACGCCTGGCGGCGCACTTTGCGCGCGGCGATCAACGGCTGGAGGCGTCCGCGTTCGGTCTCGAAGCGCGGCAGTTCGTCGCTGCGCAGGTAGAAGACATCGTCGAAGATCTTCCATCGCCGGCCCAACTCGACGAGCACGCGCCGAATTTGGGCGTAGCCCATCAGCAGGTAGTGCTTGCCGGTTTCGCGGTAGGGCAGCAGCGCAAGGGACTCCCGAACCAACGCCTGAACCTGCGGCACCAGGAATCCGCCGCCCACGGCGGCGAGCGTGGCCGGCAACGCGGCGAGCGCCTCTTCGCGGCGGCGCTCGTTGCGCGTGTGCATGGCCGCCGGCGACTGGTCGGCCGGCACGCGGCGCTGTGCGGCGACCATCTGTTCGATGTAGCTCGCCTCCTCGCACCAACGCGGCCGTGAGAGCTCCATCTCGCCCACGGCGCGATGGCCGTAGGCCTCGATGAACTCGCCCAGCGTCGCCGCGCCCTGCGCCACGTCGTAGAGCATCCGGTTCTGCAGGACGGTCGTATCCTCGAGCCCCGAGCAGAGCACGCCGATCAGTTGCGCGCCCTCGGCCGGCCCCAGCAGTTGCACCAGCAAGGCCTCGAGTTCGCCGCGCGCGACGCCGCCGAGGAAGCCCGGCAACAGCGACTCCGGCCCGAACTCGTCGAGCACGCGGCGGCGCAGTTCCCCGAGCCATTCGATCAGTCCGGCCGGATCGAGCGCGGCAAGGTCTTTCTGCTTGCACGCGTCGATGAAGCGCAGGTAGGGCGGCAAGGCCTCGCGCTCGAAGCGCTCCTTCGCGGCACGGCGAATGCGGCGCGTGATTCGCGCGGAGCGCGCCATGGCCCAGAGCGTCGCGGGCAGCCGCAGCAGAAACTTCTCGTCGGTGCGGTCGCTCTCGAACTTCGTCGGCGCGGTCTCCAGCAGGCGCGGGTCGGCGATGACCTGTTCGTGGTCGTAGGCCAGCGGCCAGCCCTCCCAGAACAGCGAGGCGGCCCGGTCCACGTCGGCGTAGATGCGGCCGCAGATGAGTTCGAGGAATCCCTCCTCGCGCACGAGGCGCGAGGGCTGGTAGCCGAGCATCTGGTACATTCGCCCAAACCCGCCGTCGCCTTTCATGAATCCGCCGATGATGTCCCACGTCAGCGGCGTGGGCGCCTCCAGCGTTTCGGCGAGATTGTGGACGACCCAGACCTTGTGCCGGCCGGCGGCGATCGCGCGCAGCCGTTCGATTTCCTCAAGGCGCCCCTTCTCGACGTCGCGCGCGATGTCCAACCCGCGAATCGCACGCGATTGCAGCAGCGCAAAGCGGCCTCGGTGGAGGCCCCACTCGATATCCACCGGGTGGCCGAAAAAGCGCTCGACCCGGGCCGCGATGTCGGCCAGCTCCGCGATCTGCGCATCGTTCAGCGACGGCGCGAGCGGATCGAACGCGGCCTCCCCGAGCGGGCGGCCGAGGCCCACCATGGCGCGATCCTTGCGCCCGATGGCGCGCGTTTTGATCGCGTGCGAGGTGGCATCCAGGATGAAGCGGTCCGGCGCGACGTCGCCGGAGACGATGGACTCGCCCAGGCCGTAGGAGCTTTCGATCACCATCTCGTTGGCGGCGGGGGCCGACGGATTGGCCGTGAAGGCGATGCCGGAGACCTCGCTGTCGAACATGCTCTGCACGGTGACGGCGGTGCCCTCGAGGTGTTCGAGCCCGTGTGCGCGGCGGTAGACGATGGCGCGCTCGTTGTTCCAGGAATGGAAGACGGTCTCGATGCAGGCGCACAGCGCATCCCACGGCGTCCGCGGAAACGGCCGGCCGGTCTCCTTTTCGTAGAGCGCCATGCAAGCCCGCGTCGCGGCGGGTCCGTCCGAGCCGCCGGCGCGCACGCCGGCAACGGCGGCGTCAAACTTCTCTTCCGGTATGTCCGCGACCGTGCGGCCGAACTGGCGGACGAACGCCTCGAAGACGCGCCAGAAGCGCGCAGGGTCGGGCACTTCCGCGGCCAGCCCCTCGTGCAGGCCGCAGTTGAGGATCGTGTCCATCATGCCCGGCATCGAGTGCGCGGCGCCGCTGCGCACGGAAACCAGCAACGGTTCCGCGCCCTCTCCGAACCGCCGGCCGACGCGCTGTTCCAACAGGGCCAGGTGCCGTCGCACCTCCTCAGCCAGTCCTTCGGGCCAGCGCCCGCCGTGCTCGTGGAAATAGCGGCAGCAGGGAATCGCGATCACAAAGCCGGGCGGCACCGGCAAGCCGGCGCGGCTCATCGCCACCAGCCCGTTGCCCTTGCCGCCGAGCAGCTCCGGGCCGCCGGGCGGCTCGGGCGTTTCAGCGCCGCCGAAGTCGTAAATCATCGGCCGGTTGGTCGGGTTCGACATTGGTTCAGTTCCCCCATCCGATGCCCACCAGCCCGCGGGCCGCCGTACCGAAGATCAAGTGCCGGCCCGCCATGATCGGCGCGGTCTCGGGCAGGCCCGGCCACGAGGCCGTCAACCGCGTCCAGAAGGACCGTTCGCCGGTGTCGAGCACCGCGCGCTGCAGCGCGCCGTCCACCCACAACACCGCGTCCGTATCGCCCAACAGCGGCGCGAAAACCGGCAGGACGCCGTCAAATGAGTGTTGTTCTTCGCCGGTGGCCAACGCGGCGATCCGGGCAACGCCCGTTTCCGTGACCCAGGCCAGCCGGTCGCCGTACGCGACGAGCCGGTCCGCCGGCGCGCCGCCCGCCACGCGCGCGCGTCGTTCGCCCGTCACGACGTCGTAGCCCTCGACGCCCTCCGCCGTGCCGACCCAGACCGTGTCATGTTCCAGCACCGGCCCGGTGCGCGGCGCAGACGCGAACGGAATGCGCCGGAGCTCCGCGCCACTCTCCAAATCGAGCACGACAAGCGCGGGCGGCTCGGCGACCGACGCGACCGCCACATCGCGATCGAGCGCGGACGCGCCGACGACCCGGCCGATCGCCGCGGACCACGCGGGCGCGACGACGGGGTGCGATTCCGTCGTTTTCGCCGGTTGCGCTGCCAGATCGTAGGCGCTCAAGCCGTCGGCCCGGTCGGCGACCAGCAACCAGCGCGGCGAGGCCGACAGGGCGCCGGGCGCAGCGTCCGCCACGGGCCGGCTCCACCGCTGGATGCCCGACTCGGCGTCCAGCGCGCGCAGCGCGCGGTTGGCGTCGCCGGGCCGGCCTTCGACGAAATAAACCGTGTCGGCCACCAGCGCGGGCGACTGCACGACGCGCGCGGCCGCCGGCGCCAGCCACGCACGGCGCGGCGCGCGGCCGGGACCGTCCGCGAAGTCCACGCGCTCGAGCGCGTGGCGCTCATCGTCGCTCCACGGCACAAACAGCGAGAGCCGCGGCGCGCCGGCGCCATCCTCGGCGGGCGTCATCAACGCGGCGGGCGCGGCGGTGACCCGCG
>CAYLTB010000089.1:0-12951 GCA_964386675.1 uncultured Verrucomicrobiota bacterium
GGTAAGACGCCAGCGTCTCCTGTTCGAGCAGATTCAGCGCGTAATCGCGCGACACCCCGGGGGCGCCCTCGTCGCCCAGCAAATAGAAGACCGCCGCATACGTCGCCAAGTCGAACGGACCGCGCGCGTCGCGGCTGCGCGTGACGATCACGTTATCCACGGTGTCGAAGGCGACCCCCGCGGCGGCCAGCGGTTCCGCGTAGGCGCGGACGAAGTCGTGATTGCGGCGTTCGGGGTTCTCCGGCTTGACGAACCATTTATCGAACCCGTCCACGATCAGCAACCGAGGGCCGCCGCCCAGCCGGACGGCCGCCACGTTCGAGGGCCCGGATTCAACGCCGGATTTCATCGCCGTGACGCGGAAATAGTGGAGCCTGCCGGCGGCCAGGCCCCGCACGACGGTGGTTGGGTGCGCGAGTCGCAGCGACTGTTCGTCCTGACCGGAGACCCGGTTCCAGGTCGCGCCGTCCTCGCTGTGGTAGACGCGGAACCCCGATTGCGGGTGTACGCCGTCCGTTCCAACATCGCCGAGCCAGCGGAGTTCGACGCGGTCAGGGCCCGCCGCCACGGCGGCAATCAGGGAGGGTTTCGACGAGATGCCGACATAGCGGCGGGGCGTGTATCCCGTTTTGAAATCCGTTCGGAATTCGTCCGGCAACACGCGGCGAATCACGCCCTTCGTTTCGCCGGCGGGAACGCCGCTGGTGCTCTCGATCACCAGAACCCGGTCCGCGTCGCCGTCGTAGGGATACTCTTCGACCAGTCGCACATGGCGACGCGGGTAGTTCAACGCGTCGCCGGGCGCGACCGCGTGCCATTCGATCGGCCGCGACACGGACTCGCGCGCAATGTCGGCGGTGAACAGACGTCCCGGGATGCCCCAGCATTCGCCGACGAAGCCCGAACACTCGACCCCGGCGACGCGTCCCTGGGAATAGGGCGCGCCGGAGGAGGTGTCCACGTCGCCGGCGCCCTTTCCCTCGGAGAGCTTGCCCAGAAATTCGTACAGTTCATCGTGTCCGTACCACGCATAAGGCACACGACGGGTCCATCCGGCCGCCGCGTATGCCGGGCGGCCGCCGGGCATCTGTTCGGGCGTGTAGAGATTGCGGGAATCCACGCGGAATTCGACAGCGCTATAGAGATAGGCCGTCTCCAGCACCTGGTCGCGTTTGATGAGCTCGTCGCCCCGGCCCGGCAGCGCCAGCGCCAGTATGACTGCGAAGACTTCTGGAGTTCTCATGTCCATTTTCCGCCGTTTTGCGACGACAACGGCGGACGACAGGCTAACCGAAATCCCGGGCGAACGCCAATGGCGCAGTTTGCCGTGCAGCGTCGAGGGCGCCCCCCGGCTTTGGGTATGGACTCGACCGGTGCCAGGCGGCACAATGCCGCATCGTCATTGTTCGGTGCGGTCCGTCCAAACCTCAGGAGAGCTCCATGGAATTCAGTGTCCGACGCGGAACCAATATATCGCATTGGTTGAGCCAGTCGAAGCAGCGGGGCGAGCGCCGGCGGCAGTTCTTCACCCGGGAGGACGTCCGGCGCATCGCGGATTGGGGCTTCGATCATGTGCGCCTGCCAGTGGACGAAGAGCAACTCTGGGACGCCGAGGGCCGACGGGAATCGGAAGCCTTCGACCTGCTCGGCGCGGCGCTGGACTGGTGCGCGGAAGCGGGCCTTCGGACGGTCGTGGACCTGCACATCCTGCGCTCCCACTATTTCAACCAGCAGACCGTGCCGGCGCTGTACACCGACCCGGCCGAAGAGCGACGCTTCGCGAATCTCTGGCGGGACCTCAGCGATTTTCTGCGCGAGTGCCCGGTCTCCGCCGTTGCCTATGAATTGCTCAACGAACCGGTCGCGTCCGATCCGGACGATTGGAACCGGGTAGCGCTGGCGGCGCTGGCCGCAATTCGCGAGCGGGAGCCGCGGCGCATCGTCGTCCTGGGGTCCAACCGCTTTCAATCGTGCGACACCTTCAATCAATTGGCGGTGCCGGACCGGGAGCGCGAGCCGGACGACCGGCTGATGCTGTCGTTCCACTTCTACCGGCCCATGTTTGTGACCCACTACCGGGCCCCCTGGTGGCGGGGCGGCGGCGAATATGACGGACCCGTCCAGTACCCGGGCCGGCCCATACCCGATGCGGCCTTCGCGGCCCTGCCGGCGTCACGTCAGGAGACCTGGGCCGAACTCAACCGGCCCTATGATCGCGACGCGATGCGCGCGGCGCTGGACCAGCCCCTCGGCGTGCGCGAAAGCACGGGCCGCCCGCTTTACTGCGGCGAATTCGGATGCCGGTTGGTTACACCGGAAGAGCCGCGCCGCCGCTGGTATCAGGACATCGTGTCGCTCTTCGAGGAACTCGGCATTGCGTTTGCCAACTGGGACTACAAAGGCGGGTTCGGACTGGTGGACGCCGAGGGCCGCGATACCGGCATCGCACGGCTTCTGCGGGCCCGGACCTGAATCGCGGGAACCTCCGGACGAAGCCGGCCGGCCGCCGGAAGTCAAGCTCAGGGGATTCGCGCGTGGCGTATCGGTAAACCCTTTGCCCGGCCCGCGATTCGGCGGCGGACGTTGCCCGCCGCGAATCGGGTCCGGAAGAAAGGCCGCGGTCGCCCGCGGCTGGAAGGTTGGGCTCGCTGTTCCTGCGATGGTCCGCGGGGGGCGGAGGACCAGGGACACCATCGCGGCGCAGGTCCTGGCCAATTGGAGTGACTTACTGCCGACGACGGGTTACGTTGTCCATCGGCGCAGGTTCGTCAAACGACATTTTCTACGGAGGGGTGCTTGACGGACCGATCCGGCTTGTGTATCCTCTATTGCTTTTCCGTATAATAGGAGAATTGCGCCTTGGCAGAAAAATCCGGGAAAACCCTGGCGAAACAAACGAAGAAAACGGCCCCAAGCGCGCGCGAAGCAAAGGTCCGCCGCGCCGCGCAGCCGCTGAAAACTTCGCCGCCGCGGTCAGCGCCCGTGCGCAGTGAGAGGACCTCCGCGCGGACTGAAGGGCCGCCCCGGCCGGCTTCGAAGCCGAGGGTGGCAGCGTCCAAGTCTGCGCCGAAGCCGTCGCGCGCGCGGACGGCGCCGGCGGCCCAGTCGCCTTCCGCCGCGACCGCCGAGGTGGCCACCAAGGATACCGTAGCCTCGGAGAAGCCGTTGGCCTCCGCCCTCGACGTCGCGGGCCGCATTCGGGCCCGTTCGGCGCCGGTGTCTGAGGCGGACGCCGTCAAGCCGATGGTTCCGCTCGACCGCGAGACCCGCAGCCAACGTATCAAAGACCTGATCGCGTTGGCCAGCGAGCAGGGCTATCTGACGTTCGACGACATCAACGAGATGCTGCCCGAGCGCGCCGTCTCCTCCGACGAACTCGAAAACATTCTGATCCTGTTCCGGGGCATGGACATTGACGTCATTGATGCCTCGGAGGTGGACAAATACAAGTCGCAGATGGAGCAGGAGGAGCGCGTCAAGCAGGCCCAGCGTACGGACGTGCTCGACGACCCCGTCCGCATGTACCTCAAACAGATGGGGCAGGTGCCGTTGCTGACGCGCGAGCAGGAGGTGGAGATCTCCAAGCGCATCGAGGAGGCGGAGACCCGCACCCGCGAACTCTTCAGTCGTTTTGCGTTCGCGGCGGATGCCCACCTCGCAATGGCCGAGCGGCTGCAGAACGGCCGGGAACGGTTCGACCGCGTCATCAACGATAAGTTCGTCACCAACCGGGACCAGTATTTCGCGGCTCTGCCGCAGGCGCGCAAGGCGATTTTGCGGCGCAAGACGGAACTCGGCGCCGCGTTTCTCCGGCTCTCCGGCCGGCTCTCGGAGGCGGATCGCGTGCGGCGCCGGCAGGCATATGATCTGGCGCGCCAGCGGTTGGGCGAAGAGGTGGAAAAACTCCATTTCAAGCAGAAGGCCATCGAGGACATGGTCGGCGCCTGCGAGGAGCTGTATCAGCGGTACCGGGGCATCCGGCGTAATCTCGACCGATTGTCCAAGGCCCGGAAGACCGCCGCCGTGGAGCAACACCTGAAGGAGGAGCGCCGGCGGCTGGCGGCTTTCGAGCGCGAAATGCTCATGCCGGCCGAGCTTTTCGAAGAGCACTACCAGGAACTTCGCTCCTGGCTCCGCAAGGGCCTGAAGGCCAAATCGGAGATGGTCGAGGCCAACCTGCGGCTGGTCATCAGCATTGCGAAAAAGTATACGAATCGGGGCCTCTCCTTCCTGGACCTGATCCAGGAGGGCAACATGGGCCTGATGAAGGCGGTGGAGAAATTCGAGTACCGCCGCGGCTACAAATTCAGCACCTACGCGACGTGGTGGATTCGCCAGGCGATCACGCGTTCCATCGCGGACCAAGCGCGCACGATCCGCATCCCGGTGCACATGATCGAGACGATCAACAAGCTGATGCGCATCCAGAAGCAGCTCATCCAGGAATTCGGCCGGGAGCCGACGCCGGAAGAGCTGTCCGAAGAAATGCGCCTGCCGGTCGAGCGTGTACGGGCCATCCTCAAGATCGCGCAGCAGCCGATCTCGCTTCACAGTCCCGTGGGCGACAGCGACGACACCAGCTTCGGCGATTTCATTCCCGACCTCGGCGCGGAGAACCCGTCCGAGATGACCGCGTATTCGCTGCTCAAGGAGCGGCTGCGCGAGGTGCTCTACACGCTGACCGAGCGAGAGCAGGAGGTGCTGACGCTGCGGTTCGGGCTGGCGGACGGCTATTCCCGCACGCTCGAGGAGGTCGGCAAGAAGTTCAATGTGACCCGCGAGCGCATCCGGCAGATCGAGGCCAAGGCTTTGCGCAAGATGCGGCACCCGACGCGGCTGCGCAAGCTGGAGGGCTTTCTCGAATCGGGCACCTGACATGAACGATACGTCTGCTCCCGGCATCCGCCATGTCGTCAAACGCGACGGCAACCTGGTCGCTTTTGACCGCGACCGGATCGCGACGGCGATTTTCAAGGCGGCCGCCTCGATCGGCGGGACGGACCGCGCGCTGGCCGAGCGGCTGGCCGTCCAGGTCGAGCGCGCGCTCCAGGATACCTACGGCGCGGGGCAGGCGCCCACCGTGGAGGACATCCAGGACGTCGTCGAGGCGACGCTGATCCACAACGGCCATGCGCGGACGGCCCGGGCTTACATCATCTACCGTCACGAGCGGGCCAAGGCGCGCGCGGCCCGCGCCGGCGCGGTCGAGGCCACCGACAACATCCCCTACAAGATCATCTACGAGGTCCTGCGGTGGAACATGGACCACGGGTGCGAAACGGTGGACGGCCTCAACCGCATCGTCGCCGACCGCCGGCTGCCCGACCTGATCCGCGCCTCCGAGGAGCGCTACAACGCCGAAGTTCGTCAGGGCGCGCGCCGCATCATCGAGCGGCTGCCCGAGGTGCGCATCGTGATCGTCGCGGGCCCTTCCTCTTCCGGGAAGACGACCACGACGATCAAGATCGGCGAAGAGCTGCGACGGGCGGGCCACGAGCTGACGGCGATCAATATTGACCACTACTTCTTCGACCTCGACCAGCACCCGCGCGACGAATTCGGCGATCACGATTACGAGACGCCCCACGCGCTCGACCTGCCGTTGATCAACCGCCACCTGGTCGAGTTGCTCGAGGGGCGGACGATCCGGACGCCGCACTACGATTTCAAGACGGGCAAGCGCTCCCTCGACGTGCACGAGATGCGCCTCGGGCCCGACCAGGTGCTGTTGATTGACAGCCTGCACGGGCTGTTCGAAGGCATGACCTGCGGCATCCCGGCCGAACGGAAGTTTCGGCTCTACATCGAAACGCTGGGCCAGCTTCGCAACCGGGACGGCGTGTTTATGCGCTGGGCCGACCACCGGATGATGCGCCGGATGATCCGGGACAGTTGGCACCGGAACCATGCGCCGCTGCAGACGATCGCGCACTGGCACTACGTGCGCGCGAGCGAGTTGAAGCACATCATCCCCTTCATCGGATCGGCTGATTACATCGTCAACAGCGCGTTGCCCTATGAAATGCCGTTCCTGAAGGCGCGTCTCTACGGGTTTTTCGAGGAGGCCGTCCGGCAGTACAAAGGCGACGCGCGCCGGCAGGACGCCTACCTCCGGGCCTGTCGCGTGCGCGATCTGCTGGAACCGCTGACGGCGGTGGCGAGCGACGACGCGATTCCGCCGGACTCGCTGTTCCGGGAATTCATCGGGGGCAGCCGCTATGCGTATTAGGCGGCGCGACTCAGCCCCGCCGATTGACAGCGGTGGACCGCGCCGGTAAGGTCACAGTATTGCGCAGGGAGAGAGCCAACGATGCCGACGTATGAGTATCTATGCGGGAAGTGCGGCCGGACGCTGGAGATCTTCCAGAAGATATCCGATCCGCCCCGCAAACGGTGCCCCTCGTGCCGCGGCGCCCTCCGGAGAATGTTGGGGACCGGCGCGGGGATCATTTTCAAGGGGTCGGGTTTTTATGCCACGGATTACCGGAGCGATAGCTACCGACAGGCGGCGGGCTCGGAGGGGAAGAAGGAGAACAACGATACCGGCGGCGCGAAATCTGCGGAGGCGGCTTCTCCGTCCGGCGGTGCAAAGAAGGGCCACGCAGACGCCTAGGTTGGAGGCACGGCAACGGATATGGAACGAATTTGTCCCCAGTGCGGATACGTCAACCGGGCAGCGGGCATTTTTTGCGCGCAGTGCGGCACGCGCATGACCGGGCTGCCCCAACCGGACGCCCCCCGGCGGCGCCGGTTCAACCCGCTTTCGTTCTTGTTCGGGTTGATCAAATGGGCGATCACGCTGGCGGTTATCGCCTTCCTGGTCGGCCTGTTGTGGCCGCCGCCGACGCCCGAGCCCGTGAACGACCCGGCGCGCGCGGATGTCTTCGAACAGGCCATGGAACGGCTGCTGGAGGCCGCGGATGCCCGCCGCGCGGCGGCGGAGATCGTCACGGAGCACGACATCAACGCCTATCTTTCGCGCGTGGATCAGGGGGACGCTTCGAGCGGCATGCGCGTCGCCTTGCGGCAGATCCGGGTGGAGTTGAAGAAAAACCGGGTCCGCATGACGGCCGACACGGCCTATGGGCCGGTGCGTATTGTCATGGCCGTGGCCGGCACACCGGTGGTGACGGACGGGGGATTCTCGCTACGGCTGGACGAGACGCGCGTCGGACGCATCCCGTTCCCGGTCGCCTACGGCGGCTGGATCGCGGAGAAGGTGCGGTCCACGGTCGCGGGATTGCAGCGCGAGAGCGATGTGCTCCGCCAGATCACCCGGATCGAGGTGGAGGACGGAAAGGCCACGTTGCTGGTCAGCGGGCAATGAGACCTGCCCGCGGGCGCGGCGCGCCGGAAAGGCGGCATCAGGCATGAGAGATAAGAAGGAATTCGACGTCATTCTGCGGCAGGTGGATGGCCAGCCGGTCCGGGAGTACACACAGTTGGCGGGCGATTTCGATTTCACCCGGTATGTGCTCCACAGCCTGCGGCTGGTCTCGGACGCGCCCGATGCCCCGGAGGCGGTGGCCGTCATTCACGTGCCCCAGATTATCGCGGGATTTCCCGACGAGGTCTTCAACACGCCCATCCGGCGCACGGCGTTGGAGGATTACCTCGCGCGCAAGGTCGCCGATGCCATCGAGAAGCGCGGCGCGCGCTTTCTGCGGGTGGCGCGTCCCGGTCCCGTGATCCTGCCCCGGACGGCTGTGATCGTCGCCCACGACTATGTCGAAGCGCGGGTCATGGTGCGGCTGCCGGCCCGCGAGGGACGCATTGACGCCGCCGCCGCGGGCGAGTTGTTCTTCGACGATATTCCGGCGATCGTGGCCTCCTCGCTGCTCTTCTGCTATCTCGACGAGGAGGAGATGCGCGGTTTTGTGCGCGCGATGGAGGATGCGGATGCCATCCGTCAAGCGTTGCCGGCGCGCGGTCTGGCGGCGTTCGTCGCGGTGGGCAGCGGTTTCGAGATCGCCGAGGATTCGGTCACCGAGATCGAGACGCCCAATAGCGGCCGCCGCCGCGGACTCGGCATACCGACCGGTGTGACGCTGCTGATCGGCGACCGCGAATCGGGCCGCGCCGACCTGATCCGGGCGCTGGCCACCGGGGTGTACAACCATGTGCCGGGTCATCCGGCGAACGGCGTCGTCACCTCGCCCGACGCGGTGGAGATTGTCGCGGAACCGGGCCGTTCCGTGCAGCGCGTGAACCTCGCGCCTTTCCTGAAGACCGGCGCCGACGGCTCCTGCCTGCTCACCACCGCCTGCGCCGACGCCGCGGAGTCCCAGCGCGCAGCCGTGGTCGAGGCGCTGGAAGCGGGCGCGCAGACGCTGTTGGTGGACGAGGCGAACTCCGCTCCCGATTTTCTCTCCGCGGATGCGCGCCTGGCCGGGTTGCCGCTCGCGCGGCCGCGGCGGTGCGCGGCGCTGTCCGAGCGCATCCGCCGTATCGCCGACGAGGGCCGCACGACGTGGATCGTCGGCGCCGAGGCCTGCGCGGCCCAGTTCATTCCGTCCGCCGATCGGATTCTGTTGATTGAGGCCCGCCGAATTCGAGACATCACGAAAGAAGCCAAGGCCTTGGACCTGGGGGCCCCGCCGGCCGAGTCGGCCCCCCCGCCGATCGGCGGCGAACATCCCCGGTGGGTCTATGCGAATAGCATCTATCCCGCGTATGGCCGCCAGGATTATCGGATCGAGGCGCCCGATATCCAACGCCTCCTGTTCGGCCGGACCACGATTGACTTGCGCGGCGTCACCCAGTTGGCCGACGTTCACCAGACCCGTACCATCGGCCTGTTGATCTACTACGCCAAGTTGCGCTTTCTGGATGAGGATCGCACCGTCGCGGCCTTGCTGGACGACTTGGACGCCCTGCTGGCGGAGGAGGGGCTCGACGGCATCACGCGCGACATCCGCGGCGATTTGGCGCGGCCGCGTCGCTTCGAAATCGCGGCGGCCCTCAACCGCCTCGAAACCCTGCGCGTGGCGGTCCGGGAAGAACCGCCTGCTGTCGTCTGATGCGGGCCGTCGTTCAGCGCGTGGCGCGGGCGCGCGTGATCGTGGAAGGCCGTGAAATCGCCGCGATCGGCCGGGGCGCACTGGTGCTGCTGGGCGTCGCCCGCGCCGACCGGCCGGATGACGCCGGCCGGCTCGCGGACAAGGTTGCCCGTCTGCGGATCTTTGAGGATGCCGCCGGCCGCATGAACCTGGACGCCGCCGCGACCGGCGGCGACTTCCTGGTGGTCAGTCAGTTCACTCTGCTCGCCGACTGCCGCAAGGGCAACCGTCCCAGTTATGTGGATGCCGCGCCGCCGGACAGCGCCCGGCCGCTTTATGAGGCCTTTGCGGTGCGTCTGCGCGATTTGGGCTTTTCAGCGCCGACGGGGGTTTTTGGTGCGCACATGGCCGTCGAGCTGGTCAATGACGGCCCGGTCACGATCGTGTTGGACACCGATGCTGCCGGCGGTACGCGCGAGTCATGAACGTTCGGCGATGGCGGATGGCCGCATTCGCGCTGGCCGGGGCCTTTACAGGCTGCGGGCCCCGGGTTGCCCCGCCGGCGACGCCGCCCGGCGCGGAGCGCATCGTATCGCTGGCGCCGAGTCTGACGGAAATCGTATGCGCCATCGGCGCCGCCGATCTGCTGGTGGGGCGTAGCAGCGCCTGCGACTTTCCGCCGGATGTCGTCGCGCGGCTGCCCGTCGTGGGCGATTTCGGCCGCCCGGCGACGGAGCGGCTGCTCGCCTTGCGGCCCACGCTGGTGTTGGCTTCCGACCTCGAGGATAAGACCCTGCCCGACGGTCTTCGCCGGGTCGGCGTGCGGCTGGAGGTGGTGCCCTGCCGGACGCTGGAGGATATTCCGCGCGCCGTGCGGGCCGTGGGGGCGCTGTGCGGAAGGGCGCGGGACTCCGACGAACTCGCGGATCGGATCGCGCAAGGCCTCGCCGAGCGCCGCGCGGCGGCGGAAGCGGCGCGGACACCGCCGGTCGTGTATGCGGAGCTCTGGCATGATCCGATCCTGACGGTGGGGGCGGGCTCGTTCATATCAGAGATGATCCGACTGGCCGGCGGCCGCAATCTGGGCGATTCCGTGCCGCGGGAATACTTCGAGGCGTCGCCCGAGTGGGTGCTCGCCGCCGATCCCGATGTTGTGCTGGGCCTCGGCATGGAGGGCGCCGGAGACTTTGAGGCGCGGTTGCGCGCCCGCCCGGGCTTCGCCGAACTTCGGGCGGTGCGGGCGCGCCGGATCGTGACGGGCATCCCCGCCGACTTGCTGCTGCGACCGGGGCCGCGCGTGCTGGAGGCTGTGGACGCGCTGAAACAACGCCTCGAGCAGATCGGAGGGAACCGCGTGCCGTGAACCGCCCGGTCCGTTGGTTGATCGTCGGCGTCCTCGTTGCCACAGGCTTGGCCTTGTGCCTCCTGATCGGTCCCGGCGGTTTCGGATGGCCGGTCTGGAACAGCGCCATCGGCATCGCGCGGCGCGAACGCGTCTGGGCGGGATTCGTCGTCGGCGCCGGCCTTTCGACGGCCGGGGTGCTGATGCAGGCGCTGCTGCGAAATCCGCTGGCCGATCCCTACGTTCTCGGCGTCAGCGGCGGCGCGGCGTTGGGCGCGGCCGCGGCGATCGTGCTGGGACTTTCGAGCGTCGCGGCCCTGCCGGCCGCGGCCTTCGCGGGCGGGGCGCTGACGTTGGTGCTGGTATATGCGGTCGCCGCGCCGCGCGGCCGCGCGCCATCGCTCTATGCCCTGTTGCTCAGCGGCGTCATCGTGAGCTCCGTGTTCGGCGCGCTGTTGATGATGCTCATTTCCCTGGCGCCCGCCGCGGGTTTGCGCGGCATCACCTGGTGGATGCTTGGCAGCCTCCAGGTGCCGTCCGCGACCCTGTTGCGCGGGGCGACGGCGCTGGTGGCGGTCGGCTGGGCCGTCGCGTTTGTCTTTGCGCCGGAATGGAACGCGCTGACGCTCGGCGCCGACACCGCCCACAACGTCGGCGTCCGGGCCGGGGCCGCGGTTATCGGCGGCCTTGCGCTCGCCACGCTGACCGCCTCCGCCGCCGTGGCGCTGGCGGGCTTGATCGGTTTTGTCGGACTCGTCGTGCCGCATGGCGCGCGCGCGCTGGTGGGGGCCGATCATCGCCGCCTCCTGCCCGCCGCGGCCCTCGGAGGAGGATTGCTGCTGGCCGCCTGCGATACGCTGGCGCGGTCCGTGCACCCTTCGGCGGAAATCCCCGTGGGGATCGTTACGGCGCTGCTCGGCGGCCCGTTCTTCCTGTATCTCCTGCGCCGACGGAAGGGATGGTCGGCGTGACCGCGGCGGTCGAGCTCGAGCGGCTGTCCGCGCAGTACGGCGGAACCCCCTGCCTGCGCGAGATTTCGCTGCGCATCCCGGAGGGCGAGATGGCGGCATTGCTGGGGCCGAACGGCGCCGGGAAATCCACGCTGCTGCGCGTCCTGACGGGTCGCCATCCGGCGGCGGCGGGGCGGGTGCGCTTGTTCGGACACGACCTGTCGGCGCTGCGCCCGTCCGAGCGTGCCGCATGGGTCGCCGTCGCGCCACAAGAGCTCACCGTGCCCATGCCCTTCACCGTCGAGGAGGTCGTCGGCATCGGACGCACCGCGCGGTTGCCGCGGTGGACCGCGCCCGGCGCGGACCACCGCCGCGCGGTGGAGGCCGCCATGGCCGGGATGGACGTGCTCGAGCTGCGCGCACGCGCGTTCGACGAGTTGAGCGGCGGCGAGCGGCAGCGCGTCGTCATTGCGATGGCGCTGGCCCAGGAACCCCGCCTGCTGCTGCTCGACGAGCCGACGTCCCATCTCGACGTCAGCCATCGCCTCGAGATTCTCCGGCTGATCGAACGCATGAACGCCGAGCGCCGGTTGACGGTGTTGATGACCAGTCACGACCTGAACCTCGCGGCGGAGTACTGCGGGCGCCTGTTCCTGCTGGATCGCGGCCGGCTCGTCGCGGAGGGGGCGCCGGAGGCCGTGCTCCGCGAGCCCCTGCTGCGCGAGGTGTACCGCTGCGAATTGCGCGTCCGGCGCGAAGAGGACGGCGCCCTCACCGTCCGGCCCGTTCGGCCCCCGCGGTTCGCCGCCGGCGCCGCCGTTCCACCGCTTGGGGAAAGAAAAACATGAGCGATGCGTTTGAACGAATCCGCCGGGAATTTCCCATCCGCCGGCACTGGGTCTATCTCAACAACGGCTCGATCGGCGCGATCTCGACGCGCACGATGCGCGCCGTGGAGGCGTTTCTGGCGGACGTGCGCGACAACGGCCGCCTCCACTATCCCGACTGGTGTCGGGTCGCGGAGTTCGACATCAAGCCCGACATCGGGCGGCTGATCGGAGCCGACCGGGGCGAGATCGCCTTCGTCAAAAACACCACCGAGGGCCTGTGCATCGTCGCCAACGGCTTGGACTGGCGCCCCGGCGACAACGTCGTGCTGCCGGACATCGAGTACCCGTCCAATGTGTACTGCTGGATGAACCTGCGCCGGCGCGGCGTGGAGATCCGATGGGCGAAATCGGAGGACGGGCGCATCACCCTTGATGCCATCGCCGCGGCGATGGATGCGCGCACCCGCATTGTGTCGTGCAGCGGCGTGCAGTTCTCCTACGGATTCCGGATGGACCTCGACGGCCTCTGCGAGCTGTGCCACGCGCGGGGCGCCCTGGTGAACCTCGACATGATCCATTGGATCGGCGCGCTGCCGCTCGACCTGTCGAAGACCCCGGTGGATTTCCTGAGCGCCGGCGGCCACAAGTGGCTGCTCGCGCCGATCGGCACGGGCTTCTTCTACGCGCGCGCGGCCGTGCGCGATCGGCTACAGCTCACGACGGTGGGCTACCACACGGTGGACAAGTCTGAGGACCACCTTGACTACGACCTCACCCCGCGCCCCGACGCGCGTCGGGTGGGGCCGGTCAGCGCTTCTTCCGGAACGCCA
>CAYLTB010000090.1:0-12928 GCA_964386675.1 uncultured Verrucomicrobiota bacterium
TAAACAAGGCCGCAGACTAACATGCCAGGTGGATCAGAAATTCGGGCCCGGTCAGGAGGTTTCGCCCAAGGTTAGGTAGATGTAGCGCAGCCCTTTTTTCGTTGCTAGCGATTGATACTGTTTGTAGCGGCGGAGAGCATCCGAAGAGAAGAGCCCGCCCGCTTTGATTTCAAGCGCAACGTTGTTGACGGTAAGGTCAGCGCGGGCTCTTCCACCGAGAGACACTTGTTCCGCAATTATCGCATGGATTCCCCTTTGGCGCAGGTGTTTCCGGATGAGGTATTGAACTGTCTTCTCAAACACCCACCCGTTTAGGCCGGAAAACCTCGGCGGGGCGCCACAGAAGACCGGGATTTGCTCCAGCTTCTCCTGTGCTCGCCTGATGTTTGCTTCGAGCAGATGTTTGATGCTTTGTTTCATGTAGTCGTTGTTGGCCCAAAGGGGCGCTGACCGGCGCCGGCACGGGCGCATGTCATCATGCGCACGGGCCGGTGTCCGGTCTAGCGCATTGTTGGGCCGCGCGCTTCGCGCGGCCCACAATGCGCTGGACGTAGTCAGCGCCCCTTTGCGCCGACGCGCGAAGCGCGTCGGCGCAACATAGTATTGTACGTCACGCATAACAGCAGGAAGTTGATCCTATTCCATGTAAGACGTCAGGGCGCCCGCTGTACCGCGCTGACTTGCGACTGTGCCATGACGTATATCGTAGTATTGGAGTTTCCTGTGATATGCGTCACTCATCGAAAGCCACTGTCGTCGGACGCATTGTCGGTCTCCCGGCATTATACCCCCGACTAGCCCCTCCCCTACACAACCCCGCATCCACCTCCCGCTCATACTCCTCCGGCCCCAGCGCATTGCCCGGCGACGGCCTACAGCGCCCCAACATCGCCTCGATCAGCTCCTCCATCGGCAGCTCGATCCGTGGCGCGACCAGATACCGGCCGCGGAGCGCGTCGTTCTTCCGGACGCGGTTGAGCATGACAGAGAGATATTCCGCTTCGGCCAAGACAGCGTCAACAATAAGAATAGCGGGTGCGGCAGGCAGCCGGAGCCCTTGTCGAGTTGCCGGTCTTCTGCCACGACACGGGGGCTCTGGTACTTCCCGTTGGCGATGTCCATCTCCGTGTCGTTCGGCGGAAGGACCGCGTCTCCGACAACGTCTGCCGCTCCGTCCGCGCGCACACTTCGAAGATGATCTTTCTGCATGGACGTCCTTTCTTCCCCTCACAGAGGCACTGAGGGGGACCTTCTGAACTCCGTGTCTCCGCGCCTCCGTGGGGAAACTGTTTTCGATGGCTCCGCACCGCGGGCCGAGAGCGTACGCCGCGGCGAGCGTGATCCTCAGGTGCGGGTGTGTCCGCGCCATTTTCGCACGGGACGGCGCGATCGAGGAAGGCCTTGAGGTCTCTATGGGCGCGGTCGGTCGGGGTGGATCATCCGCCGCGCCGCGGCGCCGAAGGCGAGTCCCACCAGCAGTCCGACCCCAGCGCCGGCGACGACATCGGAGAGGTGATGGGCGCGGGAATGAACGCTGCTCCATCCGATGCCCACGGCATTGACCATCGCGACCACGCCGAGCGGCGGGGCGCAGACCAGCAGGCAGGCGGCCGCGCCCGTCGAGGTGGCGGTGTGACCGGACGGGAAACTCTGGTGGTCGGCCTCGAGCGTTGGCCCCTGCAACCGTTGGACGTCCGAGGCGCGCGGCCGTGGGCGACCTGTGCTAAAGCGCACGGCATTGACGATGAGGCCGGACAACAGCGCCGCCAGCAGCGCGGCCAGCGCGCACCGGGCCCAGCGGCGCTCGCCGCGCAGCGCCGCGACAACGAGCAGCAGAATGCCGGGGATCACCAGCGCGTAGCCGGCATTGCGCCCGAACCGCAGGCCCAGCGCAACACCGCCGGCGATGGCCGTCAGTCCGACGGTCAGCGCCGGGGCCGTTCGAGCCCATTGACCGCGGACCGCGGCCCATACCAGCAGCAGCGAGCAGAGTGCGGCGGTGTCGTGCCCGCGCCCCCACCAGCGGTAATAATGCGCCAACTGGTTCGCCCCGTGCCAGTGCTCGCGGCCCCGGCGCACCCAATCGTCCGTCGCCGAGTCCCACTGGAAGGCGAGGACGGTCAGCGCCGCAACGGCCAGGAAGCCGACTGCGTAGATCGGCCAGCGGCGGCGCGCGCCGCGGGCCGCTTGACGGATCAATTCCCCGCAAGCGCGAAAGAAGGCCGACGCGCCGCCGGCGGCGCCTTCGCAACTCATGAAGCGACTCCGGGAGTTCGTTCGCGATGGCCGGTCCGGAGCGCGCGCCGGATCATCCAGCGGACCGCCATCAGGTCCTGGAATCCCTCCCACCCGCGCCGCAGGTTCGTGTACTTGGAGACGCCGCCGGCGCGTGGGCGGTGGTTGACCTTGACCTCGATCACGCGGGCGCCCTCCAGCCGCATCAGCGTGGGCAGGAACCGGTGCAAACCGCGGAACATCTTGATGCGTTTCACCATCGCGGCGTTCATGACTTTGAGCGAGCAGCCGGTGTCGCGGATGGTCTCGCCGGTCAGCCGGTTGCGCACGGCATTGCCGATGCGGCTGGCGACGCGTTTCGACCAGGTATCGCGCCGGTTATGCCGCCAGCCGTTGATCATGTCGTACTCGCCGTACAGCTTCAGCATCGCGGGCAGGTCGGCGGGGTCGTTCTGGAGGTCGGAATCCAGCGTAACGATCACGTCGCCGCGGGCGGCCTGGAAGCCGGCCGCCAGCGCCGCGGACTGGCCGCTGTTGGCGTCCATCGCAATGATGCGCACGCGCTCATCGGCGCGGGCGATTTCGTCGAGAATCGCCGGTCCGCCGTCCCGGCTGCCGTCATCCACAAACACGATTTCGAACGGGGTGTTCAGCCGGACGGCGACCGCCCGCAGTTCCTGGAACAGCGGGCGGAGGTTGGCCTCCTCATTGAAGACCGGGATGACAAAGGAAATCAGCTTCATGGCCGAGGCCGAGCATGGGCCATCCGGCGGCGCGAATCAAGCGCGGCGGGCGGGCGACAGGGCATCGACCGGGCGCGCGGGCTCGCGACGGCGAATCGGCCTCTCGGGGACATCAGGGTGAGCGGCGGGCAGCATCGCGCGCCGGCATCGGCAGATATTCAACCGATTTTGACTGGCGCGCCGGCTGCGGGTAGAGCGCCATCAACTGAAGGATTTCCGGCGGCATCTCCGTGCTGACCTTCAGGCCCAGGGCCCGGGCCATTTCCGGCGTAATCGGATAGTCGTGCGTCCAACGGCCGCCGGTCGCCAACAGCTCGGCGATGCGCTGCGCATCCTCTATCGAGAGACTTCGGGTCAGCAGCGCCTCGGCGCTTTCCTTCATCTGCGCGATCGCTTTATGAGCGATATCGGCCAGCACCAAGGTCTGATCTTCGAGTTCCGCGATCGGCTTGCGTTCGACCGCGCGCAGAATGCCGTGCGCGGGGAACTGCCCGATCTGAGGGTCCACCGGGCCCAGGGCGGCATGGGGCGACATGACGATTTCGTCCGCGGCCAGCGCGATCAGCGTGCCGCCGGACATGGCATAATGCGGCACGAAAACGGTTACGCGACCGCGATGAGCGCGAACCGCGCGCGCGATTTGGAGCGAAGGCAGAATCAGCCCGCCGGGGGTGTGCAACACGAGATCGAGCGGCACTTCGGGGTCGGTCAACTCGCAGGCCCGCATCACCGCCTCGGCATCCTGAATGTCAATGTAGCGCATCACGGGGAAGCCGAGGAGGCTCATGGTTTCCTGCCGGTGAACGAGGAGGATCAACCGGGATCGGCGTTTCTCCTCGATGCGGGCGATGAGCCGTTGGCGGGCGCTTTCGAGCAGGCGCTGCCGCAGCACGGGCTGCAGTGCGCTCACGACGAAGAACAACCAGAACAACTGCATCATATCCATGGCCGCGCCCCCGTTGTCGATTCCGTCCCTCTTGCGCTCACCATCGCTGCCAGAACTCCTCCCAGGCCCATTCGTCGCGAGCGCGTCGCCGGCACACGCGCCGTCGGCCCACGAACAATCGGTGGGCCGCCAGTCCGAAGACAAAGCCGCCGATGTGTGCCCACCAGGCGATGCCGCCCCCGCGGGTCGGCGCGAAACTCGACAGCCAGCCCGCCCACCACTGCGAGAGGAACCAGACCAGCAAATACGTCGCTGCGGGCACGGCGACAAACAGCGGATAGAAGAACACCGGCACCAGCGCGATCACACGCGCAGTGGGATAAAGCAGAAAATAGGCGCCGAGCACCGCCGCAACCGCGCCGGAAGCGCCAACCATCGGAACGCTGGCGAGCGGAATCGCATAGAGCTGCGCTGCGGCGGCCGCCAGCCCGCCGAGCAGATAAAACAGGAGAAACCGCACCGGCCCCATGCGATCTTCCACATTGTCGCCGAAGATCCACAGCGTCCACATGTTGCCGATCAAATGCGGCCAGTTCGCGTGCAGGAACATATGGGTCAGGAAAGGCCACCCGTCGCCCGGCGGCACCCCGTATTGCGAGGCCAGGTCGGGGGCCGTGTAGCGCAGCGGCACCAGACCGAACAGGAAAACCAGCCGCTCCTGCATCGCCGGCGACAGCGAACGCTGCTGCAAAAAAATCAGAACATTGACGGCGATCAAGCCCAGGGTCGCCACCGGCAGGCAGCGGCTCGGTACCGTGTCGCGAATCGGAATCACGGACGCCGGCTCCTCCGGCCTTCGCCCCGCCCCCGTCCGACGGAGCGCCGAGGCACGGCCAGCACTTTTCGCTCCGGGGGCATATTGTGCTTTAACTGGGGATTGGAGCGAGCGATGGGATTTGAACCCACGACATCCACCTTGGCAAGGTGGAGCTCTACCACTGAGCTACGCTCGCATCGTTCTGCGGCGTAACAATAGCCCGCCCTTTCCCATCCGTGCAAGCCGTTTTTTCTTCCCGCTGGTCCCCGCATTCGGTATGCATGCTCGTCCGCCGCCCGGTCAGGTCGGCGGTTCGACCCGAAAGGTTCATCCATGAGCGATGTTGACGCCCTGGGTTTCGCGCTGGAGCGCGAAGTGCGTGTCCCTGAACGCCAATCGCTGGTGCGGGTGTACCGTCACCGCACCGGGGCCGAGGTGATCTCGGTGATCAACGACGACAACAACAAGGCCTTCGGCATCGTTTTCCGGACGCCGCCGCGCAACTCGACCGGCATCGCCCACATCCTCGAGCACTCCGTGCTGTGCGGATCACGAAAGTATCCGGTCAAGGAGCCGTTCGTCGAACTGCTCAAAGGCTCGCTGAAGACCTTCCTCAACGCCTTCACCTACCCCGACAAGACTTGCTATCCGGTTGCGAGCCAGAACGAGCGCGATTTTCATAATCTCGTGGACGTCTATCTCGACGCCGTTTTCCATCCGCGGATCACACCGGACACGCTGCGGCAGGAGGGCTGGCATTACGAGATTGCCGAAGCCGACGGCGCGCTATCCATCAAGGGGGTCGTGTACAACGAGATGAAGGGCGTGTATTCGTCGCCGGACGCTCGCTTCGGCGAGGTTTGCGTGCAGTCGCTGTTCCCGGACACGACCTACGGTTTCGATTCGGGCGGCGACCCGGACGTGATCCCGCAGTTGACCTTTCCCGAATTTGTCCGTTTTCACCGGACGTACTATCACCCATCGAATGCACTGGTTTTTTTTGCGGGTAATGACGATCCGGACGCCCGGCTGCGGCATCTGGCGGAGTTCCTGAACCCCTACCGCCGCAAACGGGTGGACGCGTCGGTGGCGTTGCAGCCGCCCTTTTCCGAACCCCGCCGGCGGACGGTGCCATTTGCCGTGGAACGCGACTCGCCCGGCGCCGACCGCGGTTTTGCGGCGCTCAACTGGGCGCTGCCGGAACCCAACGATCCGGTGAGGCTGCTCTCGTTCTCGCTGCTCGCCCACGTGCTGGGCGGCACGCCGGCGTCGCCGCTGTACCAGGCGCTCATCGAATCCGGCCTGGGCGAAGAAGTGATGAGCCACCTGGAAACGCAACTGCGTCAGATGGTCTATACCGCCGGTCTGCGCGGCATCCGGCCCGCCGACGCGCCGCGCATGGAACGGCTGATCCTCGACACGCTCGCGCGGCTGGCCCGCGAGGGTGTGCACCCCGAACTCGTCGAGGCCGCGGTCAATACGGTCGAGTTCAACTTGCGGGAAAACAACACCGGCGGCTTCCCCCGCGGGCTGGCGATGATGCTCTCCGCGGTGACGCTCTGGGGCTATGGCGGCGATCCGATTGCGGGCATCGCTTTCGAGGACACGCTCGCCGAGGTCAAGCGGCGCATCGCCGCGGAGCCGGATTTCTGGACGCGCCTAATCCGCAGCCACCTGCTGGACAATCCGCACCGCACCACGGTCGTGTTGGAACCGGATCCCGAATATGGGCCGCGCCGCGAGCGGGAGGAACGGGAGCAGCTTGAGGCCCTCCGCAAGTCCTGGTCTGCGGCCCGCGTCAAGCGCGTGCAACGGGATGTCCGGCGGCTGCGGGAGGCCCAGGTGCGGCCCGATTCGGCGGAAGCGCTCGCGACCATTCCGACACTGCAACTTCGCGACCTGAATCCGAAGATCGAAACGTATCCCTGCAAGGAGACCCCGCGCGACGGCGTACGATGGTTCACGCACGACCTGTTCACCAGCGGCATTGTGTACCTGGACCTCGCCTTTCCGCTGCGGAACCTGCCGGCGGCGCTGCTGCCCCACGTCGGAATCCTGGACGGCGTGCTGCTTGAGACGGGGACGAGCCGCGAGGACTACGCCGCGTTCAACCGGCGCATCGGACGCCGGACCGGCGGCGTTCGCGCCGGGCCGCTGGCCGCAGGCCTGCTCGACCGCCGCGAGGCGACGGCCTGGTACCGCCTGCAGGGCAAGTGCCTGGTCGGACAAGTGGAGGACCTGTGCGGCATCTTCGCCGACGCCCTGGTCGACGCCCGGTTTGACCATGCCGAGCGCATCCGGCAGATGCTGCTGGAAGAGAAAGCCTGCGCCGAGGCGCAGATCGTGCCCGCTGGATCGCGGGTGGTACAGGGACGTCTCGCCGCGCAGCGCACGGAAGCGGGCTGGCTGGGCGAGCAGTTCGACGGGCTGGACCAACTCTTCTGGCTGCGCGAGGTCTCCCGCGCGCCGGAGGATCTGGGCGGGCGCGTACTGGCGCCGCTCGCCGAAATCCGGGCGCGCCTCTTTGCACGTCGGGGGGCGTTCGTGAACGTGACGACCGCGGCAGCCGACCTGCCCCGTGTCGAACGGGCCGTCTCCGATCTGCTCGCGCGACTGCCCGCCGAACCGCGCGGCGGCGCCGCGGACGGCGATTGGGCGCGGTGGGCCGCGCCGGCCCACGAAGCGCTCAGCATTCCCGCGCAGGTCAACTATGTCGGCCAGGCGTTCGATCTCGACTCGGCCGGCTACATGTTTCACGGTTCCGCGCTGGCGATCACGCGGTATCTCAATGCGACCTGGCTCTGGGAGCGGGTGCGCGTGCAGGGCGGCGCCTACGGCGGCTTCTGCCGCTACGACCGGTCGGGCAATACGTTGTACCTGCTCTCCTATCGCGACCCGAACTTGGAAAAGACGCTGGAGGCCTTCCGCGGCGCGGCGGAATTTCTGCGGACCGCGCCGATCTCCGACGACGAGGTCCGCAAGGCGATCATCGGCGCGATCGGCGACCTGGACACGCCACTGTTGCCGGACGCCAAGGGCCACACCTCCCTCGTCCACCGGCTGGTCGGACTGACCGACGCGGAACGCCAGCGCCGCCGCGAGGAAGTGCTCGCGACCGGCATCGGGCATTTCCGCGCGTTCGGCGAGGCGATGGCAGCGGCCTCGTCCCGCATCGCGGTGTTGGGCGCGCGGGAGCGTGTGTGCACTGCCCCGTTCCCCGCCGGCGAGCCGCGACGCGACATCGCTGTCCTATAGCGGGAAATGCCATGCGATGGCGCGAACGAATCCGGCGGCTGCCGCGCCCGTTGCGGCTGCTAATCGGCATCGTTCTGATCATTTTGGGGCTGTTGGGCCTTTTTCTGCCGATATTGCAAGGCATCCTGTTTCTGACGCTCGGCGTTGCCGTGCTGTCGTACGACGTGCCGCTGTTCGGCCGCTGGGTCAAACGGGCACAGGTTTGGTGGCGCGCGCGAAAACGCCGGAATCGCTTTTCCATCAGTCCGCACCCGTGACGCGCCGAATCCGAAGACGAACGGTGGGCGCGGAGGGCGACGGCGCGGCCCACTCGCGAGCCATGCGGTATCCCGGCACCCAGACGATTTCGCGTCCGTTGACCAGGATCGGCAGCCGTCGCCGCTCCTCGACCGGGAGCCGCGCGTCCGTGAATATATCCTGAAGTTTTCGAGAGCCGCTCATGCCCAGCGGCCGGATGCGATCGCCCGGCCGCCACGACCGCCAGCGCAACGGTGCGCGCAGCGCCTTGTCCCTTGCCAGCCAGACAACGGCCGGCAGCCGCCCCGCGCCGGCCGGTCGTCGTTTTTGATATCCCCGGTCCATCCGAGCCTCCGCGACGGCCTCCGCCCAAGGCAGACTCGCACGGCCGGGCACCGGCTGCGGCACGGAAGGGGGGGCGGCCGGTTGCCGCATCGGCGCGCGTTCACGGCAAATCATCAACTCGCCATCCCGCCGCACGGCGCGCCATCCACGGCGCACGTCAACGGCGCGGACTTTCCCCTGCAAAACGGACTCGACCCGTTCCATCAATCGCTCGTCCGGGTCGGCGCACCGGGCCGCGGAGGACTTCAGCCATTCCCTCAGCGTCCGCCGCCTCAACGGCGCGGCCGCGCGCAACAATGGGCCCGCGCGCAACCCGCCGCCGCGCGCGGCCGCTCGTCGCCGCAGGCCGTCGGCCAACTTCGACAACAGCGCTTCATCCTCGCGCAGCATCCGCGCCGCGCGGCCGAGCGCTGCCTTCGCGCGGGGATTCAACTCGCGCTCGATCACGGGGATCACGCGAAAACGCACCCGGTTTCGCAAATACTGCAGATCGCGGTTGGACTCGTCCTCGCGCCAAGGCTGGCCACGGACGCGAAGCCATGCCTCGATGTCGCGCCGAAACACGGTGAGCAACGGCCGCACCAGCGGCGTGCCACCGAGCTCGGCGATGCCGGCCATACCGCCCAGTCCGAGCGCGGCCGCGCCCCGCGCCAGCCGGAGCAGCACTGTTTCGGCCTGGTCGTCGGCCGTGTGCGCCAGCACGACGGCCGCCGCCCTCTCGCGGCGCGCCAGTGCCGTGAAGAACCGGCGCCGCGCCGCGCGCGCGGCCATCTCGAACGAACCCCCCTGCCGGCGGGCCAGATCGGGAACGGAAATGCGGACGGACGTGAATCGTGCGCCCAGCGATCGGGCCAGGGATCGGACGAACTCCCGATCGCGGTCCGCCGCGGCGCCGCGCAATCCGTGATGCAGATGGGCCAGCCGCAGCGACCAGCCTTCGCCGGCGGCGGCCTCCGCCAGCGCGCAGGCCAGCGCCGTGGAGTCCGCGCCGCCGGAGACCCCCACGATCAACCGCGCACCGCGCCGCAGGCGCAGCGGCACCAGCGCGCCAGCCACGATCGCCGTCAAGTTCGGCGGCAGGGCACTCTTACGCGCACGGCTCAATGCGGTCACGCCCGTCCATATAAGGCCGAAGGCGTTCCGGCAGCACCACCGAGCCATCGGCCTGCTGGCCGTTCTCGAGCAACGCGACGAACAGGCGCGCCAGCGCCACGCCCGAGCCGTTGAGCGTATGGACGAAGGCCGCCTTGCCCTGCGCGTTGCGATAGCGAATATTGGCGCGACGGGCCTGAAAGTCTTCGAAATTGCTGCACGAGGAGACTTCCAGCCAGGCCTTCTGGCCGGGCGCCCAGATCTCGATGTCGTAGCATTTAGCCGCCGAAAAGCTCAAGTCGCCCGTGCAGAGGGCCAGGACGCGGTACGGCACCTCCAATGCCTGCAGGACATCCTCGGCATCGCGGACGAGCGATTCGAGCTCGTCGTAGGAGGTTTCCGGCGCGACGAACTTGACCAGCTCCACCTTGTCGAACTGGTGCACGCGGATCAACCCGCGCGTCTCGCGGCCGGCCGAACCGGCCTCGCGGCGGAAGCAGGGGGTGTAAGCGGTCATCTTGATAGGCAGCGGGTCCGCAATGATCTCTTCGCGGTAGATATTGGTCACCGGGACTTCGGCGGTCGGCACGAGATAGAGGCCGTCCGCGGGGATGAAATACATGTCCTCCGCCATCTTCGGCAGTTGGCCGGTGCCGGTCATGGCGGCGGCGTTGCAGACAAAGGGCGGAGACACCTCCAGGTAGCCGTGCTGTTGCGTATGCAGATCGAGCATGAACTGGATGAGCGCCCGTTCCAGGCGGGCGCCGACGCCGGTGTAGATGTGAAAGCCCGCCCCGGTCATCCGTGCCGCGCGCGCGAAGTCCACCAACCGGAGTCGCTCGCACAGCTCCACGTGCGATTTCGGTTCGAAGGCAAATTCCTTCGGCCGGCCCCACGAACGGACGACCACGTTGTCCGCCGAATCCCTGCCGACCGGCACGCTGGGGTGGGGAATGTTCGGCACGCGCAGCAGCAGCGCGTCGCGCTCGGCCTCGGCGCGGCGGGCCGCCTCGTCCAGCGCCGCGATGCGCTCGCCGAGCGCCCGGACGGCGGCCTGCCGCGCGGCGGTGTCCTGTCCGGCCTTGCGCTGGGCGCCGATCTCCTTCGAAACGACGTTGCGCTCGTTCTTGAGCGCCTCCGCCTCGGTCAGCGCCTGGCGCCGCTCCGCGTCGAGCCGGGCGATGGCGTCCACATCCACCTCCGCGCCGCGGGCACGCAAGGCCGCGCGAAGTTCATCCAATCGTTCGCGAATCACCCGGATGTCGTGCATGAGAGCGCTCTCCCCCGCGCCGCGGGAGGTTCCACCCCCTGCGCGACGCCGCCGTGCGCATCCTACTCCCAAATGCCGAGCGGCTTCAAGGCCATCGCGCGCCGCGTCCCCGCTTCGGAAAAGCTTTGGGTTGCGAACGGGCCCCGGTGGTGCTAAACACCCGCCGGAGCGTGCCGGACATGAGCGAAAGCCCGAAAGAACCGAAGACGAAGTGCGGCGGCGACCCGACGGAGCGGCTGTTGTGCGATACCGTGGCGCGGCTGCGCCCGCTCTACTTCGCGGGCACGGAGGACCGCCCCGACAGCCTGCTGCACGATTACCCGGACGTTTCGAATGTCGTCGAGGCGCTGCGGGTCCTGATTGACCTGATGTTTCCCGGGCGCGAGCGCTCCACGGCGCTGGCGCCTGACGAGTTCGGCATCTTCCTGATGCGGCGGCTCAGCCAGGCGTGGCGGCTGCTGCGGCCGGAACTCGAGCGCGCGATCCCGTTCCGCTGGAGCGGGGCGGCCGCGCGCGCCGGCCAGGCTCCGCCTCCCGCCGATCCCGCGGCGGAGGCGAGGCGGGTCCTGCGCGAGTTCACCGAGCGGCTTCCGGAAGTGCGCCGCTGGCTGATCGAGGACGTGCGGGCTGCCTACGAGGGCGACCCAGCGGCGCTGACCTACGCGGAAGTGCAACTGGCCTATCCCGGCCTGATGGCGATCGCATCGCACCGGATCGCCCACGAATTCTACCGGCGCGATGTCCCGATCGTGCCGCGTATCATGAGTGAGTGGACCCACGCGCGCACCGGCGTGGACATCCACCCGGGCGCCGAGATCGGCCATGGTTTCTTCATCGACCACGCCACCGGGGTCGTGATTGGCGAGACGGCCCGCATCGGGAATCGGGTCAAGATCTACCAGGGGGTCACGCTCGGCGCACAGAGCTTCCCGCTGGACGAACACGGTAACCCGGTCAAGCATATCCGACGCCACCCGACCGTGGAGGATGACGTCGTCATCTACGCCAACGCAACGATTCTGGGCGGTCAGACGGTGATCGGCGCGGGTTCGACGATCGGCGGCAACGTCTTTTTGATGCACAGCGTCCCGCCGAACAGCTTCGTTGCGGTCGAGCGACACCAGCTCCGTATCCGCAGCGGCGCGGCCGTCGAGCCGGCGCGCCGCAAACAGCGCTGAACGCTGTCAAAACAGCGGCGAGGGGGCGCGCCGCCCCCCGCGAGACGGCGTGCTCGGCCGCCGCAGCCCGCAGGGCGCGGGCGCCGTGTCGCGCCGTCAACCGCGGACCCAGACGCGGTCGGCCTCGACCTTGACCTCGAACCGGCGCAGCGGCCGGCTGGCGGGCGGAGTGACTGCACGGCCGGTACGGATATCGAAGCGGGCGCCGTGCAGCGGGCATTCCAGTTCGTATCCGTCGAGCGGACCGTCGCTCAACGCGGCGTTGGCGTGCGTACACACATCGGACACGGCAAAAAACTCGCCGCCCACCCGAAAGATGGCGATCGCGCGGCCGTCGGGCGAACGAAACGCGCGGCGGCCGGAGGTCTCGTAGTCTGCGAGGGCGCCCGCATCCAGCCAGATGTCGCTTGATTTCATTCGGTTGGACTCCGACGTCAGGACCATATCCACCAGACGAGGCCGGCGGCGGCGGCGACCGCCGCCAGCGTAAACGGCACCCCCACCCTCATGAAGTCGCCAAAGCCCACCGTTTCGCCGTTCTTGCGCAGCACGCCCATGGCCACGATGTTGGCGGACGCCCCGATCGGGGTCAAGTTTCCGCCGATGCACGCGCCAATCAGCAGGCCGAACAAGAGCAATTCCCGGGGCGTTCCGAGCCGTTGCGAGAGGTTCGTCGCGACCGGGATCATCGCCAGGAGGAACGGAACGTTATCCACAAATCCGGAGACCAGCATGGCAATGCCGACCAGTGCGGCAAATGCGAGCGCCGGGCTGCCGCCCAGCCACCGTCCCAGTGCGTCGGAGAGCCTTTCGATCCAATGGGTCTCGTGCAGGGCGCCGACCAGCACGAACACCCCCATTAAAAAGAAC
>CAYLTB010000091.1:0-12804 GCA_964386675.1 uncultured Verrucomicrobiota bacterium
CCGGTTCGAGCTGCGGTTTGCGCTGCCGGACCGCTACGAAAACCCATTCGATCCCGACGAAATCGCCGTGCGCGCGGTAATCGAGCGGCCGGACGGCGTCGAGGAAACCGTGGAGGGCTTCTTCGCGCAGGACTACTTCCGCCGCCTTACGCCGGTCGGCGAACGGTACCTGCCGCAGGGACCGCCGGTGTGGATGGTCCGCTATACGCCGCGCACGGCGGGGGTCCACCGCTACCGACTGATCGCACACGACGCGCGCGGCGAGGCCCGCTGGGGGCCCGGCGAATTCGAGGCGCGCGCGTCCGGCCGACCCGGATTCGTCCGAGTCTCAACGCGCGATCCGCGCTACTTCGAGTTCGAGAACGGCGACTATTTCTACCCGCTCGGGCACAACATCCGCTCGCCCTTTGACACGCGCTACCAACTGAATTTCCCCTGGCGGCAGCGTTTCCCGGAGGGGCCCGCCGTTTATGAGCGCTACTTCCGCCTGCTGCGCGCCCACCGCGCCAACTTCGCCGAAATCTGGTTCGCCGCCTGGTCGCTCGGGCTCGAGTGGACGCCGCTGCGCGAGGGATATCACGGCATCGGGCAGTACAACCTGCTCCATGCCTGGCAGATGGACCGCGTGGTGGAGGACGCCGAGCGCAACGGCATCTTCCTCAACCTCGTCATCCATAACCACGGCAAGTTCAGCGACTGGTCCGACGCCGAGTGGGAGGACAACCCCTTCAACGCCGCGCGCGGCGGCTACCTGAAGACGCCGGACGATTTCTTCACCGACCCGCGCGCCCGCCGCGACTTCCTGCGCCTGATGCGCTACAAGATCGCGCGCTGGGGCTACAGCCCGAACGTCTTCACCTGGGAGTTGTGGAGCGAACTCGACCTCACCGGTTCGCGCGACCGTCAGCCGCGCCCCCACCTGCGGCCGGAAACGGTCGAGTGGCATCGCGACATGATCCGCGCCATCCGCAAAATGGACTTCTACGGGCGGATGATCTCGACGCACGTCTGCGGCGATTACACCCACCAGAATCCTCGACTGGTGGAACTGCCGGAACTCGACTGGGCCGGCATTGACGCGTACCACTCGAATCCCGACGCCCTGTTCATCGTGGAACTGCTGCGGCGCAGCGCCGAGTTCAACAACCCGTTCAACAAGCCCGCGCTGGTCACGGAGTTCGGCGGTTCGCCGCAGGGCATGCAGGGACTGCGGCACGTCACCGACGCCTTTTTCGCGGCGCATTGGGCCGCGGCGGCGTTGCCGCTGGGCGGCGGTCCGCTGTTCTGGTGGTGGCAGATGGTCGAGGAGGAGGGGCTGTTCAACGTCTATGCGGCCGTGGCACGATTCCTCGAGGGCGAAGACCGGCGCGACCCCGAATTGCGCGTGGCGCCGCTGGTGGTGCAGGGCAGTGGGGAGGTCGCGGTCATCGGCATGGCAAGCCCTGCGCGCTCCCTGGGATGGATCTACCGCGCCCGCGACTTCAGTGAGATCGATCCTGACGGGCCGGCGCGGACCCGCGACGTCCGGCTGCGGATTCCCGGCCTGAACGACGGCGACTATGTCGTCGAGTTCTGGAACACGCAGACCGGCCGGCGGCTCGAACAGACCGCGGCCGCGAGTGCCGGCGGAGCGCTCGAAGTCCCGGTCCCGCCCTTCGCGAGAGACCTCGCCTTCAAGGTGCGGGCCGCGGCGCCCGCGCCGGCGGTCGGCGCGCGCTGACCGGAACGCGCCGCTCCGGCGTCCCGCCGTGAATTTTCGCGCGCGACGTGTTAGTCTCACCCGCATGAACACTGCCCGAGGGCGCTCCACCCCCGAGACGTTTCCGCGCGCGCGCATCGTCGCAACCATCGGGCCCGCCAGCCGCGCGCCCGACCGGCTCGCCGCGCTGCTGGACGCCGGCGTCTCCGTGTTCCGGCTCAATCTCTCGCACGGCGACATTGGGGAACATGCCGAGGTCATCCGCGCGCTGCGCGCCGTCGCAGCAAAACGGGGGCGGGAATCAGCGGTACTCGCCGATCTGCAGGGTCCGAAGATCCGCACCGGCCGCACCGCCAGCGACGCGCCGGTGACCCTCGAGGGCGGCACGACGGTCGAGCTGACGGCCGGCGCCGGTCCGTGCGACGCGCGGCGGATCGCCATCGCTTACCCGCCGCTCTTTCGCGAAATCCGACCGGGACAGTTGCTCCTCATCAACGACGGCGCCATCCGTCTGCGCGTGATCGAATGCGATCCCGCCCGACGCCGCGGCCGCGCCGAGACGCTCAACACCGGCATCTATTCCAGCCGCAAGGGCGTCAACCTGCCCGGCGCCCGCCTTTCGATTCCCGCGCTCACCGCCAAGGACCGCCGCGACCTGGACGCCCTGCTCGGCCTCGGGCCGGACTTCGTGGCGCTGTCGTTCGTCCGAACGGCGGCGGACCTGGTTCCGCTGCGCCGCCGTCTCGCACGCGAGAAAACGCCGCCCGCGTTGATCGCGAAGATCGAAACGCCGGAGGCGGTCGCGGATATCGCGGCGATCCTGGAGGCCTGCGACGGCATCATGGTCGCGCGCGGCGATCTCGGCGTCGAGGTCGAGCCGGAAAATGTTCCGCTGATCCAGAAGGATCTGATTGCAGCGGCCAACCGCCGGGCGAAGACGGCGATCGTGGCCACGCAGATGCTGGAGTCCATGGTTCAATCGCCGCGGCCGACCCGGGCCGAGGCGTCCGACGTCGCTAACGCGATTCTTGATGGCGCCGATGCGGTGATGCTTTCCGCAGAGACATCGGTCGGGCGGTTTCCGGTGGAGGCCGCGCGGATGATGGCGGCGATTGATGCGCGGGTCGCGCGGTCGCCGCTGGCGGATCGGGGGCCGCGGGACTTGCGGCTGGAGCCGCATCGGCCGTACCACGCCCTCTGCGAAGCGGCCGCATGGGCCAGCCGCGACCTCGGCGGCGCGCCGATCGCGGTGTTCACGCTCTCCGGCGCGACCGCGTTGTACCTGTCCCACCTGCGCCCGAACGCGCCGATCTGGGCGTTTACGCCGGCGCCGCGCGTCGAGCGGCGGCTGGCGCTGGCCTGGAACACGCGAACCTTCCCGACCGCGTTCTCCGAGCGCGTCGAGCCGCTGCTGTCGGCCGCGGACCGGCGGCTGCTGGCCGCGGGCCTCGCGCGGCGCGGGGATCCGCTCGTGGTCGTCGGCGGCACGACGCCGGTGTCCGGCATGAGCGACTCCGTGCGACTCCGCCGCATCGGCGGACGGTGAAGAATCCGGCGTCTCCGGGCGCCGCGGCGGAGGCAATTTATGCTGTACATCCTCCCGGCGTCATCCATGATGGGAACCGAAAGGGAGTCCTCATGATCACTGCGCTTGTCGCCCTCAAGGTGGATCGCCGGCGCGTCAACGAGGTCGCCGCCCGCGTCGCGGACCTCCGGCACGTCAGCGAAGTGTACTCCGTCAGCGGGCGCTGGGATCTGATCGCGATGGTCCGCGCACCCGACAGCGACGCGATGGCCGGCGTGGTCACCGGCGAAATGTTGAAAATCGAAGGCATCCTCGACAGCGAGACGATGCTCGCCTTCCGCGCCTATTCGCGGCACGACCTCGAGGCGATGTTCTCGATCGGCAGCCCGTGAGCGCGTCCTCCAGCGCTCCCGCGCCCCTTACGCCGGCCGTCGGCCGCCAGGTCCGCGTCACCGAGGGTTCCCTGCTCCGCGCGATCGCGGCGCTCGCCGCGCCGATGTTCTTCAGCGCGCTGCTCTCCAACGCGCAGAGCCTGATTGACCTGTTCTGGGTCGGGCGGCTCGGACACGAGGCGATCGCGGCGGTCGCGATGGGCGGAACGGTCGTCTGGGTCCTTTCGCCGATGCTGATGGGCCTGTCGACGGGCACGGTCGCGCTCGTGGCGCGGGCAGTCGGCGCGCGTCGGCGCGAGGATGCCGCCGCCGCGGCCGGCCAGTCGCTGCTGCTGGCGGCCTTCTTCGGCGCCGGCACGGCGGTCCTCGGCACGGTCTATGCCGACCGCTTGATCGCGCTGCTGGGCGCGGCGCCCGAGGTGCAGGCGGCGGGCGGCGGTTACCTGCGGATCATGCTCTGGGGCAGCTTCTCGGTCTTCTTCCTGTTCATCTCGAACGCCGGAATGCAGGGCGCGGGCGACCCGATAACGCCGATGCGGCTGATGCTGCTGGCCAATGCGATCAACATCGTGCTCGATCCGATCCTGATCTTCGGACTCGGACCGACGCCGCGGCTGGGGGTCGTCGGCGCCGGCTGGGCGACGCTGATCGCCGACGCGACGGCGGCGGCGTTCGCGCTGCGCGCGCTAGCCGGCGGGCGGGCCGCGCTGCACGTGCGCCCGGCGGACCTGCGCCCGCAAGGCGGAATCATCTGGCGGCTGCTGCGGATCGGGATTCCCGGCTCCGGCCAGATGCTGGCGCGCAGCCTGATGACGGCGGCGCTGATGCGGGTCGTCGCGGGATTCGGCACGGTGGCGGTTGCCGCGTACGGCACCGGGATGCGGTTTCACATGATCGTGCTGATGCCGGCGTTCGCGCTCGGCGGTGCGGCGGCGACGATCGTCGGCCAAAACCTCGGCGCGGGACGCCCCGACCGCGCGCAACGCGGCGCCTGGCTGGCATCGGCGATCGGCGTCGGTTTCATGGTGGCCTCCGGGCTCGTCCTCGTGCTGTTCGCACCGGCGCTGATCCGCGCGTTCAACCCGGCGCCGGAGGTCGTGGCGATCGGCGCGGTGTACCTGCGCACGGTGTCGCCCTTCTACATCTTCGCGGCCCTGGCGATCGTGCTGGGCCGCGGACTGAACGGCGCGGGCGACAGTCTGTTCCCGATGCTGTTCACCGTCGCGTCGCTCTGGGGACTCCAGGTGCCGCTGGCCGTCACGCTGTCGCGGCCGACGGCGTTCGGTCTCCCGGGCGTCTGGTGGGCGATGGCCGCCGCGACCGCCGTCCACGGGCTGCTCGTCACCGGCTGGTTCCTGACCGGGCGTTGGAAACGCGCGCGGATATGAGCGCCGTCCGGGTTCACGTCCCGGCGGCTGACGCGCCGAAGACGATCTCCGCAATCTGCCGCGCGCCGCGCCGCATCGGCAGGTGTCCGACGTCCCGCAGCCGGTGCATCCGCGCGTGCGGCCACTGGGCCTGATACTGCCGCACGGACTCCCGCACCGCGGCGAACGTGCGCTCGCCGACCGCGAGGTCCGTCGGCCGCCGCAGGCCGGCGAACCGCCGTGCGGTTCCGATCGCCGCAAACAGCCGGAGCCAGCGCAGCGCGGATTCGTGGTCCACGCGCGCGAACGCCGCCGTGAAATCCTCTTCTGCGCCCTGGCGCCGGCGCAGTGCCCAGTTGGTCGCGCGCCGTCCGAAGGCGCCCGCGAACGCGGCGCGGTACGCGCGCCGTCCGAAGGCGCCCGCCAAGAAGATCCGGAAATACCAGGGCACAAACGCGAACGGCTCGATCAGCACCAGCCGCGCCACCCGGTCCGGCGCGCGCTCCGCCACCAGCAGCGCCAACGCCGCGCCGCTGCAATAGCCGACCAGCGTGGGCGCCGCCCCGCCATGCCGCGCCACCGCATCCGCGAGCAGGTCCGCGATCGCCGCCGGGTCCCAGCGCGGCGGCGGGGGCGAGCGGCCGCAGCCCGGCAGGTCGAAACCGATCAGCCGTGAGTCCGGCGGTCGCCGCGCCGCCAGCGGCGCGAACTCGCGATGGTCGCCGCCCCAGCCGTGCAGGCCGATGAACGCGCGCGGTCCGTCGCCCCAGGTCTCAACGTGCAGCATCTTCCAGCACCCGCCGCGCCACCATCTCGCCGCCCAGCGCGACCATCGGCACCCCCGTGCCGGGGGTTGTGCTGGCCCCGACGTAATACAATCCACGCACCCGCCGGTCGCGGTTCGGCGGGCGGAACGGCCCCAGTTGAAACAGCGAATGCGCCGCCCCGAATGCGGAGCCGTCGTGCAATCCGAATCGCACGCGCCACTCTTCCGGCGTCCAGACGCGCTCGAAGACGATCCGCGCCGGATCGAGCGCCGTGCCGTGCCGGCGCAGCCGTTCAAAGACCCGCGCGCGGCTTTCGGCCGTGATCGCGGACCAATTGACGTCGCCCAGTTCGCTCAGTCGCGGGGTCGGGACCAGGGCAAAGGCCGCCGTGTCGCCCGGCGGCGCCAAGATCGGATCGGTGTCGGTCGGTACGCTGATGTAGAACGCGAGTTGTTCGGGAATGCGCCGTCGCCGGAGCAGGTCTGCGAAGGTGTCGCGGAAGTCGTCCGGAAGGAAGATCGTGTGGTGGCGCAATCCCTCGACGCGGCCGCGGATGCCCCAGTAGAAGGTCAGCACGCCCGGCGTCATCGCGAGCGGCCGCCGCAGCGACGGCCGCTCCAGCAGCTCGGTCCAGGTCGTCGGCACGTCCACGTTCGACACGACCGCCGCCGCGGCCACGAACCCGCCGCCCTCGAGTTCGACTCCCGTTGCGCGCCCGCCCTCGACGCGGATGCGCCGGACGCGGGCGCCGGTGCTGACAGTTACGCCCAGCTCGCGCGCCAGCCGTTCGAGCGCTTCGACCAGCGCGTACATGCCGCCGCGCGGCAGCCAGAGTCCGTAGGCCAGCTCGCCATAGGGCAGAATCGAGAACAGGCCCGGCAGCGTCCACGGCGAGCCGCCCAGGTACATGGCATAGGAACCGAGCGCTTCGCGCAACCGCGCATGGCGGAAGAACCGGCCCAGCTCGCCGTTCAGCGACCGCCACACGGCCGACCGGACCAATTCCCGCGCCGAGAGCGCGCCCAGCCAGCGCAGCGGATGGGACACATTGCTCCGCACCAGCTTCCGGAAGGCGAAACTGAACTTGAACTCGGCGTCCGCCAGAAACCGCATCAGGCCGGCCCCCGCCTCCGGATCGAACCGCTCGACCTCCGCCCGCAGCCGCGGCAATTGCGCGGAGAGCGAAAGCTCCGCGCCGTCCGGCCACAGGAAGCGGATCGAAGGGTCCACCGGCAGCAGGGTCAGGTAATCGCTCATTCGCCGGCCCGCCGACTGGAAAAGCTCCTCGAATACCCACGGGTAATTCAACAGCGAGGGGCCGGTATCGAAGCGGAAGCCGTCGTGCTCGATGAGGTTCGCGCGGCCGCCCGTGCGCGGCCCGGCTTCGAGCAGCGTCACGGCGCAACCGGCGGCGCGGAGCCGGATGGCCGCGCAGAGGCCGCCGATGCCGCCGCCCACAATAACGATGTCGGGTCGCGGGCCGCCATTCGCCGCCGGAGTCGCGCGGCTCATGACGCCAGATAACTCCAAGGGACGCGCCAGTATTTGGACCGCGGCAGGCATCGCCATTTCTCGCGGAACGGCACGCTCTCGCGGCGGCCGACGGTCCCGGCCTCCCGGATGCGCCGGTTCAGCGCGCCATAGACTTCGATGCACGCGCGGATCGCCGGGCGGCTGTCCGGCGCGAACGCGTCGAGTCCGCGGGCCGCTCGCTCGTAGCAATCCTCGGCCAGGCCGGCCATCCGACGGATCGCGCGCTCAAAGCCGGCGCGGTTCGCCGGATCGAGCGGGTCGCTTTCCGCATTCAGACCTTCCGCCTGGAGCAGGTCCAGCGGCAGGTAGAGCCGGCCGCGGCGGCGGTCCTCGGCGACGTCGCGCACGAAATTGGTCAACTGAAGCCCGATGCCCAGCTCGCGCGCTGCGCCCAGCGCCTCCGGAAAGCGGTGCGGCGCTGCGGCCCCGTACATGTGCGCGAGGAAGGAACCGACGACGATCGCGCTGCCATAAATGTAGTTTTCGATCAGGTCCTCGAGCGTCGCAAACGGGCGCGGCCGGACATCGCGCCGCATGGCCTCCAGAAACGCGCGGAAGTGCTCGGGCGGGATCGCCGCCTCGCGCACCACTTCGCGGAAGGCGGCCAGAAAGCACGGCACACCGGCCGTCAGCGACTCGCCGAGGCTGCCGCAACCGAGCGCCGTTTCGTAGGCCGCCGCCCACGTCTCCAGGCGGGTGGACCGCTCGCCGGCCGACAGCGGAAAGGTGTCCGCCACTTCGTCCGGATATCGCACCGTGGCGTAAATGACTTCGACGCGGTCCCGCTTGTGGCGCGGAAGAAACCGGCTGACGATGAAAAAACCGGTCGTGTAGGCGCGCATGACGCGGCGCGCGGCGCGCACGATGATCGTCCAAGCGCCGGCGGCGCCGGCGGCGAGCGCGCGGCGGCGCGTTTCGGCCTCGAAGGCCGTCCAATCCTCCTCCGTCCACACCGCCGAAGGCTCGGCGAGTATGCGCTCCGGGGCGCTCATGTTCGGCGCGTCGCTTTTTCGTCGGTCTGGCGAATAGGTCAAGTGCGTAGTATACATTTACCGATGCGCGTTTCCAACGGAAGTATCGGAAGTAGAAGGATCCTGGGGACTGCGGTGTTGGCCGGCGTCTGGGTCGCGGCGGCCGGCGCGACCGCGCCGGTGCGATTGACGGCGGATTTCACGCTCTCCGATCAGTTCGGCCGCGAACATACTGTGGAGGCGGATGCCACGCGCGTGCGCGTGCTGGCGTTGGCCGACCGTGCCGGCGCGGAACAGATCGAGGGCTGGATCGCTCCGCTGGCGGCCCGGTATGCGGAAACCATAGAAATCCACGGGGTGGCTCGTCTCGATGCCGTGCCTCGGCCGCTCAAACCCGCCGTACGCGCCCTTTTCCGGCGCGGATCCCCGCATCCGATCCTGCTGGACTGGACGGGCGCGGTATCGCGAACCTTCGATTATCGCGAAAACTTGGCGAACATCGTCGTGCTCGCGCCGGACGGACAGATCGTGCACCGCTTCAACGGGCCGGCGACGGCGGAGGCCCTGGCGGAGTGCTTCGAGCGGATTGACGCGCTGGTCGGTGAAAACGGACCACATGCGCCAGCAACAGCGAAAGGCCGAGAGCCGCCGGTCCCCACAGCCGCAGCGCCAGCGCGATCGCCGTAAAGAACTGAAACACGCTGAGGCCCAGCCGGCGCAGCGGCGGATTGGGTTGCGGATGCCGGCGGTCCAGCAGGAATACGACCAGACTCACGCCGTACCAGCCGGCGAAGTTGCTCCACGGGATTCCATGGTACGGGCCGGGACTCGCCCACTGCCAGAAACCGAGCGCGTTGGCGGCCAACGGGTCAATGACGAGATCCATCGCGGTCATCCATGCGGCGGCGATCCACGGAGCAGCCGAGACCTGCCGCGCGTAGGCGACCAGCACCATCCACGCCGCCGTCATGACCAGCGGCACGCCGAACACGCGCGGGAACAAGGCGTCGGTGTACTCGTAGGCGCCGAACGGGAAACCCGTCGCGACGCCCAGCCACTCCGAGGCGAAACCGACCGCCGCGGCCGCCGCAAGAAACCGCCATTCCGCGCGCGGCGAGAGCGCCAGCGTCAGCGCGGCGGCCAGCGCCAGGAAGAACGGGGCGGCCCACGCCGTGTCCGGCGGCGGCCCGCCCAGCGCCACGTAGGAGACCACGCCGCCCGCCCAGAACAGGCCATACACGGCGATGCCCGCCCGCAGCGCCGTCTGCCGCCAGCAATGGGGAAGCTTGAAGGGCATCAGCCGCCCTCGTGCCGCCGGATAAGTTCGGCCGTAATCGCCGCGGACATCAACACCGTCGGCGTGCCGCCGCCGGGATGCGTGCTGCCGCCGACGAGATAAAGACCGCGCAGCCTTCGATCGCGGTTCGGCGGCCGCAGGAACGCGCCGCGCCAGCCGTGCGAAACCTGGCCGTAAATCGCGCCACCGGGCATGTCGTACTGCTCCGCCATCCGCCGCGGCGTCCAGCAGGCCGTGGCCACCGCGTCGCGCGCGAAGTCCGGCAGGCCCGCCCGCCGCAGGCGCGCCAACACGCGTTCGCGCGCGCCGGCGGTCATCGCCTCGTCCCAAACGTCGCCGTCGTTCGCGGGCGCGTTCGCCATGACGAAGACCGTCTCGCCCTCGCCGGGTGTCAGGCTGCGGTCGGAGCGACTGGGCATGTTGACATAGACTGTCGGATCGTCCGGAAACCGCCGCTCGTCGAAGAGCTGGCGGAACTCGGCGGCGTAGTCGGCCGAGAAGCAGACCGTGTGGTGCGCGTGGCCGTGCAGCGTCCGCGGCAGCGCGAACAAGAAGATCAGGCCGGAGGTCGAGCGCCGCGGCTCCGGGAGGCCGGGGTCGTTGCGGTCGCCGAGCAGCCGGGGCAGCCGGGCGGCGTCGCCGTTCATGATCACGACCTCCGCCGGCAACCGGCGCCCGTCGGCCAGCGCGACGCCGACGGCGCGGCCGGCGTGGCGCTCGATGGCGGCCACCGGCGCATTCATCAGCAGTTCCACGCCCGCGCGCTGCGCCAGCCCGGCGATCGCCTCGACAATACGGTAGAGGCCGCCGCGCACATGCCAGCCGCCAAACGCCCATTCGACGTAGGGAATCACCGCGAGGGTCGCCGGCGCACGGTACGGCGACGAGCCGACATAGGTGATATAACGCTCAAACATCTGGCGCAGGTGCGGGCTGCGCAGGAAGTGCCGCACCGTTCGGTCGTAGCGCCCCCACGCGCGCCGCAACGGCACGCGCCGCAGCGCACGCCCCGGGAAGGCATCCGGCCGCTCCCATGGCGATTGCCGGAAGAACGTGGCCTGCGAGAGCTCGAACAACCGCGCGCCGAGCGCCATGAAGTCCAGGAACCCTGCGGCGTCGCCGTCCTCGCATCGGCGCACGGTCGCCAGCCAGTCGGGCAGGCTGGCCGTGTGGGTGAAACGGACGCCGTCATCAAAGCGGTATTCGGCCAGCGGTTCCACCGGCAGCAGTTCCAGATGATCCTGCAACGATGCTCCCGCCGCCGCGAACAACTCCTGAAAGACCCACGGCATCGTGATCAGCGAGGGCCCGGTGTCGAAGCGATAGCCGCGGGTCTCCCAGCGGTTCATCTTGCCGCCGGGCGCGGCGGTCCGCTCGCAGACGGTAACCGCCCAGCCGCGGGCCGCCAGGCGCAGGGCGACCGCGAGGCCGCCGAGTCCGGCGCCGATTACGACGGCTTTCTTTTTGGATAGATTCGCGACTTCCATTCCACTCCGCGGCCCCACCGCCACTTGTACCACGAGGCGCCGCCCACGGCGAGCAGCGCCCCCTCGGCGAGCGGATGCAACAGGCACGACCAGCGCGGGTAGCCGAACCGCGCCGCCTGGGCGAAGCGGCCCAGCAGCGCCGCGGCCGCGGCGCCCGCCGCCGGACGCCACTCGGCCGACCGGCCCCACGCCCACGCGAGCGCCAGGAATGGCCACAGGAAGAAGGCGGCGCGAAACGCGAGAAAGAGCCAGAAGTTGGCTTCCCGCCGGAACGCCGGGCGGATGTTCTTCTGGAAGCCGCGCCAAATACCGCCGAAGGAATCGTACATCCGCACGGTCACGACGTCCTGCCCGTCCAGACACAGTCCGCGCTCGCCGGCGGCCCGCCAGGCGCGCGCCAGCGCGGTGTCCTCGAACAATTCTGCACGGACCATCGCGTGGCCGCCGGTCCGCTCGTATTCCGCCCGCCGCGCCAGGATGCACGCGCCGTGTGCCAGCCCCAGGGACGGGCGGTTCGAAAGCAAGGACAATGGCGCGGGGAACAGCGTGAAGACAACGTGGTTCAACATCGGCAGCAGCGCCCGCTCCCAGAAACTCCGCAATTCCAGGCCCGGCCAGGCAGAGAGCAGCGTGCAGCCGCGCGCCGACGCCTCGGCGACCAGCCGTGCCGCCGCGCCGGGCTTCAGTTGCGTATCGGCGTCGAGAAAGAGCAACCACTCGCCGCGCGCCGCGGCGGCCAGCTGCGCGCAGGCAAAGGTCTTGCCGCACCAATCCGCCGGCAGCGGCGCCGGCGGCAGCACGCGCAGCCGCGGATCGCCGGCGGCGGCGGCCCGCGCTCGATCCGCGGTGCCGTCGCTCGAGTGGTCGTCGTACACGAGCGCTTCGCCGACCGTATCGTCCTGTGCCAGCGCGGCGGAGACCGCCGCGCCGATCCGTTCCGCCTCGTCGCGCGCCGGAATCAGGATCGAGACCGCGCCCGGCGCCGCCGCACCGGCGCGGCGCACCCGCGGCCAGCGCCACGCGTTGACCACCACGAACCCCAGCAGCATCAAGCTGATGACGAAGATCGCGGCCATGCGCCCGGCAGGTTACACCAACTCGCCGCCGGGGCGACACGCGAAAGTCCGCGGGCGGCCGCATATGGGAACCCTCGCTGCCTATCGCGCCCTCGCATTTCGGCGCCACAAGAGTGTTTGGTCCGGGGTGACAAGAAACGCCGGGCAGCAAGCGCAGACGGTGGTAACGTGATTCGGGCCCGCTGGGGCACGACATCGCCAAGGCCGCCCGCCAACGCGAGAAGAACGATCAGGTGATAATGAGTATACCCGCGGCGCGGCGTCCGCTTCCCCGCAAACGATCCTTCTCACTTTTTCACTTGTCGCGTTTCGAATCGCGGGAATAGAATTCAGCTGTATCATCGGAGGCCTTTTCGAATGGAGGGCTCGAGAGGGGGCGCAGCAGGCTCTATCTGCCATGGCGGCAGGAGGGCGTTCGGGCTCCCGGTCCGCCCTGCGGCGAACGTGTCTCATTCGGACACGCCCGTCATCCTTCAGGCAACACGGGGGTTTCGCCCTGACGTCCGGGGACGTCTCTCGTCTTGGGTGTTAGCCGTTTTGAGTGTAAGGAGGCGTCCATGAATATATGGCAAGCAAAGCTGCTCGCGTTTCTTCACGATCCGCCTCATAAGGCGCAGGACGTCGCCGGCCACGAATCTGACCGGGCCCGAATTTCTGATCCACCTGGCATGTTAGTCTGCGGCCTTGTTT
>CAYLTB010000092.1:0-12739 GCA_964386675.1 uncultured Verrucomicrobiota bacterium
TTCAACGGCACGGACAGCTTCACGTTCCGGGCGTCGGACGGGTCCGACTGGTCCGCCCCGTCCGACGTGACCATCACGATCACGCCGGTGAACTCCGCCCCGGTGGCGACACCGGACGCGTTCACGGTGGCCGAGGGCGGCACACACAACGGCGCGGTCGCCGGCGCGGACGCCGATGGCGATGCGCTGACCTTTGCGCTGGTGACGGGCCCAGCGCGCGGCACGCTCACCTTCAACGCGGACGGCACGTTCACCTACACGGCGGCGCGGCAGCCGACGGCGGGTTTCAACGGCACGGACAGCTTCACGTTCCGGGCGTCGGACGGGTCCGACTGGTCCGCCCCGTCCGACGTGACCATCACGATCACGCCGGTGAACTCCGCCCCGGCGGCGACACCGGACGCGTTCACGGTGGCCGAAGGCGCGACGCACAACGGCACGGTCGCGGGCACGGACGCCGACGGCGACGCGCTGACCTTCGCGCTGGTGACCGGTCCGGCGCGCGGCACGCTCACCTTCAACGCGGACGGCACGTTCACCTACACGGCGGCGCGGCAGCCGACGGCGGGTTTCAACGGCACGGACAGCTTCACGTTCCGGGCGTCGGACGGGTCCGACTGGTCCGCCCCGTCCGACGTGACCATCACGATCACGCCGGTGAACGACGCGCCGACGGCGACACCGGACGCGTTCACGGTGGCCGAGGGCGGCACACACAACGGCGCGGTCGCCGGCGCGGACGCCGATGGCGATGCGCTGACCTTTGCGCTGGTGACGGGCCCAGCGCGCGGCACGCTCACCTTCAACGCGGACGGCACGTTCACCTACACGGCGGCGCGGCAGCCGACGGCGGGTTTCAACGGCACGGACAGCTTCAGGTTCCGGGCGTCGGACGGGTCCGACTGGTCCGCCCCGTCCGACGTGACGATCACAATCACGGAGATCAACGATTCGCCCACGGGTTCCGACGTGACGGCAACGGTAGCCTTCGGCGTTCCTGTGGTGATTGATCCGCTCGCGGCCGCTGTGGATGCGGATAGCGACCCATTGATCGTGGTATTGGCCGCCCCCGGAACAGCCGGATATCCGGCATTCGGCACAGTCGCACTGAATCCGGACGGCACGATCACCTTCACGCCCAATGCGGGCTGGAGTGGGACTGACGTTTTCACGGTGCAATTGGACGATGGCGCGGCGCTGTCAGCCCCGATCACAATAACGGTTACCGTGCTGCCGCCGTCGCCCACGCCGCCATTGCCGCCGGAAGGACCCTTGGCGGGTGAATCCCTGTCCGGCTACGACCTCTTTGAAAAATGGAGTGGGATCGGGGGCGCGGGAACGGATTCGGTGGGCGGGGTCGGCCAGGGCGAAGAAGAAGGCGGCTTGTTGGACGGCGAAGACACCGGCGATGGCGGCTTCTCGCCCGAAGACCTGTTACTGGGCGTGCCGCCCTTCGAAGGCGGTGCAGCAGCCGAAGAAATCACGTTAGTGGGAATACAGTGGCCCGAACTTCAACGCCTGCAACTCCGATTCTTCGCTCCGATCCTGTTGGAATACGGGGACGCCATCGAGTTGCGCTTGTTCTTCGTCTCGGCGGATGGCGCAGATCCAGTCTCCGGCACGGCGTCCCTTGCGGACGAAGGCAGGATGCTGGTAATTGTCAGTGACCAGCCGCTCCGGCCGGGGCACTATCGTCTGGAAATCGGGAGTGAAGGGCTTGCGATCGAGTTCGAAATTCCCCCGTCGGCCTTGCCCTGATTTTTGCCTCCCGCGATTATCTCTATATTCTCGCCGACAATACGTCGGATATATGTCGCGCCTGCGTCTTTTTTTGTTGCTCAAAGACGGGTTGAAATCCAGTATGAAAACGTAGGGATTGAGACTGAAAAATCGCATAAGGTCGCGCATTAGGGGGGGGTGTTATGGAGCGTCAATTATGCACGGCAACCGTTCTGTGGACTCTGGCGGGAATAGCGTTTGGACAAGTTGTACCGTCGCCTGAAAAACTGACATTGGCAGACTATCGGGTCCGAGTTGAGGCCGCCAACCAGAGCCTTGCCGCTCGACGACTGGATGAGCAGATCAGCCGCTTACAAGCGCGCGGCGAACGTGCCGTCCTGGAGCCGGCGTTGGTCGGCGGTGTTTCGCGCAACCGGACGGAACGCCAGAACTCTGTGGAGCAGAGCCTCAGCCAGAACGCGCCGATCTTCACGGAGGACGGCGAGAGCTTTTCTGCGGGACTCGAGGGGCGACTGCCCGTGGGGACCAAGTACTGGATTGGCGCGTCCGTGGACAATCGGTCCAACAATCTGACGAACGCGTGGGTGCGCACCCCGTTCACGGATGAATACCTCGGCTTCGCCGGCATCCGTGTTTCGCAGCCCCTGCTCAAGGATGCCGGCATGGGGGCCATTCTTGCGCGTATCCGCCTGGCGGACGCCGAAGCTCGCGTGAAGCATCAAGAACTGCGAAAACAAACCATGGCCCTCGTTTCGCGTGCCGAACTGGCTTATTGGAACCTAGCGCTTGCCCAGCACCTGCTCGAACTGCGCCAGGCCTCGGTGCGAATTGCCGAGCAAGTGCTCAACGATAATCGGGAACGTGTCAGAGCCGGCAAAATGGCCGAAAACGAGGTTCTTGAGGCGGAGGTCGGTCTCGCCCGGAGGCAAACCCAAGCGAGCGATGCGGCGCAGACCGTCGTGGCCATGCGCAATCTCGTCCGATCTTTCATTTCCGCGACACCGGATGATGCCGCCGTCGCCAACATTGAAGCTGCCGATGAACCCGCTCTGGCCCCGCTCGACACCGACTATGTTCTGGCCATGCGGCGCGCCTTGCGGCGGCATCCCGACTACATCGCCCTGCAGGAAGTAGTCCGGCAAGAAGGCGTTCGCGTCGCCTACAGCCGCTCCCAGCGATGGCCGCAGGTGGACTTGGTTGCCAGTTACGGTTTGAACGGTATCGGAGCGTCCGCATCAGATGCTTTTGATCAGATCGGCCGAAATGATTACGAGACCTGGTCCGTCGGGATCGAAGTGCGATTGCCGCTGGGCGGCGGTGTGCGCGAACAGACGGAACTGGCGGCTGCAAAGGCGCGTCAGCGCCAAGCCCTGTTGGAATTGCATACGGCGGAGGTCGAGATCGGAAATGCGCTCGATACGGCCCTGCGCCGGGTGAACGCGACCCGCGAGCAGGCCGCGCACCTGCAGCGCATGGTCGAATTCAATTCGAAGTTGTTGGAAAGCGAGTTGAGCCGGCTCGATGCGGGAAAGAGCGACAGCCGGCGCGTACTCCAAATCGAACAAGATCTGGTCGAGGCGCGGATCGCCGCCTATCAGGCGCTGGTTGAACACCGTCGAGCGTGGCTGGATTGGGAAGTGGCGCAAGGCATCCTGCTCGACCAGCGCCAAATGGAGCCGCGAGAGGTGCGGTGAGCCGATCTGCCGCTGAAATCGTCCGGAGAATCGCCCGATGTCTTCTCTGCGCCGCTTCGCTTTGATGCTCGGATGGCTGGTGGCGGCCCGCGCCGGCGGCCAGGATGTGCCGGGGGTCACGCGGCCGGTCCGCGAGGCGCTGTTGAGCGCTGCCGCTTCCGGCATCGTGTCCCGAATCGCTGTTCGCGAAGGGGAGGCGGTTGCCAAGGGCCAGGTTCTGATCGAGCTGGATCGCCGACAGGAGGAGCTCGAGGTCGCCCGCCGGAAACTGCTGTGGGAGAACGTGGCCGAGTTGAGGGCTGCGGAAGCCCGGCGGACCACGACGTGGACCGATTTCGAGGCGACGAAAGCGCTATACGAGTCTACGAAATCCGTCAGCCGCGAGGAATTGGCTCGGAAACAACTGGAATACGATCTGGCCTCCGCCGAAATGTTGCGCGCCCAAATGAACAAGGAGCGCGAAAAGATCGAATATGAGATGGCCGGCGAAGCGCTGGAGCGGCGAACGATTCGCGCGCCGTTCGACGGCCGCGTCACGGAGATCAAGATCAAGGAAGGCGAGGGGTGTGAAGTTCGCCAGCCGTTGATCGGACTCGCGGATGTCCGCGAACTGGAGTTTTCCGCTAATGTGGAGGCCCGAGTATTGGCCCTTTTCGAGATTGGACGCCCCGTGGAATTGTTGCTCGATACCGGCGACGCCGCCGAATCCTCCCTGCCCGCGACGATTTCATATGTCTCGCCCGTCGTGGACCGCGCCAGCGGCCTCGGCGCGTTGAAAGCCACCTTCATCAACGAGGGCGAACGCATTCGTCCCGGGATTCCCGCCCGGCTGCGCGCCGGTTCGCCTGCGCCGTTCCGGCCATGAGCGAAAACGCCCCCCCTGTTGTTGACGCATGGGATCGGCTGGCCTTATTCGCGGGGGCGCCATTCGAGTTTTGGCCGGCCCTGTTCGACTATCTCGCGGCCCTGACCGGCGCGGATGCCGGTTTGGTGGCGACGCGCGGCGCTGACGGGGCTTGGGCGCAGGTCTATGTCTGGCCGGCCACGGGACCGCAAGCCGAAGCCGGGCCTCGCGAAGCGCTTCGGCGCGCCGCCGCGGAGGCGGCGGACGCCGCCGTCGCGGAAGGCATGTTGGCGCGCGACTTGCGCGTGGAAGGTTTTCGCGGCGGCGGCACGCTGCTCGGGGTGCGGATTCCCGCGGGCGAGGGGGCTCCGCCGTCAGCGCTCTTCCTGCGCGCAACGGACCGGCTTTCGCCCGCCCAGGCCGCGCCCTTGCTGGAACTCTTGCGCTGCGGCGCGGCGGTCATCGTCACCTATCAGGAGCGCTTGCGTTCGGCACAGTCCGCTGCGGATGCCGCGCGCTTCGGCGCCGTGCTGGACTTGCTGGCCGCCCTCCGCTCGGAAAAGAAATTCGTCGCGGCCGCGATGCGGCTGTGCAACGAAATCGCCGGCCGTTACGGTTGTGATCGCGTCTCGCTGGGGTGGACCCATAAACAATATGTTCGCCTCAAAGCGGTTAGTCATGCGGAGCATTTCGAGAAACGTATGGCGGCGGTGCGTCAGGTGGAAACGGCCATGGAAGAGGCCCTCGATCAGGACGAGGAGATCCTCTGGCCAGCGGCCGGCTCCGACGGCGGACCCATTGCCCGCGAACACGAAGCGCTCGCGCGCGAGCAGGGCGCCCGGTATCTGGTTTCCCTGCCGTTGCGGCGAGAAAACACGGCGGAGGGGGTCCTCACCTGCGAGCGCGCGCAACCGTTCCATGAAGCGGAGCTCGCGCATTTGCGTTTGATTGCCGACCGCACGGGCGCGCTGTTGAGCGATCTTCACAACCGCGATCGCTGGTTCGGAGCCCGCTGGGCGGATGCCGCGAAGCGCTGGGCCGGCCGTGCACTGGAACCGAGGCACACGGGCGCCAAGCTGTTGGCCGCGGCCGGGACGCTGGCGCTGGCGCTCTTTCTGTTCCTGCCGGTCCCGTTCCGGGTGCAGACGCCGTTCGTCGTGCGGCCGAAATCCACGGTGTATCTGCCGGCGCCCTTCGACGGGTTCATCGCCGAGGTGCTCGCCGAGCCCGGAGAACGGGTGGCCGCCGGCCAGCCGTTGTTGCGGCTCGATCCGCGTGAATTGTTGCTGGAGGAAGCGGCCGCGCTGGCGGATCAGGAGCGATACTTGCGGGAGAGCGAGAAGGCGCGGGCCGAGGGTGCGCTCGCTGCATTGCGCATCGCCGCCGCGCAGGCCGAGCAAGCGCGGGTCCGCCTTGAATTGACGCGCCACCGGCTGGCGCAGGCCGTGCTGACGGCGCCGTTCGAGGGCGTGCTCATCGAAGGCGATTTGCGGGAACGGGTCGGCGCCCCCGTGCGGCAAGGCGACTCGATGATGCGGGTCGCGCGGCTGGATGCGCTGGATGTCGAGATCGAGATTGACCAGCGGGATGTCCACGAAGTGCGCGTCGGCGCCCCCGTCCGGCTGGCATTCGCGGGTCGGCCCGGCCTGCGGGTGGCCGCCGCCGTGGAACAGGTTGAGCCGCTGGCGCAGACCCGTGAACGGCGGAATATCTTCCCCGCACGTTGCCGGTTGCTTGATCCGCCCGCGGATTGGATGCGGCCCGGTATGACCGGGTTGGGCAAGGTGGATGCCGGCCGGCATTCGCCGGCTTGGATTGTGACGCGCCGGACGGCGGATTTCCTGCGGTTGCACGTCTGGTGGTGAGGGTTCGACCATGCCCGGTACGGATGGCACTTTTCATGAGTCGTGGTACCGGATATCCGAACGCCGGGTGTCGTTGCGGCCGCAGGTCCGACTGACCCGCCGATGGTTCCGTGGCGAGCGGTGGCACGTCTTGCACGATCCGTTCGGCGGTCAATTCTTCCGGTTGCGGCCGGCGGCGTATGAGTTTGTTGCTCGGTTGTCGGGCGACCGCACGGTGGACGAGGTCTGGAAGGAATGTCTTCGCCGGTTTCCCGATGATGCCCCCGGCCAGCAGGAAGCGGTCGAACTGCTTTCGCAGCTCTTTCGGGCAAACCTGATCCGGTCGGACGAACCGGCGGACAGCGCCCGGCTGTTCGAACGACAACGAAAACGGCGCCGGCAGGAAATCGGATCGCGATTGCTCAACATCATGTTCGCCCGCTTTCATCTGCTGGATCCGGACCGGTTTCTGGTACGTGCGCTGCCCTTCGTGCGGCCGCTTTTCGGACCGGCCGGCCTGGCGCTGTGGGCCATCGTTCTACTGCTCGGCGTCAAGAGCGTGGCCGACCGTGCGCCCGAATTCCTGGAGCAGTCGCAGGGTGCGCTCGCGCCCGGCAACCTGCCGCTGCTGTATCTGGCGCTGGTGCTGGTGAAGGTGCTCCACGAATTCGGGCACGCCTTTCTGTGCCGGTATTTCGGGGGCGAAGTCCACGACATGGGCGTGATGCTGCTGATCTTAACGCCGCTCCCGTATGTCAACGCCACTTCTGCCTGGGCGTTTCGCGAGCGATGGAAACGGGTGCTGGTTGGAGCGGGGGGCATGATGGTCGAGCTCTTCGTCGCGGCGCTGGCGGCGCTGCTCTGGGGCGCGGTCGGCCCCGGGACGTTGCGGGCGCTCTCCTACAACATGATCCTCGTGGCGTCGGTCTCGACGGTGATTTTCAACGCCAACCCCCTGCTGCGGTACGACGGTTACTACATTCTCTCCGACGTGCTCGACGTGCCGAACCTGCACGCGCGCGCGTCACGAATCTGGCTGCACCTCGTGGAACGTTATGCCTTCGGAATGCGGGAGTCTGTAGCGGTCGAGAATCCGGCCGGGACGCGGCGCGAAGCAATCGGACTGGCCCTGTTCGGCGCGCTGGCCGCACTTTACCGGGTTGTCGTCTTCGGCGGCATCCTGCTGGTTGTGGGCAGCCGTTTCCTGTTGATTGGCGTCGCGATGGCGGCGGTCTGCGCGGCGGCCTGGGTCATCGCGCCCCTGGTCAAATTGGCGCGGTATATCGCAATGAGTCCACGGCTGCACGGCGTGCGTCCGCGCGCGGCGGCCGTCGTATGCGCCGCCGCCGCGGCGGCGGCAATCGGGCTGGGCGTGATTCCGGTTCGCGTCACGGCGCGCGCGCCGGGCATGGTGCGCGCGCGAGATTTCTCCATTGTGACCGCGGAGACGGCGGGCGCGCTGGCCGAGGTGTTGACGCCGCCGGGCGCCTGGGTTGAGGCTGGAGTGCCGCTCGTTCGATTGGAGGCGCCCGAACTGGATTATGCGCTCGCCGCCGCGCGCGCCCAGGAAGCGGAAATCGAGGCGCGCTGGCGCGAGGCCATTGGTGTGCAGCCGGCCAACGCGCAGCCCTTGCAGAGCGCGTATGATGCCGTGCGCGCCCGGCGAGCGGACCTCGAAGAACGCCGGGCCGCCCTCGTCGTGCGCGCGCGCCATGCCGGGCGCTGGTCCGCGCTCGGCCTCGAGAGCACGCGGGGGTTTTGGTTCGCGCGCGGCACGCCGATTGGCGCGCTGGTGGACACCCGGGTGGCGTTCTTTGACGCGATCATCAGCCAGTCCGACGCCGTCGGCCTATTTGCGCGGCCCGTCCGCCGCGCCAGTGTGCGGCTCCGCGGCCAGGCGGCCCTGGAGCTTCGCGCGGACCGCCTGGACGTTGTACCGGGAGAGCAGACGCTGTTGCCTTCGCCCGCGCTGGGCTGGGCGGGCGGCGGCGAGGTGGCGGTGGATCTGCGCGACGGTCAAGGACGCCGCACCGTAGAGCCGTTCTTCGAGGTTCGCGCTGCCCTTCCGCCGGAGGCCGCCGTTGCGCTCTTGCATGGCCGCACCGGCCGCCTCCGCCTGGTGTATGATCCCGAACCGCTGATCCGCCAATGGTTGCGCAAACTCCGACAGCTCGTTCAACAACGCTACCAGTTGTGATGCGGCCGACGACGGCCGCGCGCCGCACGGCGCACCGCGAGCCGGAGGAACTGCCGCGCGGACTGGACGCCCACGTGGAGACTCTCCGTGGCCGATGGCGGCGTCGTGGGACCGCGCTCGCCCACCTGCTGGAAGATGCGGAGACCGTGGATGCCCGCCGCGCGGTCTGGAAGGACCTTTCCGATGCACGGCTGCGCGAGCGGCTCTCCGAATTTCGGGCCGCGTTCCGGCGCGGCGGCCGTTGGCTGACCCCGGAGATCGAATGTGACGCGCTGGCGGGCGTCCGGGAGGCCGCCGAACGCGCGCTAGGGATGCGGCCATTCGTCGTGCAACTCGCCGGCGCGCTCGCGCTGCGCCGCGGATGGCTCGCGGAAATGGCCACCGGCGAGGGAAAGACGCTCACGGCCGCCCTGGCCGCAGTCCTGGCCGGGTGGACGGGCCGCCCCTGTCACGTGATTACCGTGAACGATTACCTCGCCGAGCGCGACGCCGTGCGCATGGGGCCCTTGTATCGCGCTGCCGGCGTCCGTGTCGGCAGCGTCACCAGCCCCATGAATGCAGGCGACCGGAGAGTTGGCTATGCGGCGGACGTGACCTATACCACCAGCAAGGAGGTCGTGGCGGATTTCCTGCGCGACCGGCTTCAACTCGGAACGCTGCACGATGCCCAGCGCCGATTGTTGCGGCGGCTGCTGGAGCCCGGCCGGCTGCCGCCTGACGCGCGCATCGTGCAGCGCGGGCTGCATACCGCCATCGTGGATGAGGCCGACAGCGTGCTGATCGACGAGGCGGTTACGCCGCTGATCATTTCCCAGGCCGTGCCGAACGCCGAACTGGAAGAGGCGTGCTGTTGCGCGAGCCGGCTGGCCGCCCACTTCGAGCGCGACCGCGACTATCGCGTGGACCTGCGCGAACGACGCATTGATTTCACGCGGGCCGGAGAGGAACGGCTTTCTCGTCTCGGCGCGGAGTTGCCCGGCATCTGGCGTGGTCCGCGTCGTCGCGCGGAACTGATCCGCCAGGCCCTCTCTGCACGCGAGCTGTTTGAACGCGACCGGCAGTATGCCGTTCTCGACAACCAGGTGGTTATCGTGGACGAGTTTACCGGACGGCTCATGCCCGGCCGCACCTGGCGGGAGGGTTTGCATCAGGCCGTCGAAGCGAAGGAAGGACTGCCGGTCTCCGCGCCGAGCGAAACGCTCGCGCGCATCAGTTTTCAACGATATTTCCGCCTGTACGAGAAACTGTCCGGAATGACCGGCACCGCGGCCGAGGCGGCCGACGAGTTCTGGCATATCTATCGGTTGCCGGTAATCCGCATACCGACGAATCGGCCGTGCATTCGAATCGAGCGCCCCGACGAGGTTTTCCCGGACGCGGCTTCAAAGTGGGCCGCCGTCGCCGCGCGCGTGGCCGAATTGCACGGCAACGGCGTGCCGGTGCTTGTGGGTACACGCCATATCGCGTCCAGCGAGGAGTTGGCCCGGCGGCTGTCCGCTCTCGGTATCGAGTTCAATTTGCTGAACGCCATCCGCCACAAAGAAGAGGCCCGCATCGTCGCTGAGGCCGGCCAGCCGGGCCGCGTGACCATCGCGACCAACATGGCGGGACGCGGCACAGACATTCGATTAGGGGATGGCGTGGCGGCGCTGGGTGGATTGAGGGTCGTGGCTACCGAGCGTCACGAGGCGGGGCGGATTGATCGCCAGCTCTTCGGCCGTTGCGCCCGCCAGGGCGACCCGGGCGAGGTCCACGTATTTGTCAGCGTTGAGGACGAGTTAGTACGACGGCACCTGCCGAAGGCGGTCCGACAATCGTTGGCCGCAGCTTTACGATCCGGTCGTTCCGGCGCGCGCGGCGTCGTGTTGTCCGCGTTTCGGTTTGCGCAGTTCGCCGCTCAGCGCCAGGCGTATGCCCAACGCCGACAGGTGCTCCGGCAGGATACCTGGATTGACGACGCCTTGGCCTTCGTGGCCCGGTCCAAGTATTCGTGAATCCATTTCGTGCCTATGAGCTTCCTCACCCATACGCGTGCCGGACCTGTTCGATAAATCACAGCGCCGCGACGGGACCCCTACGGGCGGAAGGCGAAGGCTGAACACGAGATTGGCATCTGTCGGAGGATCCGTCTGTTTGGGGTGTGATCATGGTGCCAAGACTACCGCCGTCAGGGCCGCGACGATGCGACGCTTTTGGACGCGGACTGGCGTTGAGCGCTGGCTCGGCCGCGGGGTTTTCTGCGGATCGAAGCGGACCGGTCGCTGCCGGGGTTGCGGGGCATTCGCGTCTTGGAAGAACGACGGCAGACCCGAGGGCTGCCGCAACGGATTCTGTTGGACAACGGGCCGGAATTCAGGTGTCGGGCGATGGATCAGTGGGCGCACACGCGGGACGTGAAACGGCAGTTCATCGAGCCCGGTCGTCCGATGCAAAACGGGCACCTGGAGAGCTTCAATGGGAAGTTTCTGGACGAATGCCTGAACCCGCATTGGTTTCTGGATTTAGCCAACGCGCGGCGATTGACGGGGGAGCGCCGGAAGGACTACAACGGGCAGCGGCCCCACCGTTCGCTGGGGGGGGGGACGCCGACAGAATTCGTCCGCCGGGTGGCGGGCCCCGCCCACCTAGGGGGGGGCGGGAAGGAGGGAAATCCCTCGTGGGGATCCCTGTGGTGGAAAGTAAATCAAACCCGGCTGGACTCTCTTCGGAGATGCTTCAGTAAACAGTGGAAGGTCGCGTATATGATGCCGGTAGATCGCATTGACCTCGCCCAGCGATTGTCCAGCGGCGCCCGCGTGCTGGACATTGGTGGACAAAAGATGGCCAATTGTGATCCCAGAAGCCCTTTTGCACGGGCATACGGCCAAATTGAGCAATGCGCCGAGGAATATCGAATTGTTGATTGCCAGAAGCGGGCGTCCGTAGACTATGTAATTGATTTCAATACACCGGACTCGATTCCGCGCATTCGCGACGTCATTGATGCATACAGACCGGAAGTGATTCTTTGTATGGAGACGCTCGAGCATATAAACTATCACTATGAACTGATGAATGAAATGGCGCGATCTCTGCGACAGTATGGCAGTGTCGTCTTTATCACCGTCCCCAACAACGGCAACTGGATCTTTAATGCCCTGGGGTGGAATGAGGATCATTCAATAGCATTTCTCCGAGATGTAGCTTACCGTTTTGTGACGCGCTCGGATCTGGGCCAAGGCCGGGTAATGGTTGCGCCGTGTATGCAAAAGTATCTGTGGTATTGGTGGATCGTATATGTCCTATCCTTTTTTCGGCCTTTCAACTGGGCCTTCCTGGTAACCCCCGTGAATTATCAACCCGCGAAAGAAATGGAGCGGACGATCAAGTCGCTGTGCGCATTTACGGCCGCTCATTTCCGACCAGGGCGCCGGTGAAATGAAGTCCAAAGCCGATCTAATTCGTGAACACCTTGCCGGAATGCGCGTCCTCGACATCGGCGGTGCCGGGTACGGCGAACAGAATGCCTACGAGGAAGAACTATCAGAGGCGTGGTTGGTGTGTAAACAGCGGGTGTGCGTGGACTGCTCCCCCCATGCTGACATTCCGATCAATCTCAACGCTCTTCCACTGCCTCCCGTACCGGGAATGTATGACATCGCAACGGCATTCGACGTGCTGGAACATCTGGAACACCCGGTCGAGGTGCTCAGGTGGATTCCCGGCAACAGGCTCATTGTCATACTGCCCAATGCGTTATCATGGTTTGCGCGGAAAATGGAGCGAAAGAACGGCTCGAAACATTTGTACTCCTTTATCCCATACACGGCATCCGTTCTCCTCCAAGAGGGTGGATGGAGGGTCGCGCGAATCGAGTATCAGTTTGGGAAATGGTCGGCGCTTGCGAAGACCATAAACATGATCGGATCATGGATGCCTTCACGGGTTGGGACGGGCATCGTGCTGCATTGTGAAAGATGACGTCCGAATAAACGCGAGGAACTGCGCGCTGTGTTCATCAATTCTATTGCTGTATCGTCCGTTCGAACCGGGCCGCTGGATCGGCCGTGAAGTTCTCCTGGTTTCTGCAGCCCCTTATCGGAAGACGCCGATTCTAACGAGGGCGCGGTGCGGACAATGGATGTGATGAGCGGGCGACGGGTTCATCGGCGGCGGATACCGTTTATGAACGTCAACGATATAGAGGACGCCGGCTATATTTATTTGCATTCGGTTATCGCCGTCGAATGTGGGCGTCCTGGGGTACGGAGGGTGCTGTACTACGGCGGCGGCGAAATCATGAGACGGTGCATTGTTAGGACAGCATTCGGCTCGTGCGGCCGGACGGCCCAGGAAAGGATCGAACCATGAAAATGACACGGCGCGTGACCTTCCCCCATTTACTGGAGCACTTCCAGTGAGAGTCCAACCGGCATTGGTT
>CAYLTB010000093.1:0-12706 GCA_964386675.1 uncultured Verrucomicrobiota bacterium
GCGGTTGTCGCCGCGATCCGGAAATCCGTGGACGAGAAGATCGCGGCCGGCGTCTATGCCGATGCGCGCATCGCGGCCGCCGAGCGCGCGAACCTGGCCCAGCTCAAAAACGACGAACAATTTGCCGGCTACTATCTGCAATGCCTGCGCGACGCGGTGTACGTGGACATTTCCGATTTCGAGATCCGCGAGCGCCGCGCCGCGCTCGCTCCGGTTCTGGTGCGACTCAAACGGGCGATCTGGTCCCTGCTGAAATTCTACACCTACCGGCTCTGGTCGCAGCAGAACCAGGTCAACGGCCTGCTGGTGACCGGACTGGAAAGCGTGGACGAAAAGCAAACGGAGCGGCTGCGCGCGCTGGAGGCGCGCGTCGCCGAACTCGAGCGCCGGTTGGGCGCCGCGCCGCCGCCGCGCGACTGACCGCATGGCCGCGCCCCGCTCCATAGCCTTTGTTGCCCCCCGCTACGCGGAGGGCGCCACCGTCGGCGGCGCCGAGACCCTGCTGCGGCAGTTGGCCGAGCGGCTGGCCGCGGCGGGCCGCAGGGTGACGTTCCTGGCCACCTGCGCGCGCGACCATTTCACCTGGGCGAACGAATGGCCGCCCGGCCGCCGCGAGGTCCGAGGCGTCACGGTGGAGCTCTTCCCCGTCAACGGCGACCGCGACACGGCGCGCTTCCTGGCGCGGCAGACGGCCATCGACCGCGGCGAAGCGCTCGACCGCGCGGCCCAGCTCGAATGGATGCGGCACAGCGTCAACAGCGACGCCCTGATAGCGCGGCTGCGCGCGGAGGCGTCCCGTTTCGACCGGATCATCGCCGGGCCTTACCTTTTCGGCCTGATTTACCACGCCGCCCAGGTCGCACCGGAGAAGACCCTGCTCGTTCCCTGTCTGCACGATGAACCTTTCGCGCGGCAGGACGTGATCCGCGAGATGTTTGCGGGGGTGCGCGGATGTCTCTTCAACAGCGAGCCCGAGCGCGACCTGGCCGCGCGCCTGCTGGGATTCGAGCAGCGGCGCGGCGTCGTGGTCGGGATGGGCCTGGAGCCGTTCGAGGCGGATCCGGCGGCGTTCGCGCGGCGGCGCGGTCTCTCGAAACCCTATGTATTCTACTGCGGCCGGCGCGAGGCGGGGAAAGGCACGCCGCTGTTGACCGACTACCTGCGGGCTTTCCGCGAACGGACCGGCCGCGACGTCGAACTGGTCTGCGCCGGCCATGGACCGCTGGATGCGCTGCCGTTCGTGCGCGACGTCGGCTTTCTCTCCGAGGCGGAGAAGCGCGAAGCGATGGCGGGCGCCGTCGCCTTCGTGCATCCCTCGGCACGGGAGAGCTTCGGCATCGTGCTGCTGGAATCGTTTCTGGCGGGCACGCCGGGCCTGGTGCACGCCGCCGGCGCGGTCCTGCGCTGGCAGTGCGAACGCAGCGGCGGTGGACTGTGGTTCCGGCATTATCCGGACTTCGAGGCGGAGCTGGCGCTGCTGCTCGACAACCCGGCGCTGCGCGATCGGCTCGGCGCGCAGGGGCGGGCGTTTGCGCGGCGCGCGTACGCGTGGCCGGCGGTCGAGGCGCGATTGCTGCACGGACTGGAGGTGTTGTGACGATGGCGGCGATTCACCAGTTGACGGCGGGTTTCAGCACCGGCGACGCGATCAGCAACGAGGCGCGGCTCTTCCGCGACCTGTTCCGCGCATGGGGCCATGCCTCGGAAATTTACTGCGAGACGCGCCGCATCCTGCCGGAACTGCGCGGCGAGGTGCGCGACCTGCGGCAGGCGGCGGCGGAGATCGGCCCGGACGACGTGGCGCTGCTGCACCTGTCCATCGGTTCGGACGCGAACGATGTCTATGCCGCGTTGCGCTGCCGCAAGGCCGTCCTGTACCACAACATCACACCGGCGGAATACTTCCGCGGCATCCAGGAGCAGATCGCGCGCACGCTGGCCCGCGGCCGCGCGCAGGCGCCACGGCTGGCGGCGATCACCGAGGTCACGCTCTCGTGCAGCGCCTGGAGCGCGCAGGAGCTGCGCGACTGGGGTTACCGCGACCCGAAGGTACTGCCGTTGCTGCTGGATTTCGGCGCGATCCGCACGCCGCCCGACCGCGCGACCCTGCGGAAATACGGCGACGGGCGCACGAACGTGCTCTTCGTCGGCCGCGGCGCGCCGAATAAGCGGATCGAGGACGTCCTGGCGGCGTTCTATTATGTGCAGCGCTATGTGGACCGCGATGCGCGGTTCATCCATGTCGGCTCCTTTGCGGGTACGGAACGGTACCAGGCGTTGCTCTATGCCTTTTTGCGCGACCTGCGCCTTTCGGACGCGGAGCTCTTCGGGACCGCGCCGCAACCGGTGTTGTCGGCCCTGTATCGCACCGCGACGGTGTTCCTGTGCTTGAGCGACCACGAAGGTTTCTGCATCCCGCTGATCGAGGCGATGGCGAACGATGTGCCGGTGGTCGCCTATGCCGCCGCCGCCGTGCCCGAAACGATGGACGGCGCCGGGGTGCTGTTCCGCGAGAAACGATACGATTTGATCGCGGAGACGATCGGCGCGCTCGCGCGCGACGCCGCGCTGCGGGAGGGCATCCTGCGTCGGCAGCGCGAGCGCATCGCCCGCTACGCGGCGCGCGACCTCGCCGCCGAACTCCGCGCGCACCTCGCGCCGCTGACCGGTTCGTCCGCCGCGCATCGCCGGTAGAGTCCCGTCCGCGCCCATGCGCTTCGGCCGTTCTTCAACGACATCGCAGCCTTGGCATTCACAAGGAATGCGTGGCGCGTGATCGCGGGCCCTGGCGCCTACAGGATCGCTGTCCGTGACGGGGCCGATCGGCCGTCGTTCGGTTCGCCCCGGAGCGCTGCCTTTGCAGTGGCGGGCGGCCGCGGAGGGGACTATAATCACCGCGATGAGTAAGCACTGCTCTCACTCCGCGGACAGCCACAGATCTCAGGGCGCGCTGCGGCGGCTGTTCGGTCAGGTCGCTTTTTGGCAGGGCATGGGATTTCTGGCGATCATTGCTTTCGTCTGGGCGCGCGAGTCGCTGGATTTGCCGAACGCGTTGTTCGATGAGCCGCCGGCGGCGCCGGATTGGATGGGCGCGTCCATTCTGACCCTCGGCATAATCATCATCGGTTTCATCATCACGGCCCATACGTACCTCCAGCAGCAACGGGTGCTGAAAGGCTATATTCGGGTCTGTTCCTATTGCCACAAAGTTCATCTCGAGGACACGAGCTGGGAGCAGATGGAAACGTTCATTTCCGACCGCACACTTGCGGAGTTCACGCACGGCGTCTGCCCCAGCTGCCTGCACCAAGTGGAGGCGGAAATCGAGGCGTCGGACCGGAATAACCCACCCTCTGATCCCGAGAAGGGGCCATGAACGGCGCCGTTCGCTCGCTGCGCGCGCTGGCGGCGCTGGCATTCCTCGAGACCCTTCGCCAGCCGGTCACGCTGCTCCTCCTGCTGTTTCAGGTGTTTGCCGCGGTCTTCCTGCCGATGATCACGTCCCACACCCTCGGCGAAACGGAACGGGTGATTGCGGACGCCATGCTCGCGCTGCACTTGCTGATTGGAATGCTGCTGGGCGGTTTCGCCGCCTGCCACTCCCTCTCCGGCGAGATCCGACGCGGGACGGCCGCCACGGTGCTGGTGAAACCCGTCGGGCGCGCCGTTTTCTTTCTCGGCAAATTCGCTGGAATCGCCGGCGCGCTGGCGGTGTTTTCGCTGACGGCGACCGTCTCCGGCCTGATCGCGCGGCGTTCCGTAGCGGAGCCTTTCACGGTGGACCTCTGGGCCGCCCTCCCGTTGTTTCTGGCGGTGGTCGCGGCCTTTGCGGTGGCCGGCGCGATCAACTTTTTCACCCGCCGCCCATTCGTATCCGACGCGGCGCGTCTCGTGGTCGGTTTCACGCTGCTGGCCTTTACGGTGACCGGCTTTGTGAACGCGGAAGGTCGCGCACAGCCGTTCGGCGCAGGCTATTCGGGGATCTTCGCCGCCGCGTCGCTGCTGGTCGGGCTGGCCGCCCTGACGATGAGCGCGCTGGCGCTGACGCTCGCTTCGCGGATGGAGGTGGTGCCGACCGTGTCCATCTGCGCGGTCATGGTGTTGCTGGGCATGATGTCCGATTACCTCTTTGGCCGGCCTGCCGCGTCGTCGCGGCTGGCGGCGTTCATCTATGCGGTCGTGCCTAACTGGCAGCACTTCTGGCTGGCGGACGCACTGTATTTGGAGCAACCCATTCCGGCCGCCTACCTGCGCGCGGCCGGCGCTTACGCGGGGTTGTACTTGCTGGGCGTACTGGGCTTGGGTATCGTCTTCTTCCGCCACACAGAAGTGAAATCCTGATGGACCGCCTCAACGAAAGAACGGCCGCCGCGGCGGCGCTGCTGGCCCTGTTCCTGGCGGCGCTGGACCTGGCGGCCGGTGCGATGACGGGCCTGCGAATGCTGACCGCGCTCGCGCCGCTGCTGTTGGCGGGGGGCGCGGTCGCCGCGCTGGTGGCGGCCCGCTACGCGCTCGAACGCCGGGCGGTCGAAGAACGGCAGGACGCCGCGCTGGCGCGCGTGGAGCGGCCGGAGTCCGCGCTTTTTGCCAGCGACGTGGAGGAGGGCGATCCGCTGTCCGTTGCGCGGGCGCGTGCGCAATTCGAGGCCGTCGTCGTTCGCGCTGCGGCGCCCGTGCTGGCGCTGGGGCAGGGGTTCGCGGCGTGGCGGCTGTACCGCGTGCTGGCCGGAGCGCTGCCAGCCCCGGTCTCCGGCCGGCTCGGTGCGGCGTCGCTGCTCGCGGCGCAGGCCTTCCTGCTGTTTATCGCGGGCCGCTACCTGGGCGGCTTGGCGCGCGATCCGGCGCGGCGGCTGCTGCGCGGCCCCGGCGCGCTGCTTGGACTTTCCGCCTTCGCGGCGTTGCTCGGCGCGGCGGCGGGGGTCGCGGGGCACGCGGGCTGGGGGCCGGCCGACCGGGTGGCGGCGTCCGTCTTCACCGGCGTCCTGGCCGTACTGGCGGTGGAAAACGCGCTGGGATTTATCGCCGACCTCTACCGCCCGCGGCGCCGCGAGGAATCGCCGCGCACCAGCTACGAAAGCCGGCTGGCGCGCATCCTGGCCGAGCCGGCCGGGTGGCTCGGCGACGCGGCCCGTTCGCTCGACTACCAGTTCGGCTTCAAGGTTTCCGAGACGTGGTTCTACCGCTTTCTGCGCAACGCGCTCGCTCCGCTGGCGCTGTTTCAACTGCTGATTCTGTATCTGCTTTCGTCCGTCGTTGTGCTCGGCGCGCATGAGGAAGCCGTGATCGAGCGATTCGGCGCGCCGCGAACAGCGGAGCAGGGTGGCTGGCGGCTGGCGCCGGGATTTCACCTGAAGTGGCCCTGGCCCTTCGAGACCGTACGCCGCTTCCCGGCCCGCCGCGTGCAGACGCTGCACGTCGGCTACCGCCATGACGCACGGCGCCCCCGGCCGACGATGCTGCTCTGGACGCGGCCGCACTATGCGGAGGAGGACCAGTTCCTGCTGGCCAGCCGCGAGGCGCCGGCCGCCGTGGCGGCGGCGGAAGGCGAAGGAGCGGCGGACGTCGCGGCCCCGGTGAACCTGTTGAGCTTCAACATTCCGATCGAGTACCGCATTTCCGACGTGCGGCGGTTCGCCTACGGCTTCAGCGATCCCGCGGCCGTGCTGGAGCGATTGGCCTACCGCACGCTGACGCGCGCGCTGGTCGCGCGGGACCTGGCCGACGTGCTCGGTCCGGAGCGGATGGAAACGGCGCGGATCCTGCGGGAAACGCTTCAGGCCGAGGCCGACCGGCTGGCGCTCGGCGTCGAGGTCGTCTTCGTCGGTCTGCACGGCGTTCACCCGCCGGTGCCGGTCGCGGATGCCTTTGAAGACGTCGTCGGCGCGCTGGAGCAGCGCGAGGCGCGCATCCTGGACGCGCGCGCCTACCGGCATCGACGGCTGCCGGTCGCGGAGGCCGAGGCGCGGCGTATTCTGTTTGAGGCCGAAGCGCAGCGCGCGCGCCGGACGTTGACGGCGGAGGCCGAAGCGGCGCAGTTTGAGAGCCGGAAAACGGCCTCGGATCGCTCGCCGACGGTGTTCCGCAACTGGTATTACCTCCAGACGGTTCGCGAAGCGTTGCGAAACGTGCGCGTTTATGTCGTGGCCGCCGCGCCCGATGCCGAAGTGATCCAGTTCAATTTCGAGGAACCGTTGCCGACCGGAATCTTCGACTTGAGTCCCCTGACGGAGAAGAGGTGACGCGATGGCGAAACGCAATTATTGGATGCCCGCGCTGGGCCTGCTGCTGCTGGCGCTCTTCGCGCTGACGCAGGTCATGGCGATCCTGCCGGAAGGGGAGACCGCCGTGCTGACGACGTTCGAGCAGCCGCAGCGCGTGCTCGACCGGCCCGGCCTCTACTTCCGCTGGCCGTGGCCGGTGCAGCGGCTGTACCGCTTCGACGCCCGGGTTCGCGTGCTGGAAGGCACCTTCGAGCAGACGCTCACGCGCGACGGGAAGAACATCGTCGTGATGTTGTTCGCCGGCTGGCGCGTGCGCGATCCGCTGCGCTTCCTCGAGCGCGTGGGCGGCACGGCGCAGGCCGAGCAGAACTTGAACGGACTGATCAGCAACTACAAAAACGCCGTGCTCGGTCGCCGCCCGTTCGCGGCGCTGGTGAACACCGATCCGGCCGCGCTCAAGTTCGACGAGATCGAGGGCGAGATTCTCGCCGCCGTGCAGCCGGAGGCGCGCGCGCGCTACGGGGTCGAAGTCGAATTCCTCGGCATCCGCAAGCTGGCGCTGCCGGAAGCCATCACGGAAAAGGTGTTCGAGCGCATGCGCGCCGAGCGCAAGGAAGCGGCGGAACGCTACCGCGCCGAGGGAGAGGGCGAGGCCATCGCCATCCGCGCCGAGGCCGACAGCCGGCGCGATCAGCGGCTGGCTGCGGCGGAGGCCGAGGCGCGCCGCATTCGCGCCGCCGGCGACGCGGCGGCCGCCGAATTCTTCCAGACGTTCGAGAAGGATGCCGAACTGGCCATCTTTCTGCGCAAGCTCGAGGTCCTGTACGAAACCCTCGGCACCAACGCGACGGTCGTCGTTGGCGCGGACACTCCGCCGTTCGACCTGTTGCGGGGCGCACGGCCGGATCCCCGGTAGGCCGATGAACCCTTGAAATCGCGCGCGTCATGACGAGCATCGAATACCGTCGGGAAGGCGGTCGAATCCCGGGGGCGGCGGCCGCCCGAACGGCGACCGGTCCCTTGCCGCGTCCGGCTCGCCGTAAGCGCGCGCCGCGCGACCGCGGAGGTTTTCCCCGCGCATGACCGAGGCACCCGTTAAGACCCCGGAAACCGGATCGGCCGCGCTGGCGGAAGCGCTCGACACGAGCTTCCGGCTGCTGCGCTGGGCGCTCGCGGCGCTCGTGCTGGTGTATCTGCTCTCGGGCCTGTTCGTCGTTCGCCAGCACGAGCGGGCGTTCGTGCTGGTCTTCGGGCGGGTGCAGGGGATCGGCGACGAGCGCGTGCGGCAACCGGGGCTGCACTGGACGCTGCCGCGTCCGTTCGCGGAAATCCGCCGCGTCGAGACCGAGCGCGTGCGCGTCGTGATGACCGCCGCGCCGATTCCGGCCGCGGAGCCCGGCGGGCCGACCCCGACCGTCGCCTGGGACGAGTACCTGCTCACCGGCGATGCCAACTTGCTGCATGGCGTCTGGGCGCTGCGCTACACAGTCCGCGACCCCGCCGCATGGCTGTTCGGCTTCGAGAATCCGGACGCCGCTTTGCAGAACGAGCTGTCGCATGCCGTGATCCGAACGACGGCGCGCTTCGCCGTGGACGCCGCCCTGCGGACCGATGTGGAAAGCCTGCGGGCGGCGGTCGAGGAGACCGTGCGGCGGCGCGTGGCCGCCGTCGGCGTCGGCGCGCAGGTCGAGCGCGTGGACCTCGTGTCCGCCGTACCGCCGCCACCGGTGGCCGCGGCGTTCGACAGCGTCGTGCAGTCCGAACAGGAGCGCAGTCGGCAGATCGGCGAAGCGCGCGCCTACGCCGCGCGCGTCGAGAACGAGACCGCCGGCGCGGTCGCCCGGCTGCATTCCGAGGCGGAGGCCTACCGCCAGCGGCTGGTGGCGGAAGTGGCGGCGGAGGCCGATTACTTTACGGCCGTGTATCCGCGCTACCTCGCGCAGCCGCACGTCATCGCTCAGACGCTGCACCAGGAGACGTTGCGACGGGCGTTGCGGCGGGTCGCCGGCGTGTATTACCTGCGGCCGGCGCCCAACGGCGCCCAGGAACTGCGGCTCTGGCTCGGTCCGCGCCGGCAGCCGCTGGCACCGTCGGCGGCCGCGGAGGAGCGCCGTTAGCCATGCAGACGCGCCGCGCCGAACCGGTCCAAGATCACCAGCACCGCGGGCTGGGCGCCGCCCGTCTGCTGCTGTGGGTGCTGGTCGGCGCCGCCTTCGTCATCGGCGGCTTTGTCGCCGACTGGCTCTATCCCGACAACCCGATGGCGGGCGACTTGAGCGCCGCGGTCGGCGCCGTCATGCTCGCGCTGCCGATCCTCGTTACGGCCGCGCGCGACCTCATCGAGGGCCATGTCCACATGGACGAACTGGTCGCCATCGCCGTGCTCGCGGCCATGGCGCAGGGCGATTTCCGCACCGCCGGCGTGATCGCGTTCTTCATGCTGATCTCCGTGGTTATCGAGACCCGCACCGCCGAGGGCGCGCACGCGGCCATCGAGGGGCTCATCCGGCTGACGCCGACCATGGCCCGGCGACTGGTCGGCGACCGCGAGGAGTCGGTGTCCGCCGCGGAACTGCGCGCGGGCGACCGCGTCCGTCTGCTGCCCGGCGAGAACGTGCCGGCCGACGGCCGGATCGTCGCCGGGCGCACGACGCTCAACGAAGCCACGATTACCGGCGAGTCCATGCCGGCCGAAAAGGGCGCGGGCGACGAGGTCTTCGCCGGCACGCAAAACCTGACCGGGGCGGTCGTAATCGAGGTCTCGCGCGCGGGCGAAGACACTACGATCGGCCGGGTGCGCGAGCTGATCCTGGCGGCGGAACGTACGCGCCTGCCGATCACCCGGATGATTGACCGTTACGTGGGCTACTACACGCCGATCATCCTGGCGATCGCGGCCTTCGTCTGGTTCTTCACCGACGACTGGTCCCGCGTCGTCGCCGTGCTGGTCGTTTCGTGCCCGTGCGCCATCATCCTGGCCACGCCGACGGCCATGGTGGCCGCGCTTTCCGCGGCGGCGCGGCTGGGCATCCTGATCAAGGACGTGGCCGATCTCGAGGCCGTGTCGCGCGTGGATGCGATCGTGTTCGACAAGACCGGCACCCTGACGACGGGTCGGCTGGGCGTTGTGCGGCTGGCGCCGGCGGCGGGCGCGCCGCCCGCGCCGTTGTTGGAAGCGGCGGCCGGGGCGGAGCGGTTCAGCAACCATCCGGCGGCGAAGGCGATCGTGCAGTTGGCCCAGGAAACGGGCGTTCCGGTGGCCGAGCCGCAGGAGGCGCACGAGGAGCCCGGGCGAGGTGTCCGCGCGCGGATCGGCGCGGACTGGGTGCTGGCCGGACGCGCCGACTGGCTGCGGGCCAACGGCATCGCCGACCCGGAAATGGATCGCGCCGACGAGCGCGACACCGCCGATTACAGCGTCATTTTCATCGCGCGCGGCGGCCGCTACCTGGGTTGGATCGGCCTGCAGGATCAGGTCCGACCGGAAGCCGCGGCCGCGCTGCGCGGCCTGCGGGACAGCGGCGTAAGGCGCGTCGCCATGGTCACCGGCGACCGCGAGTCCGCCGCCGCGCGCGTCGCCCGCGAGATCGAGTGCCCGGAGTTTGTGGCCGGCTGTCTGCCCGAACGCAAGGTGGGCTTTGTGGAGCAGGTCCGGCGCGACCGTTACCGGGTGGCGTTCGTCGGCGACGGCGTCAACGATGCGCCCGCGCTGGCGGCGGCAGACACCGGCATCGCCATGGGCGCGGCGGGCAGCGACGTGGCCATTCACAGCGCGAAGATCGCGCTGATGAACAACGACCTGCGGCGGCTGCCCTTCCTGGTGAAGCTCTCGCGCCGGACGCGCGCCGTCGTGCTGCAGAACATCGGCGTCGGCATGGTCTTCATTGTCGGCGGCGTGCTGCTTTCCGGCATCGGTTATCTGAATCCGGTTGTGGCGGCGCTCATTCACAACCTCGGCTCGCTCGTGGTCGTGTTCAACAGCGGCCGCCTCATTCGCGACGGCGAAGAGCTGGAATAGGCGCGGCGGTCCGGCGCCGCGCGGAGGAGTTGGCGATGAGCACCATGACCCGAACGGCATTTGCCGGCTGGCCCAACTGCGTGCGGCTGGCGACGGCCGACCTGGAGCTGGTGGCGACGACGGACGTGGGGCCGCGCGTGGTCCGCTTCGGATTCCGCGGCGGCCCGAATCTGTTCAAAGAATACCCCGAGCAGCAGGGCCGCGTCGGCGGCGACGAGTGGCGTATCTATGGCGGGCACCGGCTCTGGCATGCGCCGGAGGCCCGGCCGCGCACCTATGCGGCGGACAACGGGCCCGTCGCCGCGGAGTGGGACGGCGCAACACTTCGCCTCCGGCAATCCGTCGAGCCGACTACCGGCATTGAAAAACAGATCGAAATCACGCCCGATGCCGCCGCTCCGGGGTTTCGAGTGTTGCACCGGATTATCAACCGGGGTCCGTGGGACGTCGAATTGGCGCCGTGGGCGCTATCCGTCATGGCGCCCGGCGGACGGATGATCGCGCCACAGGAGCCGTTCCGCGCGCACAGCGAATGGCTGCTGCCGGCGCGGCCGTTGGTCTTATGGCATTATACCGACATGAGCGACCCGCGCTGGGTCTGGGGGCGCCGATATCTGCAGTTGCGCCAGGACCCGACCGCGACCACGCCGCAGAAGGCCGGCTTCCTCAACCGGCGCGGATGGATCGCCTATGCGCTTGAAGGACTGCTGTTCGTCAAACGCTATAGCGCGATCGAAAACGCCGGCTACCCCGACTTCGGCTGCAACACCGAGACCTTCACGAACGCCGAGATGCTGGAGGTGGAAACACTCGGTCCGCTCGCCCGGCTGGCGGCCGGCGGCGGCGCGGCCACGCACGAAGAGCACTGGTCGCTCCATCGCGTACACACCGGCGATTTCAGCGAGGCCGCGCTGGATCGCGCGCTGTCGCCGCTGGGACTGGCCGGTTGATTCAAGGTCGTTTCACGGCCGCTCCGCGGCCTGCCCCCGCAATCTCCTTACGCCGTCGGAGCCAGCCCGAGGAGTTCGGGGAATGCGCCATTGAACCGCGGACGAACACCCCGGCGCCATCGCCGCCTGCCGGCCGTGGCGCGGTGACGGAGCGGCGGCCGGATGGGCAGGTCACTTCGCGGGCTCGACAGCGATGAGCGCGACGCGGTCGGTCACGAGGATGAGATCGGGGATGCCGTTGCCGGTGATGTCGGCGATGCGAATGCGGGGCGGGACTTCACGGGCGGCGAAACGATGTTCCGCGAGCGTCCGCAATTCGGTGTCGAGCAGCAGCAGCCGGCCGTCGCGCGTCGTGACGATCAGTTCGAGCCGGCCATCGCCGGTCAGGTCCGCCATCGCCTGCGCCACCGGCTCCGCGCCGACCGCCGTGGAACGGACCTCGTTCAAGTCCGCATCGAAGATGTAGACCCGGCCGTCCCGGTTGCCGAAAGCGATCTCCAACCCCTCGCTGCGCTCGTCCCAATTGCCCAACACCAGCCGTTCGCCCGCGATCGTGTGCCGTAATCCGCGATAAGCGGTCGGCGTCCCGTCGGCGCCGAGTGTTCGCATCGCGCTGCGGTCATCCCGGCGGGCAGGCCAGGAGGACCATATTCCGACGGCTGCGCGGCGACTCGTGTCGCGGTTCAGATCGGTGACGGCGACTGCGCTGCCCTGAAAGGTCGCCCCGACGCGCACGGACCACATCCGGTTTCCATCGTGGCGCAACGCGGTGACGCGGCAGTCAAAGTCGGTCTCGGCGCCCACCTGTGCGCCGTTGCCGACGGCATAGGTTCCAAATACGATGTCGAGTCGCCCGTCGCGGTCCAGGTCATCTATGGCGATATCCTTGACGAAAGGCGCGACCGGATGAAACCAGCGCACGGCGCCGGTTTCGTAGTCGAACAGCAGCAAGCCGCGCGGATACAACGTGTAGCCCGCCCAAAGAGAGCACAACACGCCAAGACGCCCGTCGTTGGCGAAATCCGCAGCCGCGTGCGCGGATATTTGGTAGGCCGTGTGAGGAAAGGTCGTCGAGAGCGTGCGAATCTCGCGTCCGAGTCCGTCGAAAAACCGGACGGAGGCCGTGTTGCCCTCGACCCAGCCGACAGCGGCGTCGGGCGCGTTGTCGCCGTTGACGTCGTGCAACAGGTCGAATTGCGCGTTCGGCGGCACCGGGACAGTCCATAGCGTGCGCCCCCTGGCATCCACTGCGGAGAGGGTGCGGCCCCGGAGGATGACGACCTCGACGCGCCCATCGCCGTTGACATCGCCCGCAAGGGCGTTTTCGCCCGGCACGCTCCAACATTCTTGGAAAAGGGGGCGCGGCGTGGTGCGCGCGGCAGCGCGCGGGTAGCGGCGCGTATTGGTAATATCTCCGCCGTCGGTGAACCACCCGTCCCGCGAGGCGTTCGCCCCGATTACAAGCGGCCGCGCCGCTTGGGTCTCACCGGATCGGAGCCGCCAGGCCCGCAGCGCCG
>CAYLTB010000094.1:0-12599 GCA_964386675.1 uncultured Verrucomicrobiota bacterium
CGATCAAGCCGATGATGGAGGCGATGTTGACGATCGCGCCGGACCGCTGGCGCATCATCGGGCGTGCGGCGGCCTTCGTGAAGAGAAAAGCCCCCTTCAGGTTGACGGTCAACACCGCGTCCCAGTCCGCCTCGCTCATGCGCGCCAGGTAGCCGTCCTTGGTGATCCCGGCGTTATTGACCAGCACATCCAGTCGGCCGAATGCCGCAACGGCGCCGTCCACCGCGGCCTGGACTTGCGCCGACTGGCCGACGTCTACCGCGTAGCGTTCCGCGCGCCGGCCGAGCGCCGCAACGTTCGCCGCCGTTTCCTCCAGCCAGTCCGCCTGAACGTCGCACAGCGCCAGGTCGGCGCCCTCGGCGGCCAGCCGGACGGCTATCGCCTGCCCGATGCCCCGCGCGGCGCCCGTGACGAGCGCGACCCTATTGTCCAATTGACCCATGTCAGCTCCCGGATGCGGCCGCGAATCTAACGAGGTTCCGCGACCTTTTTCAAGTCGGAAAGGGCCGCGATGTTAGCCACTGACGCGGATTTGTCAATCCTGCGCATCAGCCCGGACAGCACCCGGCCCGGCCCGCACTCGATGAACCGGGCCGCGGGTGCGGCGCGACGGATCGCGGTGACGCAATCCACCCACCGAACGGAGCCGGTGACCTGCCGGACCATGGCCTCACGGATATCCGCCGGGGTCCCGTGCGGTGCGCCCGTGACGTTGGAATAGACGGGAAACGACGGCGCGCGGAACTCGACGCCGGCCAGGAATGCCCGCAGCCGGTCCGCCGCGGGCTGCATCAGGGAGGAATGAAAGGCCCCGGCAACGTTGAGCCGGACGCACATCCGGGCGCCGGCTTCGGTCGCGAGCCGTTCGGCGGCGTCCAGCGACTCCCGGGGGCCTGAAAGGACGGTCTGCTCGGGCGAGTTGAAGTTGGCGATCTCCATGCCGCTGGCCGCGCAGACCCGCTCGAGCGCTGCGCGGTCGAGCCCGATGACGCTGAGCATGCCGCCGGGGCGGGCCTCGCAGGCCTCCTGCATGAAGCGGCCGCGCGCCTCCAGTACCCGCAGCGTTTCCTCGAACGACAGCACACCGGCCGCATGGAGCGCCGCCCATTCCCCGGATGACAGACCGGCGGCCGCAACCCACCGGGCGTCGGGCTGCGCGCGGCGCAGTGCCTCGAAGCAGACGACGCTGACGGCAAAAATGGCCGGCTGGGCGCGGTCGGACCGCGTCAGCTCTTCCGCGGGGCCCTCGAAACAGACCCGCGCGAGATCCCAGCCGAGCGCCGCGCGGGCGCGATCGAAGAGCGCGCGGGCTTCGGGGGACTGCTCCGCGAAGTCGCGGCCCATGCCGGTCGCCTGGGCGCCCTGGCCGGGGAACAACAGCGCGCAATCGCTCATCATCACTTCTCCCACTCCAGCAGGGTCGCGCCCCAGGTGAAGCCGCCGCCAAAGACGAGCATCATCACGATGTCGCCGTTGCGGAGACGGCCGTCGCGCGCGGCTTCGTCCAACGCGATCGGCACGGACGCGCCGGACGTATTGCCGTAGCGCTCGACGTTGACGACGAAGCGGTCCATCGGCGCGCCGAGCCGCTCGGCGATCGCACCGATGATCCGCAGGTTGGCCTGGTGCGGAATGAACCACCGCACATCCCCGGCGGTCAGGCCGGCGCGGTGCAGCGCCGCGCGGGCAGCGCGAACCATGTGGGTGACGGCGTGTTTGAAGACTTCCCGGCCGTTCATTCGCAGGTAGTGTTCCCCCGCGGCGACGGTCGCGGCGCTGGCGGGTCTGCGGCTGCCGCCGGCCGGAACGATCAATAATTCCCCCAGCGAGCCGTCCGAGCCGAGGGCGCTGGCGATCAGGCCGCGCCCGTGGTGGGCGGGCCGCAGCACGGCGGCGCCGGCGCCATCGCCGAACAGCACACAGGTGGCGCGGTCGCGCCAGTCGAGCAGCGCGCTCATCTTCTCCGCGCCGACCACCAGCGCATTCTCGATCGCGCCGGAGGCGATGTAGTGCCGGGCGGTCTCGACTCCATATACGAAACCGGAACAGGCGGCTTCGAGCCCCATACAGAACGCGTTGCGGGCGCCGATCTTATGCTGAATCAGACATCCGGTGTTCGGAAAGGGATAATCGGGGGTAATCGTTGCGGCCAGGATCATCTGGACGTCCTCGGCCCGCAGTCCGGCGTCGGCCAGGGCCCGCCGGGCCGCTTCGGCGCCGAGGTCGGAGGCCGCCTGATCATCGCGAGCGATGCGCCGCTCGCGCATGCCGGTGCGGGTGACGATCCACTCATCCGTGGTGTGGACCATCTTTTCGAGGTCCCGGTTGGTCAGCACGCGTTCCGGCGCATAGGCGCCGGTCCCGGCGATACGAACCGGACGCGGCAGCGGGGCGGGCACGACCAGCGTCGGATTCATACGGCCTCCGCGCCGGCGATTTCCGCCACGATCAGCGGGTTGATCCGGTGCGCGACCGCCTCGCCGGCGAAGCGGATGGCATTGTAAATGGCCTTCGCCTTCGAAGCGCCGTGGCCGATGATGCAAACGCCGTTGGCGCCGAGCAGCGGCGCGCCGCCGTAGGCCGCCGGGTCGGACTTGCGCCGGATTTCCGCCAGCGCGCCGCGCAACAGCGCCGCGCCCAGCATCCGCAACGGATTGCGCGTGAACTCCTGCCGGAGCCATTCCCCGAGAAAATGCGCGACGCTCTCGCTGGTCTTGAGCACCACATTGCCGACGAAGCCGTCGCAGACCACAACGTCCACGCGCCCCTCATACAGGTCGTGCCCCTCGACGTTGCCGTGGAAATGGATGCCCGGCGATTCGCGCAGCAGCGCGAGCGTTTCCCGGGTCACCTCGTTGCCCTTGCTTTCCTCGCCCCCGATGCTCAGAACGCCCACCAGCGGCTTCGCGATGCCCAGGATCTCCCGCGCATAGACCGAGCCCATGACCGCGAACTGACGCAGCATGGCGGGCGTGGAGTCGGTGTTGGCCCCGGCGTCAATCAGCACGAACGGCGTCCGGCGCGTCGGCATCACGGTCGCGATCGCCGGCCGCAGCACGCCGTGGAGCGTCCGCAGCTTCAACGTGGCGGCGGCGACCATCGCGCCCGTGTTGCCGGCGGAAAACATGGCGTCCGCCTCGCCGTTCTTCACCAGATCGGCCATGCGGTTGATCGAGGAGTCGCGCTTGCGGCGGACCGCCGTGGCGGGCGATTCCTCCATGCCGATGACCTCGGCCGCCGGAATGATGCGGAGGTTGGGGGGCGGGGTCTCGCCGGGGGGGAACGCCGCGCGAATCGCGTCTTCGCGTCCGACCAGCAACAGTTCCGTCAGACCCGGCAGTTCCCGAGCCGCTCGCCAGGCTCCGGAGACAACCTCGCCCGGGGCCAGGTCGCCGCCCATCGCGTCAACGGCTATGCGCATCGAGCGGGCGTCCGAATCACTCGTCCGCGGAAACGGCGTTCACCTGGCGGCCGCGGTAATACCCGCATTTCGGGCAGACGCGGTGCGGTTGCTTGATCGCGCCGCACTGCGGGCATTTGCCGACGCCGCGAACGGGGCGTTTGTGCGCCGCCGATCCCCGTCGAAGGCCCTTCCGGCCCCGGGACGTGCGTCTTTTGGGGACAGCCATGACAATTCGTCCTTTCCGTATCCGGGCTTCCGCCCACGCTTTACAGTTTGAGGCCGTCCAGCGCCTTCCAAGCGTCGGATCCGGCCGGCGGCTCGTCCGCGCAATGGCACGGTGTCCGGTTCAGGTTCCGCCCGCAGCGCGCACACAAACCCCGGCACTGCGCCGAGCATACCGGATACGCCGGCAACTGGAGCAGCACCGCCTCGCGCAAGTCGGCCGTGATATCCAGTTCCTGCTGGCCTTCCTGCAACGGGTAGTCGCGGATGAAATCCGAATCGGCCGCGGTTGTCGAGAAGAATTCCGCGCAGCGGCCGCATTGCAGATCAAAGGCCGACCATACCCGCCCGCGCACGAGCACCCCGCCGGAAACAATCTCCGCGACGAGGTCGTAGTGCAGCGCGTCCCCTCCGCGAATGCCGGATTCCCCTTCCAGATCCAGTGTTTCGGCGGGATCCTCGCCCGCGTACCGCGAACCGCCCGGCCGAATTTTGAGAATTTCGATGATCATCGGACCACTGTGCGGATGTAGGACTCTCTACGACGGCCGCGGGCGGCGGCGCGGAGCGCCGCGGGGACCGGATTGGCGCCCCAGCCGGGGCGTCTCAACGCGTCCCGGAGTTCCGTTCCGCCGCCAACCGGCGGCGCAGGGCCTCGAGCGAGACGGGGGGCACAAAAGGCTCCACGTCTCCGCCGAGCGCCGCAATCTCGCGTACCGTGTGCGAACTAATATAGCTGTAATCCTCTTTCGGCATCAGGAAGATCGTTTCGATGTCGGGCGCCATTTTACGGTTCGTCAGGGCCATCTGAAACTCGAACTCGAAATCCGAAAACGCCCGCAGTCCGCGGACGATGACCCGGATGCCCCTTCGCCGGGCAAACTCGACCAGCAACCCCTCGAAGGACTCCACTTCCACATTCGGGAAACCGGCGAGGGCCTCGCGCGCGATGGCTACCCGTTCCTCAACCGGAAAGAACGTGGTTTTCGGCGTGGAGCCGGCTACGGCCAGCAGCAGGCGCGGAAAGATCCGGGCCGCTCGCTCCACCAGGTCTATATGACCGACCGTGATCGGATCGAAGGTGCCGGCGTACAGGGCTGCGCGGTTCATACCGTCAATATATCGGTTTCCGCCCCCGGCGGCGAGCGGCGTTTTTACTACGCGAGCGCCCCGCCAGCTGCTATACTGCCGCGCTTTGCGCGCCCCGCGGGGCGCGGAGGGTCCGTATCATGCTGACATCAAAAGAAATCCGGCAGTCGTTCTTGGAATTCTTCCGGGCGCGGGGCCACGAAATCGTGCCCAGCTCGCCCGTCGTCCTGCCCTCCGATCCCACGCTCCTGTTCGCCAACGCCGGAATGAACCAGTTCAAGGAAATCTTTCTCGGCGCGCGGGAAAGCTCCGCGCGCCGCATTGCCGACACACAGAAGTGCATTCGCGTCAGCGGCAAGCACAACGACCTCGAAGAGGTCGGGCGGGACACGTACCACCACACGTTCTTCGAGATGCTCGGCAACTGGTCGTTCGGCGACTACTACAAGCGCGAGGCCATCGCCTGGGCCTGGGAGTTGCTCACCGGCGTGTGGGGATTGCCGAAAGAACGGCTTTGGGCCACCGTGTACCGCAGCGACGACGAGGCCGAGCGGCTATGGAAAGAAGTCACCGATATCCCGCACGACCACATCCTCCGCTTCGGCGATAAGGAAAACTTCTGGGAAATGGGCGAGACCGGCCCCTGCGGCCCCTGTACCGAAATCCACGTGGACCGCACCGCCAACGGCTGCCGGCCGGATCAGGTCAATGCCGGCCTGCCGGAAGTCATGGAGATCTGGAATCTGGTCTTCATTCAGCACAACCGCCGTTCCGACGGCTCGCTGGAAGACCTGCCCGCAAAGCACGTAGACACCGGCATGGGCTTCGAGCGCATCGTCTCGGTTCTCCAGGGCAAGCCGTCCAATTACGACACCGATTTGTTCATGCCGATGATCCAGCGGCTCCAAGCCCTCTCGAAGCAGCCCTACGAGGGCGAAGCCGCCGTCGCGATGCGCGTCATCAGCGACCACCTGCGCGCGCTCAGCTTCGCGATCGCCGACGGCGTGCTGCCCTCCAACGAGGGCCGCGGCTACGTGCTGCGCCGGCTCCTCCGCCGCGCGGCCCGCTTCGGACGCAAACTGGACCTGCACCGGCCGTTTCTCGGCGAGGTGTTTCCCGTCCTCGAAGAGACGCTGGGCGAAACCTTCCCGGAGCTGACCCGCCACCGCGACACGATCCTGCGCGCGCTGAAAGGCGAAGAAGAAAGCTTCGCCGCCACGCTCGATCGCGGCATCGCGCTGTTCGAGACGGTCGCCGCCGAGACGCGCGCTCGCGGCGAGACGGTGTTTCCCGGCGACCAGGCGTTCAAGCTCTACGACACGTACGGATTCCCGATCGACCTCACGCGCCTGATGGCGGCCGAAAAGGGTCTGACCGCCGATGAGTCGGCTTTCGAACGCTGCATGGCCGAGCAACGCGAACGCGCCCGCCGGGCCCGCCGCGACGACAGCGACGAGTCCGCCGACGTTGTGGCGGCGCTCGTTGCCCGCGGTTTGCGCTCCGATTTTGTCGGCTACGAGCGGTTGCAGGACCGCGCGCCCGTCCTCGCGCTGGTGCGGGGCGGCCTTCGGGTCGAAACGCTGGCTGCCGGCGACAAGGGCGAGGTCCTGCTGGCCCGGACGCCGTTCTACGCGGAATCCGGCGGCCAGGTCGGCGACACCGGCACGCTGCGGTTCGCGGGCGGCGAAGCGCGGGTGCTCGACACCCGCAAACCGGCGGATGGTCTATTGCTGCACCGCGTCGAGGTGGCGGATGGCGAATTGCGAGTCGGCGCGGATGTCGAGGCCCGGGTGGACGCCGGCCGCCGCGCCATTCTCCGGGCGCACCACACGGCCACGCACCTGCTCAATGCCGCGCTGCGGGAATTTGTCGCGCCGAGCGTTCGGCAGGCCGGTTCCCTGGTTGCCCCCGACCGGCTCCGGTTCGACTACACCTGGTTCGAGGCGCCGGCGCCGGAAACCCTCGCGCGGGTCGAGGAGCGCGTCAATGAGTGGATCGTCGAGAACCGGCCGGTGACGGCGCGGTGGATGCCGTTCAAGGACGTGCCGGGGTCCGGTATCGTCGCGATTTTCGACGAGAAGTACGGCGACACCGTGCGCGTCGTCGAAGTCGAAGGCGTCAGCCGCGAGCTCTGCGGCGGCACGCATGTGGACGCCACCGGACAGATCGGCTCGTTCCGCATCGTCACGGAGACCTCGGTCGCGGCGGGCGTCCGCCGCATTGAGGCGGTCTGCGGTATGGCCGCCTGGCGCTGGACGCGCTCCGAACATGAGCTGTTGCGCGACCTCTGCCGGCGATTTAGCGCAGCGCCGGAGGAATTAGGGACGCGGATTGACGCGCTGCTGGAGCAGAACCGGCAGTTGGATCGCGCGTTGCGGCGGCAGGCCGAAGCCGCGGCGCTGGCGAAGGTCGCGGCGCTGACGGAGCGGACGCAGACCGTCGCCGGGGTGCCGCTGATCGCCGCGGACCTCGGCTCCATGGAGATGGAACCGTTGCGCAAGGCGGCCGATGAAGTGCGCCGCCGGCTGGGCAGCGGCGTGGTGGTGCTCGGATCGGAATCCGGCGGCAAGGCGTGTTTCGTCGCGGTGGTCAGCGAAGACTGCGTCGCGCAGGGTGTGCATGCGGGGCGGCTGATCGGGGCGATCGCAAGGGTCGCGGGCGGCGGCGGCGGCGGCCAGCCCGGCCGCGCCCAGGCGGGCGGCCGCGACGGCACCAAGGTCGCCGAGGCGATCGCGGCCGCGCCGGCCGCCCTCGGCGCCCTGCTCCGCGCTTGAGCGCGCGCCCCCCCCGCCGCACGCCGCTGCAGGAGCCTCGATCATCCGTTGCCGCGGCCTTGCCTTCCCGGCAATCCAAGGCTGTCAAAGCTCTTTGGAAATGTCCCCATTCATCGGGCGGGACAGGGGCAGCGGAGGCGGCGGGGAGGCCCGCCTGCTGCTGAATGGCCGGTCGGCGAAAACGCGCGAATCGGCCGATGATTCAATCGCCGGAGGCGCGCCTCGTTTCGCTCCGCGTCCACGGCTTCTCCTTGCAGCACGGCCTGCGCGAAGACGATTTCCGGCGGTGGATCGCGCTGCCGGCCGCCGCGCAGCAGCACCCTGGACGTCGCGCTGAAGGAAGCCGCCATTCCGTATGTGGTCGGCGATCCCGGCGTCTGGACCGCCGTGTCGGTCGAAGCGGCGCCCGCGCCGGTCAGCGGAATGCCCGTCGGCGGCGAGACCCCGCCATGCCCTGCGCCTCGATACAGGCGATTCGGTAGCCGAGCGGTTGCATGCCTTGACCGACGCCCGGGAGCTTGAAAACGCAGCGGGAGAATACCCCGAGGCGCTCCCCGCATGCGCGGTGTCGGGCAGCGATCCTTCGGATCTGGCGGCGTCGAACAAATCGCGCACCCCGCTGCTTCACTCATCCGGCCAGCTCGGCCGAGCCCGCAGCGCTTTTTTCTGTCCGACCGCGCGCTTGTCCGCCAGCATCCGGGCCTTCTGGCGGCGGGAGCGTCGGCGTTTCTGGCGCCGGATTTTCTCGCGCGCCGCCTGCTCCGCGCTGCGCACGCCCGCGGCTTTCGCCTCGAAGCGCTCGCACAGCGCCCGGCGAGCCAGAAAGCGGTTCAACGCCTGCGAGCGCTCCGCGCCGCAGCGCACTTCGATGCCGGTTGCCCGGTGGCGCAGACAGACGACCACCGAGGTCTTGTTGATCTTCTGCCCGCCCGGACCTCCGCCGCGGATGAACCGCTCGTCGAGGTCGGCCTCGCGAAGGCCCAACCGTTCCATGCGCTCGCGCAGCACGCGCTCTTTATCCTCGCTCACGGGCGGCACGGCGCAGGTCTCCTCAATACCGGCCCGGCGGAATCTCGCGGTACACGGAAACAAACGTGCCGCCCCGACGCGTCAGCGGCACGGCGACCTCGGCGCTGCGCAGCAGTCCCCCGCCGGGCCATTTCACGAGCACGCGGTATGAGATCAGATCGGACGGACTCGGCACGCGCGCGACCATGAACCAGCGCGGCAGCGTCTCCCAGCGCCGGACGTCCGGCTGTTCCAATAGACCGATGAGCACCAGTCGTGTCAGCGCGCCAAGAAACTCGTTCTCCGTATTCTTTTCCACTGCGGTCGCGATGACTTCCTTCAGCGCGATGCGCGAAAGGGTCTTCGTAAGTTTGACCGCGAGCTCCCGTCGTTCGGTGGCGGCGGCCAGCTCGAAGGCATCCGAGAGCGGCCAGGCCCGTCCGGCGACGCGGCCGGCGATCTCAATCTCAACGACCGGCGGCGTGCCGCCGAGCCAGCCGTCGGGCCAGGTGGCGTCGCCGGCGGGACCGCGGCCCAGGAGCAGAAAGACCACCAACTCCGGGTCGCCGGCCCGCGCGCCGCGCTCGTCGAGGCCGATGCCCGGACGCAGCGCGGCGGCCGCGCGGTACTGCAGCGCGGCGTTGGAGGAATCGCCGATCAGTTCGAGGCCGAAACCGGCGACGTACCGCGAGAACGCGCAGTCGGGATATTCCCCGCGCGCCTCCGGCGCCAGCGAGTAGATGATCCGGCGCGCCTCGACCGCCGCGTTCTCCCAGTGTCCGACCGCGAGGTGATTGAGCGCGGTCAGCGCGTGCAGCAGGGTGCGTTCATAAGGCGCGCCGCGGAAATCCTGCACGGCGTCATTGACCACCAGGCTCGTCGCGCCCTTCGAGACGGAGTAGGTCTGCAGCCGTTCGATGAGATCCGCGGCCTCGATGAAGTCACGGCTGCTGTTTTCGTAATCGCCGCGCGCCTGGCGGATCGCGCCGCGCTCCATCAGAAACAGCACGCGGTCCTTTTCCCGAACGCTTTCCGGCTGCAGCGCGGCCTCCGCCGCGTCGAGACGGCCGAGATCGAAGTGGGCCCGCGCGCCGGCCAGCGGGGTCGAGCATCCGCCGGCGCACGCCGCGGCGGCCGCGAACGCCGCCGCGCACGCCCACCGGCGCACCCGGACACGGGCGGCTGGACCCCGGGAAGTCATGCATACGCTCCGCCGCGCCGGGCGCTGCGGCCCGCGCCCGGCCGCGCCTTCACCAGCCGATCAGCGGCAGCCGTGCCTCGCGCGCGAATTCCTTCTCCGTCATCCAGACGATCTCGCCGCTGATCAGGTCGGTCACCTCGATCGTCAGCTTGTAGTAGTTGATCTTCGTCCGGGAGACGCGGACTTCGCGCGGCGAACTGGACCGCATCTCGGTCAGCGAGCCGGTAATCATGTATTTCGCGCCAAGCTGCCGGCCGATCGCGGCGCGCTGTTCGGGCGTCACGTTGTTGGCCTGGTAGCCCTGCTCCTTCATCAACTGTTCCCGGCGCGCTTCGTTGACGTAGCGCACGCGCTGGCTCTGGAAGGTGAGGTTGCGGATGCGGTCGGTCAGGTTCTTGGTGTCCACGTACTGGCTGGTGCGGTTCTCGACGCCGGCGATCATCATCACGGGCGGCTCGGCCTCGCGGGCCAGGAACGCGCTGCCCAGCAGCTCCTGGGCGACGCCCTCGGTGATCTGCCGCATGTCGGTGTAGTCGTACTTCTCGGTCTGGTGCCGCGGCCGGTCCACGTTGACTTCGGTCGTGCGCGCGCGGAAGGCGGCGCAGCCGGCGGCGCCGGCGGCCAACGCCGCGGCGATGACGGTTCGGATCAGGTTGCTCATAGTCCATCCTTTCGCTGAAGCATCCACGGGAACATGACGCGCAGCGTGCATTCGCTATTCATTCTGGACGGTAGCTTCCGGCGCCGGCGCTGTCAAACCGGCACGGCGCATTAACCGGCCTTTCGCCGGCGACGGCAGCCCCGGTGTCCCGCTCAACAACCCGGCCGCGCGGTCTGCGCGCCGCGCGCCCGCGGGTTTCGTTCAGACGCCGAGCTTTTCCTTCAGGGTCTGCAGCAGGACCTTGGGCTGGATGGGCTTCTGAAAGACGCCGTCGAGACCGAGGTCGGCATAGCTGGTTGCCATGTTGAGCTGGTCGCCGGCGGAGCTCAGCATATAAATGGGCGCGGTGTTCTGCAGCAGGCGCAGCTCCTTGACCAGGGACACGCCGGAGTCCACCTCCTCCATCATCAGGTCAATGATGATCAGGTCGGGCCGTTCCGCCTTGAACTTGCGCACGGCGGCCTCCGCGGAGATGGCCTCCTCCATCAAGTAGCCGTTCGACTCCAGGATGGCCCGCATCGAATCGAGAAAATCCTGATCGTCATCCACATACAGAATCACCGGCTTGCCGTTTCGCATCATCCGCCTCCCGCGGCCGCCTCGAGCGCGCCGCCGTTCATACCTGGGTTCGAGCTTCTAATGAAATGGCCGTCGTGTCCAGTCTTTCGTCGCCCGCTGCCCGCGCCAACGCCGCCGGGCCGGCCCGCAACAGCCGCGTGATAAAGTCCGTCGCCGCCGCCAGGCGCCGCACCGCGGCCTCCGACAGCCGCTCGCCGAACTCGTTGAACGCCTCGCCGCGAATGCCCAGCGCGTAGCCCTCCGGCCGCGCCCCGAACAGGTCGCGCGCCAGCGCCAGCACGCCCTCCGGAGCGAGGCTGTGGCTGCTGAACTCCACGCCCGGCGCCGCCGGCGCGACCCGCGCGAACGAGAATGGCGCCCGGCCGTTCACCGACGCATCCGCGAACACTACCGCCGCATGCTGCGCCGCCGCCGCCGCGTCCTCCACGGTCAGTTGATAATCCGCATCCACGGTCACGCCCGGAATCGCCAGCGCCTCAATCGCCTCCGCCAACGCCGGACCCAGTCCGTCATCCAGCCGGCCCGGATTCCCGTAGCCAATCAGCAGGATGGAGGCGGTCGGGGGCATGGTGCGTCGGGAATGCACGTTGATTCGTTGTCGGTGATTCGTAATCCGTCCCGGGCTCCGCTTCTTGACTCGTTCACCCACCTCATCATCCCCGCGGCCTTCCGCTTCCGGCCGACCGCGAATGGCGAATCACGGCCGCCGCCGCGCTCACTTCCCGCCGCGCGCGCGCACCGTGCCGTCGGCGCCGATGATTTCGACCTCGAGCGGCATACGGCCCATCGCGTGCGTCGCGCACGACAGGCACGGATCGTAGGCGCGGATCGCCACCTCGATGCGGTTCAACAACCCCTCGGTGATCTTCACGCCGTCGAGATAGTCGCGCGCGACCTTTTCCACGGCGCGGTTCATCGGGGTGTTGTTGTTCGTCGTCGAAACGATCAGGTTGCAGCGCACGATCTGATCGTTTTCGTCCACCTCATAGTGGTGGAACAGCGTTCCGCGCGGCGCCTCGATCAGGCCGATGCCGACCGGCCGCCGTCGGCCCGTCGCCTGGAGGTCCGTGCCCTGCAGGTCGGGGTCATGGAGCAGGTCGCGGATCTTTTCCGCGGAGTGCAGCAGCTCGATCATCCGCGCCCAGTGGTAGGCCATCGTGACGTTGTTGGGCTTGCCCTTCGTCACGGCCATGAACGCCTGGCGTTCCGCCTCGGCCTCCGGCGTGTCAATGAAGTCCGCCGTGTTCAGCCGCGCGAGCGGGCCGACGCGATACCAGCCCTTTTCCGGGCCGAGCTGCTTGATGAACGGGAACTTCATGTAAGACCACGGCTTGACCTCCTCGGCGATGTAGTTGAGGTAGGTTCGGTAGTCCACATGGTCGAAGATGCGCCGGCCCTTCGCGTCAATCGCGCGCAGGCCGCCGTGGTAGAGGTCCATGGCCCCGTCCGCCCGGATCAGCGAGAGGTGGTTGGACTCGAAGGACCCGAAGTCGGCAAGCTCCTTCAAGTGCTCGACCGTGTAGTCGCGCGCGATCTTCACCGCGCCGCGCGACCAGGTCATGATCTGGTCGAGGTCCTTCAGAAAGGCATCACGCTCCGCGATCGAAAGGTTCTTGTTGATGCCGCCGGGGATGGCGCCGGTGCCGTGGATCTTCTTGCCGG
>CAYLTB010000095.1:0-12305 GCA_964386675.1 uncultured Verrucomicrobiota bacterium
GGCGTATGGCGGCCGTCGGCAACCATCAGCCGGAAAAGCCGTCCCTGCGGAATGTCCGCCCAGTACACCGCCTGCTCGTCCGGATGCCACAAGGGGCCTTCGCCGCACACGCACGCGTAATCCGCAACCGCTTCGATGTCCATGATGGCGCCTTTCATTTGCCGTCCTGCGACCGTTTGATTATAAGAGGCTGTGCCGATCCGTCCACTGCGAGATCCAGGATCGGCGCAGATTTTTTTGTCGAAGCGCCGCGGCGGCGCTTCGCGGAAAGGCGGTCGTCCCATGGGCGGTTTTTTTGGCGTCGTCTCGAAAACGGACTGCGTGGCGGATTTGTTCTATGGCACCGACTACCATTCGCATCTGGGCACGCAGCGCGGCGGCATGGCCGTCTTCGGTCGGGCCGGCTTCCAGCGCTTCATCCACGACATCCGCAACGCGCCCTTCCGCACCAAATTTGAGGGAGACGTCGGCCGTCTCCGGGGACGGCGCGGGATTGGCATCATCAGCGATTACGAGGATCAACCGCTGCTGATCGGGTCCCATCTCGGGCCCTATGCGATCGTCACGGTCGGGCGCATCCTCAACCTGAAGGCGCTGACCCGGCGCGCGTTTCGAAGCCGGCAGACGCATTTTTCCGAAATGAGCAACGGCAAGGTCAATCCGACCGAAGTCGTCGCGACCTTGATCAACTCGCAAGCCACCTTTGCCGACGGCATCCGTCACGCCCAGCAGATGATCGAGGGTTCTTGCTCCCTGCTGCTGTTGACGCGGGACAGCCTCTACGCCGCGCGCGACCGGCACGGCCGCACGCCGGTGGTCCTCGGCGAAAAGGAGGGCGCGCGCGCAGTCACCTTCGAGACGTGCGCCTTCCCAAACCTGGGCTACCGGCATATCCGGGATCTGGGCCCCGGTGAAATCGTGCGGATGGACGAGGACGGATGTCAAACGGAGCGCCCTGCGCTGCCGGGACTGCGCGTCTGCGCATTTCTGTGGGTCTATTACGGCTATCCGGCGTCGTCCTATGAGGGACGCAACGTCGAGGACGCGCGCAACCGCTGCGGCGAACGGCTGGCGCGGGGCGACGAGGTCGCGGTGGATATCGTCGCGGGCATTCCCGACTCGGGCATCGGCCACGGCCTCGGGTATGCGTCCGCTCGCGGGATCCCCTATCGCCGGCCGTTCGTCAAATACACCCCGACCTGGCCGCGCAGCTTCATGCCGCAAAGCCAGAACGTGCGGGACCTGGTCGCGCAAATGAAGCTGATTCCGATCCGCGAGATCATTGCGGGGCGGCGCCTGCTCTTCTGCGAGGATTCCATCGTCCGCGGCACGCAGTTGCGGGACACCATCCGGCGGTTGTACGACGCCGGCGCGCGGGAAGTCCACATGCGGGTCGCCTGCCCACCGCTTGCGTTCGGCTGCCCCTTCCTGAATTTCTCGCGCTCGCGTTCGGAACTCGACCTGGCGGCGCGCCGCACCGTCCTGGAGATCGAGGGCCGCGCGCCGGGCGCCATAGAGGCTTACCTGGACCCCGACGGCGCGCCGCATGCCGAGATGTGCCGCCGCATCTGCGAGCGCCTCCGCCTGACCACGCTGCGCTACCAGCGGCTCGAGGACATGATCGAGGCGATCGGGCTGCCGCGCGAACAACTCTGCACCTTCTGCTGGAACCGGTGCGGTTAGGCGCAAAGCCGCGCGAGGATGTCGGCCACGATCTGATCCTGGGTCCGGCCGCCGCACGCGACAACGAGGTCGGCCCACCCCCGGTAGAGCGGCTCCCGCTGCGCGTGCAAACGGCGCAGCGTCCAGCCCGGCGGCATCACGACGCCGCGCACCGCCAGGTTCGAGAGCCGCCGCTCGATGTCCTCGATCGGCAGGTCCAGCCACACCACGGGCCCGCCGGCCTTCAGGCGGCGCATGGCGGGGGTCGAATAGACGGCGCTGCCGCCGGTGGCAATGACGGTGTCGCGCGCCGCCAGCTCCAGCAGGCACGCCTCCTCCTGGCGCAGAAAGGCGTCCAGCCCGTCCTCGTCAATCATGCGCTGGAGCGAGCGCCCGGAACGGGCCTGCAGCTCGAGATCCGTGTCCACGAAACCGAGCTGGGCGGCTTTGGCCAGGAGCACGCCCACCGTGCTTTTGCCGACGCCGGGCATCCCGATCAAGGTCACATTCTGTCCGGGCAACCGCATGTGCGTCGCAGTGTGGCAAAACGCTCCGCCATCTGGAAGCGTTTTATCACGGGCCGCCGGCTCCCAGCGCCGCCGCGCTCAGGCGCTCCCAGCTCCAGCGCATCAACGTCTCGAGGTTGCGCGTGTCTTCGCGGTTATAGCGGACCAGGAGGTCCAGCGCTTCCGCCGATCCGCGCCGGTACTCGTTCCAGAGGCGCACGGCATCCCAACCCGACAGCCCGCGGACCTCCGGCGGCCGTTCGATGCCGAGCGCCGTTTCGATCTGCTTCAGACCGCCGCGCAGTCCCAGACGCCGCAGGGGCCAGAGCAGATCCACGTGAAAGGCGTTGGTCGGCTCGCGGCGGAAATGCGACCGGATCAGCGGCACGTCGAAGCGGGCGCCGTTGTAGGTCACCCACAACGGATAGCGATCCATCCAGCGAAGCGCCTGATCGAGATCCCGGCCGGCGATGAACGCCCGGTATTCATGGCCGTCGAAAGCGCCGAGGATTGTGATTTCGTTCTCGAAGCCGCCCGTCGTCTCGATGTCGAGGTACAGCGCCCGGCGGCCGAGATCTCCGTAGGCGCGCCAGTGCGCGGCGCCGGGCAGCAACGCGTCGAGACGTCCCCACGCGCCCTGCTCCCAGCAGCGCAGACACGCCGCCACGCGCTCCCGGTTTTCCCGGCGAGCGGCGGGGGGGCCCGGCGGCTCGGCCGCCGCCAGGTAGTCGCTCCAGTCCCGCAGGCCCTGCGCCCACCACCGGCGCTCCGTCGTCTCGCCGACGCCGTAGAGGTGCAGGAAGGTGCGGCGGAGCATGACGGCGTTCATCGCGCGCGCGGCAACTGCGCGTCGTGCGCCCGCTCGAAGCGCTCGATCGCGTCCGCATGCGCGAGGGTCAGCGCGATATCGTCGAGCCCTTCCAGCAGCGTCTTTTTCGCCGAGGGCTCGATCTCGAAGCGATAGGTCCGCCGCGGCTCGTCGAGCAGCGTCACGGTCTGCCCCGCCAGGTCAATCTCGGCGCGCAGCCCGGGACGACGCGCCACGGCCTGGAAGATCTCCTCGACCTCCGCTTCCGAGAGCTCGATCGGCAGCACGCCGTTCTTGATGGCGTTGTTCCGAAAGATATCCGCAAAGCCCGGCACGCGCTCGACGCCGGTCCCGCGTCCGGGCGCGATCAGCGCGCGGAATCCGTACTGCCGCACTGCCCAGACCGCATGCTCGCGGCTCGATCCGCAGCCGAAATTATTGCGGACGACCAGGATCGTCGCGCCGTTGAACCGGGGCGCGTTGAGCGGGAAGGCGGGATCGTCCGTGCCGTCGGGCCGGTACCGCCAGTCGAAGAACAGCGCCTCTCCGAAGCCCGTCCGCCGCACCGACTTCAGAAACTGCTTCGGAATGATCTGATCGGTGTCCACATTGGCGCGATCCAGCGCGGCCAGCAGTCCGACGTGTTTCGTAAACGCTTCCATGAGGTCACTCCCAGCGGCGAATATCCACGAAGTGCCCGGCCAACGCCGCCGCTGCCGCCATTTCGGGGCTGACGAGGTGCGTGCGGCCGCCCTTGCCCTGCCGGCCTTCGAAATTGCGGTTGGAGGTCGAGGCGCAACGCTCGCCCTCCGCCAGCCGGTCCGGATTCATGGCCAGGCACATGCTGCACCCGGCCAGCCGCCATTCCGCGCCCGCCGCCGTGAAGATGCGGTCCAGCCCCTCGGCCTCGGCCTGGCGCCGCACAGCCTGCGACCCGGGCACGACCAGGAACCGCACGCCCTCGGCCTTGCGGCGGCCCTTGAGAATCGCGGCGGCCGCTCGCAGGTCCTCGATGCGGCCGTTCGTGCAACTGCCGATGAAGACCGTGTCCACGCGGATATCGCAAATCCGCGTGCCCGGCGTCAGGCCCATGTAGGCGAGCGCCTGTTCCACATCCTTGCGCGAATAGCCCGGCACCGCGTCGGGTTCCGGCACACGGCCGTCCACGTCGGCGACCATGCCGGGACTGGTGCCCCACGTGACCTGCGGAGCGATCTCCCCGGCGGGAATCGTCAGCGTGCGATCGAACACCGCGTCCGGATCGCTGGGCAGCGCGCGCCAGGCGGCGACGGCGCGTTCGAAATCCGCGCCGCGCGGCGCGAAGGGTCGGTCGCCGGCGGCCAGGTATTCGAAGGTTGTGTCGTCCGGCGCGATCAGGCCGGCGCGTGCGCCGGCCTCGATGGACATGTTGCACATCGTCAAGCGGCCTTCCATGGAGAGCGCGCGGACGGCGTCGCCGGTGTATTCCAGCACACAGCCCGTCGCCCCGGCCGCGCCGATGCGGCCGATCAGCTTGAGGATCAAATCCTTGGCGGTCACCCGCGGGCCGACCCGGCCGGGAAAATCCACGCGGAAGGTCCGGGAGGTCTTCTGCCGCAGGGTCTGGGTGGCGAGCACGTGCTCAACCTCCGAAGTGCCGATCCCGAACGCCAGCGCGCCGAAGGCGCCGTGTGTGGCGGTGTGGGAATCGCCGCACACGATCGTCGTGCCCGGCAGCGTGAGACCCAACTCGGGTCCGATGATGTGGACGATGCCGTTGTTGCCGGAGGCCAGGCTGAACAGCCGGATGCCGAACTCCGCGCAGTTGCGTTCGAGTGTTTCGATCTGCGTGCGCGCGATCGGGTCGCGGATCACGGTCTGATCGTCCGTCGGTATGTTGTGGTCCATCGTCGCGAAGGTCAGCTCCGGACGGCGCACGCGGCGGCCGGCCAACCGGAGCCCGTCGAAGGCCTGCGGACTGGTGACCTCGTGGACGAGGTGCCGGTCAATATAGAGCAGCGCCGCGCCGTCCCCCATGTCCCGCACGACGTGCCGGTCCCAGATTTTCTGATATAGCGTCTTGCCCATGTTGCATCCGTCGCGCCGCAGGGTTCATTGTGTGCGCGCGAAACCGATAGCATACACGGCGTCCGCCGACGCGACAAGGCGAAGCAGCGCAATCGCGCTTTGACACGGCGGCCGGTCTGCCGTAATGATCGCGGGTCGTCGCGCGCAAAACGGGCCGGTAGCTCAGTTGGTAGAGCATGTGACTTTTAATCACAGGGTCGCGGGTTCGAGTCCCGCCCGGCTCAGTTTCCCGCCGACGCGCTTTCGGGAGTCCTGCGGGTGAGTTGGCTGGATGACGCGCGTCGGGCGCCGCGCCGGCTGCTGGAGCGGGCCGCGACCCGCGCGGCCTTGGCGGCCATACCCCGCTTGTCGCGGCGCGGCGTGCTGGCGCTGGCGCGGCGGCTGGCGGGCGCCGCCCGACGCCTGGCGCGGCGCGAACGCCGCGTCGCGCTCGCCAACCTGGATTTTGCCTATCGCGGCGCCTTGCCCCCGGCGCAGCGCGACGCGATCCTGCGCGGCGTCTTCGAGAATGCCGCCCGCACGATCCTCGACGTCCTCTGGTTCTCGCGCGATAACGCCGCCCGCATTCGCCGTTGGGTGCGGCTCTCTCCGGAGCTGGCGGCGCGTCTGACGGAACCCCGCGCGCAAATCGTCGTCACGGCGCATCTCGGCAACTGGGAGGTGCTGGGGCAAGCCTTGACGGCCGCGGGCGCGCCGTTGCTCAGCGTTGCCACGCCGCTGGCCAATCCGGCGGTGGATCGGCTTTTCGTCCGTCAGCGCGAGCTCACCGGCCAGGTGGTCGTTCCGCGCTCTGGCGCCGTGGCCTGCATGCTCCGGCATCTGCACGCGGGCGGGAAAGTGGGGATGCTCCTGGACCAGAACACCATCCCCGCCCACGGCGGCGTCTTCGTCCGTTTCTTCGGCTGGCCGGTCCCCGTCTCGACCGCCGCCGCCGCGCTGGCGTTGCGCGTGCAGGCCGAGATCTGTTTTGTGTATTGCCTGCCCGAAAGCGACGGCGGCTACCGCGGCGTGCTCTCGGCGGTCATCACGCCCGCGGATTTCGGCCGCGACCGTTCGCCGGAAATGGTGCGGCGACTCACCCAGCGCATCAGCGATCTCACCGAGGCAGCCGTTCGGCGGCATCCCGATCTATGGCTGTGGACCTACAAGCGCTGGCGCCTGGTCGAGCCGGGCTGGCCGCGGAAGGACTACCCGTTCTATGCCCACGTACCGACGGCGCGCGACCTTGGCTTCGAACGCCCGGGCCATGTATTTGGTCCGCCGCGTAACGCAAGGTAATTCAGCGATCGGCGGTACGATAAGGAATCTCCAGCCGCAAAAGCCGCCCGCCGCCGACGATCCTCACTTCATCCGCCACGTACGACCCGAAGCTCATCGCGTACGTTTCCACGGTTCGCGCGTTCGGGCCCAGCGGTGCCGTCTTCGTCGGCGGCTTCCGGTCCAGCGGATCGAGAAACCACAACTCACCCCCGACGCGCAGCGCCACAAACGAATGGCCGGTCGTGTCGCGCCACAGGCGCACCGGCACGATGCCGGTGATGCCGGCGGCGGCGGCCACGGCGCCATGCATGTGCGTCGCGCTCAGACAATCCACGAGTCCGGAATCGAGCGCGTCGCGCAACGACGACACCGGCTGGTCCTGGTTGTAGCCGTGTTGCCGATAGAACGCGTTGACGCGATCCCGCGCCTGCACGAAGCGATCGAGCACCGCAGGCGCCGTGCAGGTCTGCGCCCACTCCAGCAGGCGGGGATCGTAGGCATTGTCGGGCCGCAGGCTCGCCAATACGCTCCCGTGCAGGGGGTGCAGCATTTCCCACAGGCCTTCTGCGGTCGGGCGGCGTTCCGTTTCCGTCCAGCGGCTGAGCCGCTGCGCCAGGGGTTTGGTCGTGCCCATGACGGCCGCCTGATAGAGACACAGGTCGGCCAACGAGGCGCCGTACTCGCGCTGGAGCAACTGCTCCAGGACCGGCGCCAGCCGGTCCACCGCCGGGGAATCCAGCGCGCGCTCGACAGCGGCCAGCGCGGCGCGCGCCGTCGGCGAAAGCCGCAGCGCCGGCGCGGCATCCGCCCACCGCAAGGTCCCCGCGTCCCCGGCGAGGCGATCCAGCAGCGCCGCCTCGCGCGCCAGAAATTCAAGAGAGACCGCCAGCGGCAGGTATTCCGCCCTCCGGCGCCGCTGCACGTCGTCGATCTTTCGCGCATGCGCCAGCGCGCACAGTTCGCGGTCCAGCGCGACCTCGCGCGGCCGCAATTCCGCCAACGTCCCGCGCAGTCGGCCGAGCGCCTCGGCCAGGTTCGGCGGCACGGCGCCCGCGGGGGACGCTGTTGCGGCGCGCGCCAGCTCCCACTCCCGGAGCGCGCGTTCCCCCTCCGTCTCCCACAACAGGTCCTCGATTCGGCTTTGGATGGAAGCCAGTTCGCAACCGCGCGCCTGAATCGAATAACACAGCGTCCGCGGCGCAATGCCCTCCATCCGGGACCACTCCTCCGATACCACCAACCAGCGCAGGTTCAATTCGGTCCAGCGGTCGAGGTCGGCCATCCGCTCGAACAGGGCGCCCAGACGCTCCAGCGCAGCCGCGGCGCGCGGTCGGTCTGCGGGGACCGCCCCGAGCGCCGTCGCCGCCGCGCGCCACAGCCGGCCGGGTTCGCTGTCGGGATCCGGCGGCGGCCCCAGTCCGTCGGCATCCAGTGTTCCCCCGCGCGCGCGTTGCGCGCACTCGGCCGCGGCCCGCGCGGCCGCCCGTGCGCCGTCGCGCAGCGCCTGCGCCTTCGGCGCTGCGGCGGCGGCCCGATCGGCTACCGCGCGCAGGCGCGCCGCGTCGCGCCGTTGTCCCAGCGCATGCGTGTCGCCGTAATCCGACGTGAAATCATCGCCCACGCTCATCGGGGCGCCGAGGTGCCAGACCATCGCCGGCATGCGGGCGGCCTGTTCGGGCGATTTCGAACGCAGATAGAACTCCCGATGCTCCCGCACGACCGCCGCGAAGTCGGGCGGCGGGAAGGCTGCAGGACGATCGGCGCGGGCAGTGCCCAGGAATACCGCCGCCAGGATCCCGGACACCGCCATCGAAATCGTGCTCTGCATGGGTGGCACCCCCGAAGGTTTCATTTTTCCAGCAACGCCAGGCATTCCACGTGGAAGGTCTGCGGGAAAAGGTCGAACGGCTGGACGCGGTTGAGGCGGTAGCCGCTCGTTTCCAGCGCCTCGACGTCGCGCGCCAGCGTCATCGGATCGCAGGAGACATACAACAGCCAGGGCGGGTTCCACGCCGCGATGGCGGCGCGCGCGCCCGCGTCCAACCCGGCGCGCGGCGGATCCACCACGATCAGGTCGGCGGCCTCCGACGCGGCAGTCGGACGAATGTCCGCGGCCGCGCCGCGATGAAAACGAACATTGCGCGCGAAATTCCGGCGCAGGTTGCGTCGCGCGGCCTCGACCGAGGGCGCATGGCGTTCGATGGCCAGCACGTCCTGCGCGTGGGCCGCTACAAAGACGGTCAGCGCGCCGACCCCTGCATAGAGTTCGATGACCCGCGCGGGCGCGATCTCGGCCGCGATAGCGCCGGCCGCGCGGAACAGGGCCTCCGCCGAATCGGTGTTCGTTTGAAAGAACGTGTGCGGCCCGATTTCAAACGACCACCGGTCCAGCCGCTCCTCAATCCACCCCGCCCCCTTCGCGGTCCGCCGCGCAACGGCGCCGCCGCGCGGATCGGGCCATTCGCTGAACACGACGGTCGTCAGCCCCGCGCCGCACCGGGCCATCCAACGCCGGGCGAATTCCGGCGACGGCGGCGGCGAAAGAGTGGCCATTCGATGGCCGGTGCGACGGCCTTCGCGCAGGTCGAGGCGGCGGGGCCAACCGGCCGGACCGCCGCCCGCGCCGGAAAGCGCGGCCGTCGTGATTTCGAGCAGTTCGTTGTGCCACGCGGGCGCGATCACGCAGGCGCACGCATCGCACACCGCGTCGGGCCGGCCGCGTTCGTGGAGGCCGACGACCGGCCGGCCCCCGTCGAGAGCGACCGAATACGACATGCGGTTGCGGAAGCGGAAGGGATCGGCGGCGGGAACGCAATCGCGCACGCGCGCTGCATCGTCGGGCCGGCGGCGGAAGGCGTCGCGCACAAACTCTGTCTTGGCTTCGACCTGCAGGGCATAGTCCGCGTGCAGGAATTGGCAGCCTCCGCAGCGGCCGAAGACCGGGCACGGCGGCGTCACGCGCTGTGGCGAGGGACGCCGCACGGCCCGCGTCTCGGCGAACGCGACGCGCGGCCCGCGGCGCACAACCTCGGCCGATACCCGCTCGCCGGGCAGCCCGCCCCGAACAAAATGAACCCGCCCGTCGCGCCGGGCCACCCCGTAGCCCTGGTAGGCCAGCCGCTCGATTTCCAGTTCAACGGTTGGAGCCGCGTTCTGGATTTGATTATCCGGCATGGCGGACGTACTATAGGAGCAATCGGCCGGCGAGCAAAGTCGGCGATGGAGAAAGGGGATGACGATGAAGGTTTCCGTCCAAGGAATGATCGCCGCATCAACGGTGCTGGCACTGGTCTCGACCGCATCGGCGCAACGGCGCCCGTTGCAGGATCCCCATCGCCAGCCCTCGCCCGCGGAGCAGCAAGCCATTGAACAGGGCATGGGGGCGTTATTCAAAGCGCTCCAGGGCGGCCAGCAGCAGGGCGGACCGGCGGGGCTGATCGAACACCGCCAGCTCAAGTCGCTGTTGCCGGCGGAACTGACGGGCTTCAAGCGGACCCTCGCGTCCTCCGAGCGCTCGGGCGCCATGGGCATGTCGGTGTCCAAAGCCGAGGCCCGCTACGAAGGCGCCAAGGATGCGACCCTCGAAATCGAGATCACCGACCTCGGCGGTCTGGGCGGTTTCGGCGCGATGGCGCAGGCCGGCTGGATGATGGCCGACGTGGACCGCGAAACCGACAACGGCTTCGAGCGGACCGCCGCGTACAAGGGCCTGAAGGCGCACGAGGAGTACGACACGTCTGACCAGCGCGGTAAAATGGAAGTCATGGTCGGCGGACGCATCCTGGTCTCCGTCCGGGGGTCGAATGTGAAGTTCGAGGTTATTCGCGCGACGATGGACCAGATTGACCTGGCGAAGCTGGCCGCGCTCAAGCCGGCGGATCCGGCGAAATAAGAACGGCCGATGCGATTTCTTCGGCGGACCCGCGCGGTGGCCAGTCGCGTCCAAGCCTTGGAAATCGCGGGGCGCCCGGCCTCCAAGGCTTGGAAACCGCTTCACGCGGGCGCCGACCCGACATGAACGACACCCCGTTTCACGTCCGACCTGCGGTCTTCCGCGATGCCGCCGGTATTGTCCGACTGGTGCGCGCGCACCCGGAGGAATTGGTGCCGCGCTCGGTGAGCGACGTCTTGCAGAACATAGACCGGTTTTTCGTCGCGGACGCGAACGGCGTGGTTGGCGTCGTTTCGTGGGGAATCCTGCCCGAACTGGGCGCCGCGCAGCATCCCTCCGTGGAGATGAAAACGCTGGCGGTGGACCGCGCGTGGCGGGGGCGCGGCGTCGGCGCGGCGCTGGTGAAGACCGCGCTGGAACGCATCGCCGAACTGCGGCCCGAACAGGTCTTGGTGCTGACCTTCGTGCCGGAGTTCTTTCGGCGATTCGGTTTCACCGAGGTGTCGAAGGAAAAGTTCATGCACAAGCTCTACACCGGCTGTGTGAACTGCACGCGGTACGACAATCCGTTCACCTGCCCCGAAATCGCGATGGCCAAGCCCATGGCCGGCGCGGCGGGCGTCGAGGCGCCGCACGCCTCGACGCCGCCGCTCCCGGTCGGGCCGCGGGGGTGAATTGGAGAAGGCCCTGAAACCGGTGTCTGCCGCACCGGGCCGCGGGCGGCTTTGGGTTCCGTCGAGCTCCTGGGAGAACCGAACATGATGACCGTGGAACGCCTGCGCTGCGAACATCTTGTCGATCCGATCGGCCTGGACATAGCACGGCCTCGCCTGAGCTGGGAGCTGCGGAGCAACCGCCCGGGGGCCCGGCAGACGGCGTTTCAGATCGAGGCATCCGGCGACGGCTGGACGTGGGATTCCGGCCGCCGAATGTCGGATGAAAGCGTCGGCGTGCCGTGGGAGGGGCCGGATCTGCAATCCCGCCAGCGCGTCGCCTGGCGCGTTCGGGTCTGGGATGGCCGCGGCATCGCTTCCTCCTGGAGCCGGTCCGCCATTTTCGAGATGGGGCTGCTTGACGCCGCGGACTGGCAGGCGCGCTGGATCGGCGCGCCGTGGCTGGGCGGCCCGAAAACGCCCTGCGCCGCCCCGTTCTTCCGCGCCGCCTTCCGCGTCGCACGCCCCGTCGCGGCGGCGCGATTGTATGCCGCGGCACTCGGCCTTTATGAGTTCGAAATCAACGGCCGCCGCGTCGGCGATGACGTTCTCGCACCGGGCTGGACGGACTACCGGCGGCGCGTGCCGTACCGAACCTATGATGTGACCGCCCTGCTCCGCCGCGGCGGAAACCGCATCGGCGCCGTGCTCGGCGACGGGTGGGCCGTCGGCCACATCGGCTGGCGCGACCGGCAGTGCTACGCGGACCGCCCTCGGCTGCTGGCGCAACTGGAAATCGTGTACGCCGACGGCGAGCGGCATACCGTCGTGAGCAACGCCGCGTGGGAGGCGGCGCCCGGGCCGATCCTCGAAGCCGACCTGCTCATGGGGGAAAGCCACGACGCACGCTTGAAGCCGTCGCAATGGCAGCCGGCCATCGAACTGCCCGCGCCCGCCGGACGCCAGGTCGCGCACCGCGGGCCGCCGGTCCGCCGAATTTTGGAAGTGCGACCGGTCGCGGCGCCGCGCAAGGCCGGCCAGGGCTGGATCTTCGATCTCGGCCAGAACCTGGTCGGACGCGTGCGGCTACGGGTCCGCGGCGAGGCCGGGCAGACCGTTACGATCCGCCACGCCGAGATGCTCCATCCCGACGGCACGCTCTACACGGCTAATCTGCGCCGCGCGCGCGCCACCGACCACTACACGCTGGCGGGGGGCCGCACCGAGGTCTGGGAACCGCGCTTCACGTTCCACGGCTTCCGCTACGTGGAACTGACGGGTTACCCCGGCACGCCGAAACGCGACGCCGTGACCGGCATCGTGCTGCACAGCGACCTGGAACCGACCGGCGCATTCGAGTGCTCCGATCCGCTGGTCAATCAATTGCAGCGAAACATCCAGTGGGGTCAGCGCGGCAATTTCCTCGAAGTCCCGACCGACTGTCCGCAGCGCGACGA
>CAYLTB010000096.1:0-12169 GCA_964386675.1 uncultured Verrucomicrobiota bacterium
GCCGCGCTGGCCCAGTACGATGCGCTGGTCCGGCTCGCCCAGGTGATCGGCGCCTTCGATCCAGTCCGCGCGCATTTCCCGCGCAATGGCGCAGACCGTTTCCGCGAGACGCCGGCTCCGGAGATCGCGCCCATCGTAGCAGCGCCGGATGCGGACGCCCCCGACGTTCTCCTCCTCCGGGGCGTCCGGAACACGGCGGGTGACGAACTGCACCGTGTGTCCGGCGGCGGCGAGCGCCTCGGCCATAGTCATCATATAGACGCCGATGCCGCCCCGGTTGGGCGGGCACTCCCAGCCCCAGAACAGCATCCTCATAGGCCGGCCAGCGCTCCCTGTGGTTTCCGCCGCGAGGGAACCGCCCTGGCTGCGAGGCTTGACGCCAGAAACGACAGTATCTCGGCTGGTTCCGGCCGATAGTAGGGTCGCCAGGGGCTGTTCCGCCAGGCGTGCCATGCAGCGCGACCAAGGTGGGCCGAATTGCGGCAGCAGCGGAACCAGACGAGTGCGATCGCCCGGGCCAGCCCTTCCGGCGGATACATCCGCCGCGCCTCGTTCGCTGCCTGCAGTCGTTCCATCCAAGCCCGGCCGGCGGAAAGGTCCGCCGTGTCGGCCGCGCCGGTTCCGTTGCCCCAGCGGGTGTGGAAACGCACCGTTTCTTCCGTCACGCCATCCGGAAACAGCGCGAGCAGTCGCTCCCGCAAGCCGCGAAGCAAGCGCTCGGCCGCCGCGCGCCCGCGGGTGCTAACGATGCCTTTGGGGTTGTGGCGGTATTCCACCAGCACCCGGCGCACATTATCTACGCCGGCCCGCTCCGCGCAACGACAGTATAGATCGTAGTCCACCGCGGCGGGCAGATCCTCGGCATAGCGCAATTGATGATCGCGGAGGAGCTGGGTCCGGAACAGCAACGCGTCGTGGGGCGACGGCATGCCGAACAACAGGTGGGCGCGAACCATATCGGCGCCCCACGGCAGGCGGCCGACGAAGGGCGGTCCGCCCCAGCCCCGGTACAACGCCCGTCCGCCGCATACACCGATTTCGGGATGGGCCCGAAGATGTTCGAGCGTCCAGGCCAATCTTCGGCGGCGGCAAACGTCATCGGCATCCATGGGCGCCATGAAGCGGCCGCGCATCTCGTCCAACCCGCGATTGCGGGCCGCCGATGGCCCCCGGTTGCGTTCATGGCGCAACAGGCGAATTCGCGGATCGCGGAAACGCCGCGCCGCTTCGAGACTGCCGTCCTCCGAACCGTCGTCAATCAGAATCAGTTCAAAGTCCGAAACGGTTTGCCGCAGTATGCTGCGAATCGCCGCGCCGAGGGTGGCCGCATTGTTGAAAAACGGAAGGATCACAGAAACCAGCGGGGCGCTCATGACGGGACATTCCCGGCGGCCGGCGCGCGGCCGCGCAGCAGTCGGAGCGCGTACGCGGCGCATCCGATCGCGATCAGAACCGTCCAAACCCAGGGGATCCAAACCGGCAGGCGTGTGGCCGGCGCGAGCGCGAACGCAACGGCCGCCGCGGGGCCCAGGAGACCGAGGAGTTTCCGGACGGCCGGCGAAAATGATATCGCGGTCAGCCGCCGGGCGGCGAACCACTGCGCCGCCGCCAGGGCCAGCGCCGCGGCCAGACAGGCCATGCCCGCGCCTGCCAGGCCGAACTCGCGAAGTCCGATCGCCGTGAAGACGAACAGCGTGATCGCATGGATCGCCTCTGATATCGCCATCCAGCCCGGCCGGTTCAGCGCCACGGGCACGAAGTTCAACGGCCATGCCGCCGCTCGCACCAGGCTGGCGGCGAGCATCCAGCGCGCCGGTCCGGCGGCCGTAGCGAATTCGGCCGTGTAGAAGGCGCGCAGCAGCAATGGGGCGCCGGCCAGGCACAGCAGGATGCCGGGCACGGCCAGCACCAGGCCGGACTCGATCTGCTCGTTCACGTGGCGGTTGAACTCTTCGCGGTGACCCGCGCAGCCGCTGATTCGGGGAAGAAAATCGGTGCCCATGGCCTGGGCGAGCGCCATCGCATAAAACCCCGCCAGCATCATGCCCGCCTGGTAGTACCCCACCGCCTCCAGTCCCAGGCGCCGCACGATCAATGCGCGAACGCCAAAAGCGGACAGCGCGCCGAGCAGCGAAACCGTCAGAAAACCCACGCCGAGCCGCACGAGCACCGCGGCCTCTCGCAGCGTCTCCCGGAAAGGCCCGCGACCGTTACGGCGCAAGGCGGGCAGGAACAGAACGGCGGCCGCCGTCGCGCAGGCCGCCGATCCGAGAAACGCGGGTGCAATGCCGGCTTCCCGATACCGGTAAATCAGGCCGACGGCCACGACGGCCCCGGAGATCATGCCCAGAACGACGGCGGCGGTCAGGGCTCGCAGTCGGCGCAGTCCCTGGAGCGCCGCCATGGCGCCCGAGCCCGGCAGGGCGATGACCAGCGAAACCGCCAGAAAGCCGATCGCCGCGGCGGATCGCTCGTCTCCGAAAATCCACCGGCTGATCGGCCGCCGCAGCCACACGGTGGCCAGGCCGCCCAAGACCGCCAGCGCCGTTTGCAGCCCCAGCAGCGTCCGGATGGTCCGTTCCGGAGGGACGGCCGATTCGGGGCGGCTTGCGGCGGCGACCTGCCGTACGCCGCTGCCGTACAGGCCGAGACCAAAAATGCTTTGCGCCAGATTCAGAAATGAGGCGAAGACCCCAAAAGAGCCCGTGCCTGTCGCGCCCAGCAGGACCGCCACGATTTTCGCCTGGACGACGCCGACCGCCAACCGCACCGCCTGTTGGAGGCCCACGAGTCCCGTCGAAAAGAAGATCTCCCGATATGTGGATCGCATCGGCGCCGCCCGTTCCACGGCATCGTATCATTCGGCGGCGGCGGCGGACAAGGACACGGGCCGACGGGTGGAGGATATCCCGAGAGGGCTACAGCCCGGTTGCATCCGGTCAGCGCGCCTTGCCGATCGTATGCGTGCAATGGCCGTAGAACAGCTCGGCCGATTCCATGACGGTTTCCGAGAGGGTGGGGTGGGGATGGATGGTCAGCGCCAGGTCGGAAACCAGCGCGCCCATTTCGATCGCCAGCACGCCTTCGGAAATCATTTCGCCGGCGCCGGGGCCCGCGATGCCCATGCCCAGCACCCGTTCGGTTTCCGGGTCCGCCAGCAGCTTCGTCACGCCTTCCGTGCGTTCCAGCGTCATCGCGCGTCCGGATGCCGACCACGGGAACTTCGCGGTCTTGATCGGCCGTCCTTCTGCCGCCGCCTGGGTTTCCGTGAGGCCGCACCAGGCGATTTCAGGATCAGTGAAGACGACCGCGGGTATTGCGCGCGGTTCAAACACCGTCTTGCGGCCGACGATGGCTTCCACGGCCACACGGCCTTCGTGGGTGGCCTTGTGCGCCAACATCGGTTCTCCGGCGACGTCGCCGATGGCATAAATGTCCGGATCGGACGTCCGCCGCTGGCCGTCCACCTTGACGAATCCCTTCGCGTCGAGTTCCACGCCGGCGGCCTCCAGACCCAGATCCCCGCTGTTGGGTCTGCGGCCGACGGAGACCAGGATGCGGTCAAAAACCTCCTCCGACCGGCGGCCGTCGCCGGATTCCAGGGTTACGCGCAGCGCATCGCCTTCCTCGCGCACGGCGGCGACCTTCGTGCCGAGCCGGATTGCGGCCAGTCGCTTTTCGAGCCGTTTGGCGAGGGGTGCGACCAGGTCGCGGTCCGCGCCGGGGAGCAGGCCGGAGAGCATTTCAACGACCGTGACGGCGGAACCGAGTGCGGCGTAGACCGATCCCAGCTCCAGTCCGATGTAACCGCCGCCGACGACGAGCAGCCGCTTCGGGATATCCGGCAGCTCGAGCGCGGCGGTGGAATCCATGATGCGGGGAGATGCGGGCCAACCGGGAATGGCGGCCGGGCGCGATCCCGTGGCGATGATCGCGGCGTCGAAGCCGATGTCTCGCTGGCCGCCGCCGGCCAGATCCACATGGAGGCGTTTCCGGTCGGCGAATCGCGCACGGCCGCGGACGAATTCGATCTTGCGCGCGGCACGCAATTGCCCGAGGCCGCCGGTCAGTCGGCGCACCACGCTGTCCTTCCAGGCGCGGACCGCGGCGACGTCCGTCGCCGGCGGATCGAAGCGGACGCCGCACGCCCGCAGTTCTTCGGCTTCCTTGATCACACGCGCGATATGCAGCAACGCCTTGGAGGGGATGCAACCGCGAAAGAGGCATACGCCGCCCGGATTCGCTTCCAGGTCCACCAAGGTCACGGACAGACCCAGATCGGCGGCCAGGAACGCCGCCGGGTAACCACCGGGCCCGCCGCCCAGGACTGCTATCCGCTTGCCGCCGGTTGCTTCACTCATCGAAAAACCTCCCGCTTTCGTTCCGGCCGGCCCAGCGCCGGCCGGACAAAATGTACCGCACAAGCTGGGCCGCCGCCAATATCGAGCGTGCTTCGATGTTGTGAGCGTCGCGCAAGCGGAGTACTTTGGCGGGTCGGCGGGTGAAGGAGTCAATCGCTATGGATTTCTGGATGGCGACACTGCGCGAGGACGGCCTGCTCTGGCTCGCCGCGCTGCTGCTCACGGGTTACCCCCTGGTTGCGACTGCGTTCCGTCGCTGGCCGCGGCTGCCGTTGTTCTGGCTGACAATCTACGCCTGGGGCCGGGCGCTGGCGCGGATGGCCGATCGCGCCGGTCGTCTGTCCGGCATGGCAAGCGGAATCCGGACGGCCCTGGCCATTGCGCTGAGTTGGGCGGTCATCCGGCTCGTCTTCTTCGTGCTCGTTGAACTGCGCCGCCGCATCCGCGGCCGGCCGGAGATGGCGCGGTTGACGCGGGACTGCGCGCTCTCCGCCGGTTATGCGATGGCCGCGCTTGTATTGCTGCGCGTACACGGCAATGCGAATCTGGCGGGCATCCTGACCACCTCGGCGGTGCTGACGGCGGTGATCGGCCTGGCGATGCAGACGACGTTGAGCAACCTGATCGCCGGTGTCGCGCTGCAACTCGAACATCCCTTCGGCATCGGCGATTGGATATGCGTCGGCGAACACGAGGGCAAGGTCATCGGAATCTCCTGGAAGTCCACACGGTTGCTCAATCGGGAGCGGCAGATGGTGTATCTGCCCAATTCGATGGTAATCGCCAGCGCCTTCCGCGTGCTCACGCAACCAGACCCCGACTATATCGTCAAATTCAACATCGGCCTCCACTATGACGTCCCTCCCAGCCGCGTCTCCGAAGTGATTCTGGAGGTGGTGCGCCGCCAGCCGGCGGTGCGTCTGCAGCCGCCTCCGGAAGTGCGGCTCAAGTCGTTCGGCGATTTTTCGATCGGATACGAGGTGCGGTTCGCCCTGGCCGATCCGGATTGTCAAAATCGTCTGATCGCAGACATCCACCGCGAGCTGTGGTACGCCTTCCGCCGCGCCGGCATTCGCATTCCGTATCCGATCCGCGACGTGCATCTGGCCCACGAGGAACGCCGCCGCGCGGCCGCGGAGTCGGCGGAACGCACCCGCGGCGTGGCCGGCACTTTGCGGCGGCTGGACCTGCTGTCGGCGCTCTCCGATGCTCAAATTGAGCGGATTGCGGGAGAAGCGCCCTGTGTCGTGTATGGCGCCGGCGAGACCATCGTCCGAGCCGGCGAGCCGGGAACGTCGTTGTTTGTCGTGATCGAGGGCGCCTGTGAGGTGCGCGTGCCCGGCCGCGCCGAGCCGGTTGCGGAAGTCGCCGCCGGCGATTGTTTCGGAGAGATGAGTCTCCTGACCGGCGAACCGCGCAACGCGACCGTGCTGGCTCGAACGGATACGCGGGTCATCGAAATTGGCAAGGAACTGTTTGCCGCTGTATTGCAGGCCAATCCGGACGTGGCGGCGCGGTTGGCTGAACGGCTGGAGCGACGACGGAATGCCGCCCCCGGCGGGATGCGGACCGCGCCGGAGGCGCCGGGCGGCCTGCTTTCGCGCATCCGCCGCTTCTTCAAGCTTTCCTCGGCCTGATGTGGAAGGTTTTTCCGCCGGCCGGGTCGAAGGAAACAGCCCGTTGGCCTTCGGCGGTGTACCTGCAACGGAATGCGCGGGCCGTCGGTCCGAAAAGAGGCTCGGACCTGGGCAAAACGGCGGATCCCGGTTCGCGACCGTTCGGGTGTGCCGGATGGCGCTGGCAGCGGCGCTTGCGCAGGACGCAGTGGCCCGGCCTGAAGGCAGCAAGGGGTGCCCCTTGAAAGATAGCCGGCACTCGACGTTTATTGCCTCTCACTGCCGGTTGTTGGCAAAAATTTCGCGCAATGCAGAGCTAAGCGGCCGTCGGGGCACAACCCGGGGGAACGTTGGAGGCGGTCGGCAGGATCCGGAATTTGACGAAGGCCCGCCGCATCGCGCGCAGATTATCTTGCCGGTCCGTGCGGGCCGCCCCGTCGCTTCGATTTCGCCTTGCCGCGATGGGTTCCGCTATCGCACCTCGATCGCGATACTCTCCGAGTGGCTGTTGAACTCCGGGGCGTACATGCACTGGATCTCCGCCATGCCGCTCTGGTAGGCGCCGCGGTGCTGTACCCGGACCGAGTACTCGAAGACGTAGACGCCCTTCGGCAGGTAGTCTATGAAGAAGTGCGTCGCCGTGTCCTTCGTGCTTTCGTAATACGCCAGACCGTCCTGGTACTTGTAGCGCGAGAGCACGTTCACCGGTTCGGTGCCGCTGCCGCGCGCGTCCTTCAGGTGGACGTACTCGAGGTCGCGGTCCGTCCGGATCTCGACCCGCGTGACCAGCTCGTCGCCGACGGCGATCGGTCCCTGCACCGGACGCAGCTCCGGCCCGCGCGCGGTGTGGACCTTCACGAACAGGCGCTTCGATAGCTTCAAGGGCGTGTCGGTGTGCGGCGTGACCTTCGCCACGTCCTCCAGGTACTGCCAGTGGATGCCGCCCCACGCGACGCCGTCATCCGTCTTCACCAGCCGGATCGCCGCCTGCGCCGGCTTCACGTCCGGTCCTGCGAAGCGCTGCTCGTAGAACCCGGTGCCGGCTTCCACGTTCTTCGGCTCAATCGGCGTGCCGCCCAGCGAGACCTGCACCAGCGCGTCCGACGCCAGCAGGCTCGTTCCGCGCAGCAGGAGCGCGTAGACCGCGTCCGCTGTCGCCTTCGTGGTCTTCCAGTCCTGCGTCTGCTTCTGCTTTAGCAGCCATACGCGGCAGTCCTCGACGGCCTTAGCATCCGCCATGACCTCGTCGAACGCCTCGATCATCATCGCCTGCGTCTCGATCGGCGCGCGATACCACCACCACGAGAATTCGGTATCGCGCCAGAACATGCCCATTTCCTCGTTCGAGACGGACCGTTCCTTAATGGAGGCCATGATCACGCGCGCGGTATCGGCATCGCCGAAGCGCTTGAGCGCGATGGCGAGGTGTGCCTGCGATTGCCGATGGCCGAGTTGCAGCCAGTACTGGCGGGCCTGGCCCAGGAAGTAGTCGAAGGCCTCGCGGGCCCCCGCTTCCACCGCCCGATCCGCCAGGAAGAAGCTCCGGCCGTATAGGAAGAAGGCGATGTGGGGCGAGAGATTGTTCTCGTTCTTTCGGTCGTGCTTTACGATTTCACGGTACAGCTCGGTCAGCCACGCATCCAGCCGCGCCAGCGACTTCAACGCGGGGGCGACATCCAGGTTCTTGACGCCGAGGTGCCGCAGCCGACCGAATCCGGTCGTGATGTAGAGCGTGATATAGTCATTGCCCGGCCCGCCGGGAAACCACGGCCAGCGCCCGTCCTCGTACTGCGCCTCGGCTACCTTGGACCACAACCGCGCCGTTTCGTCGTTGAGCCGGTTCTGGTCGAAGAGGACGCCGACATTGCGCCGCGCCTGGCTTTCCGATTCCGCCTGCCGCACCCACGGCGTTTCCGCCAGCGCGACGGCCTTGAGATTCGCGTTCTTCTCCAGCGGGCTGTCGAGCGCAGGCGTGCCCTTCCACTGATCGAATACGCGACGGATCTTGGGATCGGATTCGGCGATGTAGCGCGCGAGCGCATTGGCGTAAAACCGGTTGAAGGTCTGCTCGACGCATTCGTGCGGGAACTCCATCAGGTACGGCAGCGCCATGACGGCGTACCACGCCGGTTGCGAGGCCATCTGCACGGTCAGGCTCTGGTGCCGCAACGTGTTGGACTTCGCCGCCTCCGCCAGCTTCGCGAAACGGAATTCTTTTTCGCCTTTGCCGCGGATCGGCAGCGGGAGCGATTCGGTCACCAGGACGCGGCGGCTGAGCACCGGCAGGTAACCCTCCTCGCCGTCCGAGAGCCGGCCCGAAGACCCGACCGCCTTGTAGGTCAGGAAACCCATGCCGTCGGGCACTCGAATTCGCCACGAGAAGGTCTTCGACTCCTTCGACGGAATGTCGAAGGACTGTTCCAGCGTCTTGAGCCCCAGCGCCTCGTTGACCGCAGCGAGCGTCCGTGCGTCGCTGAAGCCGAGGCGCACGAGGCCGCGCTGCACAGCGGCGGACTGATTTGAGACCTTGACAGTGAACTCGATTTCGTCGCCTTCGCGGACGAAGCGCGGCGGATTCGGCTCGACCATCAGGTCCTTGGCGGTGACGGCCTTGCCCTCCAGATAACCGCTCCGCAGCTCGCGGTCGTGCGCGAAGCCGATGAACCGCCACTCGGTCAGGGCCTCAGGCATCGTGAACTCCAGGCGCACGACACCCTGCTCGTCGCTGGTCAGGAGCGGGAAGAAGAAAGCGGTCTCGTTCAAGTTCGTCCGTGGCGAGACCTTGCTCAGGTCTGGCGCCGGTGGTTCCTCGGCGCTGCCCGGGACGCCTCCAGCGCCGCCTTTGTGCACGGCTCTACGCGCCGCCATGTTCGAAAGTTTTTCGCCGGCAGCCGCAGCGTCCGCCATCTCCGGGGGGGCCGGGGGCGGCGCGCCGCTGCGAAGCATTGCGCCGCGTCCCGGTCCGCCACCAAACCGCACGCCGACGATATCACCTGGGAACTCGCGATAGGTGACGGGTACCGCATCGAGAGCCAGCCGCCAACGGCCCGCGATGTAATCGAAGGAGGCCGCGCGGTTTTCGAACTGGCTGTGGGTGCGTGTACTGTCCTGACGGAAGACGCCAAATTCACGCAACCAATCGTGCGGAGCGTAGGCGTCGAGTGAAGCGTCATAGAGCGCCGCCACCATTTCTGCCGCGGCGCGCCGGGCATCGGGACCCGTGATGACCGCCGTCCAGGTGACTTTCTGGCCGGGTTCCAGTTTCGAGACGAAGCGTTCCCATTTCACCTCGAACTTCTTATTCGACCAAGGCACATCCACGCGGTGCTCGGAGATGTAGGCCCGGTTCTCGCGGACGTAGGTGACGCGGAAGGTGAAGCCGCCACGCATTTCTTCCGTGATGGCATGCTCGTAGGCCTCCTGCGTGCGGCCCGCCTCGGTCCAAAAGGCCTTGAGGATTTTTCCGCGATGCTCAACCTCAATGTAGGCTCGCCCGGTTTCGTAGCCCGTGCCCCAGAGCGCGAGCAGGCTTTGTCCGGGCTCCAGCGTCCAGGCGGGCGCCGCCACATAGTTCGGGACCCGGAATGGGAAAGCTCGGGCCTTAACGTCCACCACGGTGATCGGCAGCAACGCCTTGACGGGTTTGCCGAAACGATCACGGGATTCGAGCAGGGCGCGGTAGATCCCCGGTTTCAGATCGAAGGCGAGTTTCTGCGATCCGGCGGCATCCGTTTCAAAGTCCCGTGCGGCGACTTCCTCGCCGAGTTCCCAGGAATCCGGGTTGGAGAGGTCAGGCTCGGGCTTCGGCGTCGCTGCGCCGGCGGGACCGCCGCGGCGGAACGGCCGCGGCTCGCGGTGCGTCAGCCGGGGGCGTGCGACCTTTTCCGGTTGTTTCAGCGCGAAGATCTGTACACGGCCCCGGGCGGTCTGCCCGTCGCCGTCGAGCGTGGTCGTCTTGACCGTGACCTCAACGGGCTTGCCGGTCTCCTGCCACTCGGACGCAGTCATCGTGGCCAGGAGTGCGGTATAACCGGCATTCAGGTCGCGCGAGGCGCTGCGTGTCTCGCCGGTGGCGTCGGTGACGTCCGCGTTGACCGAGAAGGTGAACGTGGGTTCATCCTTCTCGGGCACGGAGCGGTCGGGCCGCGCGGTGAACGCGATGGAGAACGAGCCGTCGGGGGCCGTGGTCGCCGTGCCTTGCGCGATTTCCTGCGCCTCGCCCTGGGGCAGGGGCCACCACCAGTGCATCCAGCGCCACCAGTCGGGATACCGGACCTCGCGGCGCACGCGCCAGACGACCTTTGCGTTACCGATCGCCGCGCCGGTGTAGGCGGTGGCGCGCCCCGTCAGTTCGACGCGCGCATCGAGTTTCGCAGCTTCCTTCGGCGCATCGAGCTCAACCCGGAATTTCGGGCGTTTGTATTCCTCGACATTCACCGTGGTCATCCCGCGCGCCCCTTCCGGGACCGCGATGGTCATCTGCCCGGTGAGCCGATCGCGCGGGGCCGTGAAGCTGCCGCTGAACGCGCCATACGCGTTCGTCTTGTGGGTCCGCTTCTCGATTTCCTTGCCGTTGGGGTCGGTGAAAACGACCGTGACGGTGCGATCGGCCAGCGTCTGATAGTTGTCGTTGTCGCGATCGGCCAGCAGACAGATGCCCTTATATTGGATGGTCTGGCCGGGACGATAGAGCGATCGGTCGGTAAAGAATACGGTGCGTTCTTGCGCATCACGGTTTTGACCCCGTTGCAGCCAGAAATCGCCGCTCGCGACCTGGTGGGCTTCGTGCCGCACCAGCAAGCGCACCGAGCGTTCTCCGGCGCGGCGAATCCCGAACCGGCCCTGGACGTCGGTCGCGACCGTCTCAGACAGGGCGAAGACATCGCGACGCTGGTCGCGCGTCCAGACCTGCACGCTCGCGCCCGCGACCGGTTCGCCGCCGCCGGCGCGCAGGACGAAACCATCCAGCAGGTTGTCGTTCATGCGGGAACGCGTCACCAGCGCCAGATCGCTGACCCAGACGGGCGCGGCGGAGATGATATTGTCGCCCTCCCGGAAATCCTCCCGCAGACTGGCGAGAACGAAGTAAAAGCCGGGTTTGAGGTCTTGCGGGACCGCCGTGGCCTCGACGCGCGTCTGGTAATCCGGCGTCGGCGGCAGCGCGGCGGACCACGCTTGAGCAGGCGCCGCGGCAAGCAGCGCCTTTCGCAGGTCGTCATCCACGGATTCCGGCGACCAAGTGCGGCGCTTCAAGAGCGCTTCGTAATCCTGTGGAATGGCCCGGAACCAGACCTTGTTCGCGTTACGGTAGGCGACCTCGATCGCAGGCCAGGGCGCATTCCAGACCCTCTCCGTTGAGATTGCAAGCTCCAGCGCTTCGATTTCTTTGACAAGGTTCGCGCAGAGCCGACCGCCGGGCGAACGGGGATGGGCGCCGGCGCCCTGCTGGGCGACCTTCCGCGCCTCGACGAAATCTCCTTCTTCGCGCAGGAGGGTTGCCCAGACGTGGCGGGCGAGGGCCGAGGCTTCGTGATCGGCCCACTCCTCGGCGATCCGGCGGTAGGCGGCGATGGCGCGCGCCGTTTTGGCTTCGCCGACGGATTGCTCCTTTGCAAAGCTCAGGCGTGCGAGCTCGGCGTCGAGCAGCGCCGTCGGCTCGCGGTCGTTACGATGAAATGCCACCAGTTTCTGGAGCAGTTTCACGCCCTTGAAGAGCGGCGATACCTCATCGCCGGTGTCGGGGACCCACCGAAGGAACTCGTCGGTCGTTCCGAAGATGGGGCTCTCGGCCTCGAGGACGAACGCGTCGGCCGCTTTTGCGCCGGCTTGCTCGCCGGCCTGGTAGAACTTCAGGGCCTCGTGCGCGAGGAAATCGAAGAGGGTGGGGCGGCAGGCGTCGGGCATGGTGGCCTTCGTGAGGAGGGCTTCGAAAAGAGCGATCGGCTGGGCCTGAAGCGACTTCTCATCGCTCAGCGCCGCGGAGAACTGGCGGTCAATCTCGGACAGGATGCGGGCGAGATCCCAGGTCAAAATGTCCGCGCCGGGCGGCTCGGCGGTCGGCGTGCGCTGGAGAAATCGCCAGCGGTTGTGCTCGAAAAACTGCCAGTACCAGTGGCCGAGGATGGCGTGCATCAGCGGCTTCATCTCGGCGGGCGCTTTCGCCATCTCTGCCTCCAGTCGGAGGATGCGCTC
>CAYLTB010000097.1:0-12118 GCA_964386675.1 uncultured Verrucomicrobiota bacterium
CGTCTGCAGCATCTCGCGCTCCGGCGCGAACCAGAATCCGTAATAGACCATTTCCGCATAGCGCGGCACCAGACTGTTGCGCAGGTGCAGCACCTCGCGGTCCATGGTGATCTGTTCGACCGCTTCGCGCGCCCGGTGCAGCACGGTGCCCGCCGGCGTCTCATAGACCCCGCGGCTCTTCATCCCGACGAAACGGTTCTCCACCAGGTCCACGCGTCCGACGCCGTGCCGGCCCGCGAGCGCGTTCAACGTATTCATCACGCCCAGCGGCGAGAGCCGTCGGCCGTTCACGGCCACCGCATCCCCGCGCTTGAACTCGATTTCGACGTACTCAGGCGCGTCGGGCGCGTCCTCGGGCGCGACCGTCAACTTGAACATCTCCTTCGGCGGCTCGTTCCACGGATCTTCAAGGATCCCGCCCTCGAAACTGATGTGCAGCAGGTTGCGGTCCATGCTGTACGGCTTGGCCGCCGTCACCGGCACCGGGATGCCGTGCCGCTTCGCGTAGGCAATCAGGTCCGTGCGCGATTTGAAGTCCCAGATGCGCCAGGGCGCGATGATCCGGATGTCCGGCTCCAGCGCGTAGGCGGTCAGCTCGAAGCGCACCTGGTCGTTGCCCTTGCCGGTCGCGCCGTGGGCGACAGCCTCCGCGCCGTTTTCGCGGGCGATCTCGACCATGCGCTTCGCGATCAGCGGCCGCGCGATCGAGGTGCCCAGCAGGTAACCCGACTCATAGACCGCGCCGGCGCGCAGCATCGGGAATACGTAATCGCGCGCAAAGACGGCCCGAAGATCCTCGATATAGACTTTGGAGGCGCCAGTCCGCCGCGCCTTCGCGTCCAGTCCGTCGAGCTCCTCCGCCTGTCCGACATCGGCGCAGAACGCGATGATCTGCGCCCGATACGTTTCCTTCAGCCACCGCAGGATCACCGAGGTGTCCAAGCCGCCCGAATACGCCAGTACGATTTTCATGCATGCCTTTCCGAGGTTTCGCGCCGCGCGAAACGCGCTGACTATACCGCCGCCGCGGCGCCATGCAATCTCCGAGTAGCGCGGCCATGGAACGAAGCGGTTGACAGAGGCGCGGCCGGTTCGGCATCGTACGGGCATGAACGCCGACGCGATTGCCGAACGCATTCACCAGGCCTCGCTGGAACTGTTGCGGGATCCCGGTGTGCGCATCGAACACGAGGGAATTCGCGAACGTCTGCGCCGCGCCGGCGCGCGCGAGGGCGCTGCGCCGCAGGTCGTACAGTTTCCGGCCCAGCTGGTGAATGAGTGTGTCGCTCGCGCGCCGCGCGAGGTTTGGCTGGCCGACCGCCGCGGGGGCGGCCGGCGCATCACCGCGCGGGGGGCGGCCGCGGTCTGGTCCACTCCGGGATTGAATCTCTGGCGCCATGGCGCACATCGGTTGTTCACGTCGGCGGACCTGGCCGACGCCGCCCGACTGCTCGACCAACTGCCGAACGCCGACGGCGTCTTCGGACTGGCGTTGGCGGACCTTCCGCCGGGCGCCGGCGACGTCGTCGGCTTGCGGATCATGGCGGAGCATACCGCCAAACACATCCGGGTGCTGTGCTTCACGCCGCGCGGCGCGGAAACGCTCTGCCGGATGCGGGAAGCGGTGGGGCCGGAGCCGTGGTTCAGCGTCGGCTTCACGGCGCACGGGCCGTTGCGCTGGACGCGGCTGGCGCTGGATATCTTCGAGCGGACGGCCGGCCACGGCATCCCCGTCTCAATCAACGGCGAACCGATGGCCGGCGTCTCCGGTCCGGTCACGCTGGCGGGCAGCGCCTCCGTCGGGAACGCCGAGATTCTCGCGGGACTGGTCGTCAATCAGGTGCTCGAGCCCGGCCGGCCCTGCATCCACAATCTGGGACTGGCGCACATTTTCGATATGCGCACGGCCAACGCGGTCACCGGCGCGCCGGAGAATCACCTGTTCGCCGAGCTGGGCGCGGCCCTCGGCCGCTTCTATGGCCTGCCGTCGTGCGGGTGGGTCTCCACGGAGGCGATGGCGTGCGACGAACAGGCCGCCGCCGAGAAGAGCGCCGGGTTCCTGGCCCAGTTGAAAACCGGCGTGTCGCTGGTCTGGGGAATCGGCCAGCTCGAGTCGGAACTGACCTTCGCGCCCGCGCAGGCGGTGCTGGACAACGAGTTCGTCGCCTATGCCCGTCGCTACGCGCGGGGCGTCGAAGTCAGCGACGAAACGCTGGCCCTCGCCGTCACCCGCGAGGTCGGCATCGCCGGCGAGTTCCTCGGTCACGAGCACACGATGACGCACTTCCGAAATGAATTCTTCGAGCCGTCCCTCGCCTGGCGGCGGCGCCGCGCCGAATGGACCGCCGCCGGCGCCCCGGCGCTGTCACAGCGCGCCGAGCAGATCGCCGATGAACTCATGGCACGCGAGCGTCCGCCGTGCTTGAACGATTCGCAGCGCCACGCCCTGCTGGAACTCGAGCGGGAGTTCTTGGCCCGATAGGACCGCCGAGGCCCGACTCGCGGCGCGGCGATGCCACGGCGGCCTGCGCCCCCGTGGCGCGCTCAAAAGGAGCCGTTGGATCCGAACGGGCACGCGCCGGTGGAGCAGCCGCCCGGTCCACAGCCGCCCGCGGGCAGCGAGCATTGCCCGGTGGCGCACGACGGAGCCGACGAGGCCACCGCCGCGGAGAAGGTCGAAAGCTGCCGGGCCGTTTTGCGTGAACCGCAACGGGGGCAGGCGGCGCGATCGGCCTCGGCGCGCGACGTGAGCGTCTCAAACCGCGATCCGCAGTCGCGGCAGGTGTATTCAAACAGAGGCATCGCGCGGCCCTCAAGCGCCTTCAATCGCGGCCAGCAGCTTTGACGCCTGCTGCACGCCGACGAATTGCTGAACGACCGCGCCGTCCTTGAACAGGATCAGCGTGGGAATGCTCCGAATGCCGAATTTCGCCGCGATGCCCGGCGCCTCGTCCACATTGACCTTCGCGATCTTGGCGCGGCTGGCTACCTGCGGGGCGAGTTGCTCGAGGATCGGCGTCTGCATGCGGCACGGGCCGCACCAGGGTGCCCAAAAATCCACCAACGTGATCCCCGATTTGACCGCGTTGTCAAAGGTGGTCTCATTCAAATCGGACAATGTCCCTGCCATGTGCTTGACTCCTGTGGGTTGTAATGATCGGCCGTGTCGAATATCCGAAACTCAAAACGCCACTCTCGCCGCTTTCCCGTATTTTTCAAGCGGAATTCTCAACGCCCCCCGGCGGCGACTGCCGCGCCTATCAGTCCCCAGAGCGCCATGGCGATCCAGGGGTTGGAATTGAGCGGGCATGCGCCCGTCCGGCAGCCGACGAAGCGATACAACGCCAACCCTACCGCCGCGCCCCCGACGGCGCCGACAACGGTTTTCCAGATCGGATTCATTTTTCGTTCGCCTTCCGGTTCGCGGGGGACGGGCAGCCCCGAATGCAATTCAGAATCGAGACCGAGCGCCCATCCGCCACGCGATAGCAGACCTCCCGACCGCGCCGCTCACAGGCGACCAGCCCGATGGCGCGCATGCGCGCGAGGTGGCCGGATACCGCGGCCTGCGGCAGCCGCAACCGCGCGGTCAGGTCATGCACCGGCGTCGCGCCCGCCCGTTCCAGTGTTTCGACGATCTTCAGCCGGTGCGGGTGCGCCAGCAGCCGCAGCATTCGCGCGGCTCGCCGGAGCCGCGGGATCGAGAGGTCGGCCGGTGAAACCATGGAACCGTTCATGCGCTAAATGTATAACATTTGTGACATATGTCAATACGCATATGTAAAATCCGCTGGAGCGGACGCGGCGCGCCCGGCGGCGCGCCACCGCGTCCGCGACCGCCGCGGGAGCATCGCGTTGCGCAGGGCGCCGCGATCGGGCGGGAACCGACGACGCAAGTCGGCCTTGCCTTGCCGGTCATCTTCGGGCATAGAACGGTCCCGATTCAAGACGGGACGTCCCGTCGGAAAGGTTCAGACTATGCCCTTGACGTTCGATCTGCCCCTGGAAAAGCTCGCGTCTTATGCGGGGACCAATCCCCGCCCGGAGGACTTCGACGAGTTCTGGGACCGGTCCCTGGCGGAACTGGATGAACACGACGCGAAACCCGAGTTTCAGCTGGCGGAGTTTCAGACGCCTTTTGCGCGCTGTCGTCACATGACCTTCCGGGGCACTCGGGGGGGGCGGGTCTACGCGAAACTGCTGGAACCGGTGCGTCCGGCGCCGGGCCATCCAGCCGTGGTCCAGTTTCACGGTTATTCCGGCAATTCGGGCGACTGGTGCGGCAAGCTGGGATGGGTTGCGCAGGGCTTTACAGTGGCCTCCATGGACGTCCGCGGTCAGGGAGGACGATCGTGGGACGCCGGCGGGCAGGCCGGCACGAGTTTCTATGGCCACTTCATCCGCGGACTGGACGGCCCGCCCGAAGAGATGCTGTTCCGTCAGGTGTTTCTCGATACGGCGTTGCTTGCGCGGCTCGTGATGGACTTGCCGGACGTCGACCCCCGGCGGGTGGCGTGCGCGGGCGCCAGCCAGGGCGGCGGGCTTGCGTTGGCGTGCGCCGCGCTGGAACCGCGGGTGGCCCGCTGCGCCGCCACGTATCCGTTCCTGAGCGACTACCAGCGGGTTTGGAAGATGGACCTGGATGTCGGGGCGTACAAGGAGCTGCGGGACTATTTCCGCCTCTTTGATCCGACGCATGCGCGCGAGACCGAGGTCTTCACGAAGCTGGGCTATATTGATGTGCAGCATCTCGCGCCGCGCATCCGAGCCGAAGTGCTCATGACCACCTCGCTGCGCGATACTACCTGCCCTCCGTCCACCCAGTACGCCGCCTACAACAAGATCACCGCGAAGAAGACCATGGTCCTCTACCCGGATTTCGGGCACGAGGGCCTGCCCGGCCACGAAGACCGCGTCTTCCAGTTTCTGTCGGCGATGTGACGCCGGCGCGAGGGTCCCGGCGGCGCGGGCGGTCTAACCGCGGGCCGAGGCGCGATCGCCGCGGCCGGGCGGGCCGCAGGCGCCATGGCGCATGCGCAGCATCCGCTCGTGCACCGCCGCCAGCGCTTCCTGCATCGCGGCAGCCGCTGCGGCAAAACCCGCGAGGGCGACTACGCGGATAATCGCTTCCAGCGTGCAGAGCTGGTCCGGTCGGCGGGGACGGCGGATCGTCCAGATACCCGGCGGGCCCGGCGGAAGCCGTACGCACGGCATCCGCCGCAGCGGCGCGATCCGCCGCGTCATGTGAGACGCCTGCGCCCAGGTGCCGTCGGCGATGGCGAGCGATAGCAGACGGTCCGACCGCGGCGGAAAATCCGCCGCCGATAGTTCTATCGCGTCTTCGCGGGGAAACAGGAGCCGGTGGTCGAAGGCGGAATCTTCCAGCGGCGCGGTATTGAGCTCGACGCCGCGCCGTCCGTAAACGACCCACGCGGTATTGGACAGCATCCGCAACGCCAGCCGGCCGGTGTTGGTCGGGCGGTCCACCTCGACGCCATGCTGGACCAATACGATCCGGAACGGCAGCGCGAAGCAAGGCAGGGTCGGGCAGACACAGAGCGGGAGGTGCAATCCGCACGTGCCGCACCGGGGCGCCTCGCGCCGCCGGCAACGCGGGCGGGCGGGCGGGACCGCTGCCGGCGGACCGCTCGTTTGACCGTTGTCTTCCATGGCGAGTCCCGTATCATACGGGATATGCGGCGTCGCGGTCTCCGAGAAAAGGCGCGGTCTTATGATTGAAAGCGCAGCGGCCGCTCGTCCGCTTTCCATCCTCTTCCTGGCCGAACATCTGGACGCGCCGGAGGCGGAACTGATCCTGCGGCTGCACCGGGGCGGCGATCGCGTGGCCTTGATGGCGGATCCGGAGCGGCGCTGCTGCGGTCCGCTGCTCGCGGCCGGCATCCCGGTGACGGGGTTGCGACTGCGCGGATGGCGGGACCGCGATGGCGAGCGCGCCATCGCCGCGATACTGGGCGCTGGACGATGGGATATTCTCCACGCGCTCCAGAATCAGCCCCTCGTAAATGGACTGCGCGCGGCCCGTGGCCGGGGCATACGGACACTAGCGTATCGCGGCGCCATGCACCTGTCTTGGCTGGGGCTCTTGCACTATCGTTTTGGCGGCTTGGACCGCGTGGTCTGCATCTCGAATGCCGTTCGCGCCTACCTGCAGGCCCGCGGGATTCCGGCTCGCCGCCTTGCGGTCATTCACAAGGGCATCTTGCCGGAGTCGTACCGGCCCGCTCCGCGCGCCGCGTTGGCGGAATGGGGGATCCCGGCGGAAGGCTTCGTCGTCGGATGTGCCGCGAATCTGCGAACGGGGAAAGGAATAGACGTCCTGATCCGCGCGTTCGCGCAATTCGCGGCCGCACGCAATGCCTGGCTGCTGCTGGCCGGCGAGATTCGCGATGCACGGCTGCCGCGGTTGGCGCAGCGGTCGCCGGCCGCGGAGCGAATTCGATTCGCCGGTTGGCGCCCGGACGCCGCGGCGCTGATGGGGGCCTGCGATCTTTTCGTGATGCCGACGCGGCATCGCGAAGGGCTCGGCAAGGCGGTGCTCGAGGCGATGTCGCAGGGTGTGCCGGCGCTGGTCAGCGATGCCGGCGGCTTGCCGGAGATCGTGACGGACGGCCGCGACGGTCGCATCGTCCGGCGTGGTAGCGTATCCGCGTTGGCGGCCGCGCTGTCGGAGCTGGCCGATCTGCCCGCCGAGCGCCGCCGGGCCATGGGCGCGCGCGCCGCCGAGACGATCCGCGCGCGGTTTCACGTGGATGGCATGGTCCGCGCCTATCGCCGGCTGTATCTCGAAATGCTGAACGCTTGAGCGAGGCGGCGCGGAACAGAGTCCGCGCTCTACCACTTGCGCGGCAGCGTGGTCAGCCGAGCGATGGTAGGACGGCGAATCCCTTCGCCGCCGTCAACTCGGCCGCAACAGCGCTTCGAGCGCCGGAGCCAGTTCGCCGAACTGAAAGTGGAATCCGCTTTCGATCAGCCGGCGCGGTTGCACCCTCGCGCCGCTCAACAGCGCCGCATCCGCCATCTCCCCGAAGACCAGGTGCAGCGCGAATGCCGGCGCCGGCAGCACGGCCGGCCGGCGCAGGGCGCGGCCCAACGTCCGTGCGAACTCGCGGTTCGAGACGGGCGCGGGAGCCGTGATGTTGAACGGACCCGTCGCGTCCGTTCGCTGCAGCAAATGGCGCATCGCACGTCCCGCGTCCCGGATGTGAATCCAACTCAGGATCTGCCGGCCATCGCCCAGCGGCCCGCCGAGCCCCAGCCGGAACAGCGGCAGCATGCGCGCCAGCGCACCGCCGCGCGGGCTCAACACGATGCCGAATCGGAGATGAACAACGCGAATTCCCGCCGCCCGCGCCGGATCGCAGGCGGCCTCCCACGCCGCGGTCAATTCCGCCAGGAAACCCGCGCCGCACGGCGCGGATTCGTCGAGCGTATCGTCACCGCGGTTGCCGTAAAAACCGATGGCCGAGGCGCACAGCAGCGCGCGCGGCGGGCGCGGCAATGCCGCGAGCGCTTCACACAGCGCGCGGGTACGATCCACGCGGCTCTCCACGATCTCACGGCGAACGGCCGGCGTCCAGCGCCGGTCAACGCGCGCACCCGCAAGGTGCACGATGGCATCAAAATCGTTCAACCGGTCCAGCGGCTGTCCCGGATTCCAGAGAATCTCCCCATCTTCGCGCGGAGGGAACCGGACTATCGGGAGAATTGTATCGGATTGCGGATCAATATCGTCCAATAGTGCGCCCGCGAGCAGTCCGTGCGATCCGGTGACGGCGATTCTCATGGCGAGACTTCAAGAAAAGCGTGTAAACGATTTGACAAATCCACCGCCGGATGTACGCTCATCTTGAGAGTGGCGGACGTTTTCTCACGGGTTCCTCACCCTGACCTCCTTGGCGTCCGTCGCTCTCTTTTTCATTCCTCCGCGGGCAGTCGCCGTTTCACGGCTTCGATGGCGCCCTCGATCAAACTGTACATCGCCGGCACCAGCACCAGCGTCAGGACCGTCGCCAGCGACAGCCCGAAGATCACGGCGACCGCCATCGGGGCCCACCACGCGCTCGATTCCGAGCCGGCGACGATGCGCGGGGGCCATGAATGAATTTCCAGGCTCCAGCCCACCGCCATCGGGATCAGCCCCAGGATGGTCGTGATGGCCGTGAGCATGACCGGCCGCAGCCGCTGGCGTCCGGCCGCGACAATCGCTTCCGTGAGATCGAGACCGTCTTCCCGATGGCGGCGGATGCAGTCAATCAGCACGATCGAGTTGTTCACCACGATGCCCGCGAGGCTGATGACGCCCAGGCCCGTCATGATGATCCCGAACTTCATCCGGGTGAGGATCAGCCCCCACATGACGCCGATCAGCGACAGGATGACGGAGAAGAAAATCACCAGCGGAATCAGCAGCGAATTGAACTGCAGCACGAGGATAATCAGGATGATCGCGCTGGCGATCAGAAACGCGCGCATCAGGAACGCGCCGGACTCCTTCATATCCTTGTTCTCGCCGGTGTAAGCGACGGCGTAACCCGCGGGCAGGGGCACCCTATCCAGTCGCTCGCGGACGTCCTTCAACAGCTTGTCCACGCCGCGTCCGGCATCGTTGCCGGTGATCGTCACGGCGCGCTTCTGGTTGACGCGGTTGATTGCCCCGCGGCCCGCCGTGTATTCGACCCGGCCGAGCGCCGTCAACGGCACGGGTCCGCCGGCCGTCGGAATGAAAGCGCGCTCCAGCAGCGAAACGCTGTTGCGCTGCGCCGACGGCAGGCGGAGCGTGATGTCGAACTCTTCCTTGTCGGTGCGGAACTTGCCGGTTTCCAGGCCGAAGATGGACATGCGCAGGAAGGAGCCGATGGCGGAGGTGTCCAGCCCGAGCAGCGCGGCTCGGTCGCGGTCCACGCGGAATTGCAGCTCCGGCAGCGCCTCTTCATAATCGTCGCGCAGGTCCACCAGTCCGGGGATGCCCTCGATCCGCCGCTGCATGTCGGCGGTCAGGTCGGAGAGCAGGTCGAAATCGTCGCCGGACACCTCGATCGCCACCGGCGCGCCGGTCGGCGGCCCGTCCTTTTCGCGCTCGACGACGATTTCGGCGCCGGGGATCAGCGGGATCGATTCCCGGATCCGGTTGATGAGCGGGATCGTACTGCCGGCGCGCTCCTCGGCCTTCACGAACTCAATGTGCATCGAAGCCTGGTGAGGCGAACCGCGGGTGCCGAAGAAAAAGTCGCCGCTGCCGCCGACGTCTGCGAGGACGAACTTGATATCGGGATCCTTCGGCAGACGCGCTTGAATCGACGCCATGGCCGCGTCGGTCGTCTCGATCGGCGTGCCCTGCGGGAACTTGAGCTGCACCTTGGCATTACGCGGGTCCACTTCCGGGAAAAGCTCGTAGCCGCGGTCCATCCGTGCGTACAGCAGCACGGAGAACACGAGGAACAGAAAGCCCAATGCCAGGATGCGCCCGCGGTAACGGAGCGCGCCGCGCAGCAGCCGCTCGTAGGCGTGTACGATCGGGTGGGGCCGCTCCGTCCGTTCCTTCGGCCGGGCCTGGATCAGCGCCGAGCAGATGGCCGGGTTGATGACCATCGCGACGAACAGCGAAGCCGTCAGCGTGACGATCAGCGTCCAGGGCAGGAAACCCATGAACTGGCCCATGATGCCCGGCCAGAACATCAACGGCGCAAAGGCCGCCAGCGTCGTCGCCGTTGAGGAGATGACCGGCCAGGCGACCTCGGCGGCGCCGCGCCGCGCCGCCGCCCGCCGCGGCAGCCCTTCGGTCCGCAGGCGATAGATGTTCTCGACGATCACGATGGCATTGTCCACCAGCATGCCCACCGAGAGCACCAGGCTGAACAGCACGATCATGTTCATCGTGCGGCCGAGCAGCCGCATGACGGTGAACGCCACCATCATCGAGAGCGGGATGGCCAGGCCCGTGAAGAAGCTGTTGCGCAACCCCATGAAGGCGATCAGCACCAGCACGACCAGCGCGAAGCCGCTGAAGATGTTGTTCTCCAGCTCGCGGATCATCATCGCGACGTAGTCCGACTGATCCATGACGGTCGTCAGCCGGATGCCCGGCGGGAGCGGGTACGCGTCCAGGATGCGCCGAACGTCGCGGATCAGCCGTACCGCATTCTCGCCCGCTCGCTTCTTGAGCGTGATCGAGACGCATGGCTCGCCGTCGAGCCGCGAGATCGAATCGCGGTCCTTGAACGTGTCCGAAACCTCCGCCACGTCCCGCAGGTAGATCGGCGCGCCGCCCCGCTCGTCCACGACGATGTCGCGCAATTCCGCCGCACGCCGGAACTCGCCGGGCACGCGGACCTGGAACTTGCCGCCGGCGACTTCGAGGTTGCCGGCCGAGATCGTCGCATTCTCCTCCTGCAGCCGCTGTAGCATCCGGCCGACGGGCAATCCATACGCAATCAGCCGTCCCAGGTCCGCCTCGACCCGGATCTCGCGCTCGCGGTCGCCGGCCAGCGTCGCCTGCCGGATGCCGGGCAACCGCTCGATGCGGTCCTTCAGGCCCTCGGCGAGGTTTTTGAGGCGCTGGAGGTCGGGGTCGCCGGAAACCGTGAAGATGTAAATGGGCACGTCCGAACTGAAGTTGATCGCCTCGATGGTCGGCTCGTCGAGATCGCCGGGCAGATCGGGCCGCGCGAGGTCCACCTTGTCCTTCACGCGCTGCTTGGCCAGGTCAATGTCCGATCCCGCGATGAACTCGACGTTGATGAAGCAGAAGCTGTCCGAAGCCGTCGTACGTATCTCCTTGATGCCCTCGACCTCGTTCAGCTTCTTCTCCAGCGGCACCGCGATCAGCCGCTCCATTTCCTCCGGGGCCGTACCCTGGTAGGGCACGCTGATGAAGACGTTGGGGATGGTGATGTCGGGCGTGCCCTCTCGGGGCAGGGTTTGGTACGAATAAATGCCCGCCGCGGCCAGCACCACGATGAAGACGAAGACCGCGACGCGGAACTTGATGGCGTAATCGGAAAGGATCATGGGGCGGCCGCCGCGGGAGATTCGTCATTGAGCACGAGAACCTTCGCGCCGTCGGCCAGCGCGCGCTGGCCGTCCACGATCAGCCGCTCGCCCGGCGCCAGGCCGGCCGAAATCACGGCGCGGTCGCCGGCGACGTATTCCAGGGTGACCTCGCGCCGAACGGCCCGGCCGTCGTCGCCGGCGACGAAGACGATGTGTTCGCCGCGCCGCGGAATGACCGCCGGCAGCGGCACCGCGAGCCAGCCGGCGACCGCGCGCCGCGGCCAGCGCAGCCGCGCGATCATGCCGCCCTGCAGCCGTTCATCCGGATTCGGTGCGCGGGCCTCGATGCGGAACGTCAGCGTCTCCCGCCGTGCCGTCGGCGACACGAAGACGATGCGAGCGCGGAAGACCTCGCCGGCGTAACGGTCCACCGTGAACTCCAACTCGTCGCCGGGGGCCCGGGCGGAAATTTCACGCTCCGGCACGTCGGCCACGACCTTGATCGTCGAGAGGTCCGTCAACCGAAGCAACGCCATGCCTTCGTTGGCATATTCGCCCGGTTCCGCCAGACGGTCCGATACGATGCCGGCGGCCGGCGCGCGCACGACGCATTGCGCGGCCATGGCTGCGGCGTCGGCCAGTGCGGCTTCAGCGCGCTCGGCGCGCGCACGGACCGCATCGAAGTCGCTGCCCGATACCGCTCCGACGGCCTTGAGTTCCGTCCAGCGCGCCAGTTCACGGGCGGCGATGTCGCGCTCGACCTCGGCCTGGCGCCGCCGGGCCTCCCAGGCGCGCGCGTCCAGGCGGACCAGCACGGCGCCGGCCGCGACGCGATCGCCGCGCTCGACGGTGATCTCCTCGATGCGCCCCGGTTTTTCGGCGGCCAGTACCGCGTCATAGCGCGGTTCGATGCGCGCGGGGATTTCGAGCGGGTCGCGCGCCGGCTCCGGGGACACCACGGCCACGCGCACCGGATGCTCGCGTTCCGGCACGGTCAGGTCCTTCTCCGCCGGCTTCTTCAGGAAGGCGATCATCAGGACGACGGCCGAGAATGCCACGATGACCGCAATCGTCAGGACCGTGCCCGCCCGGCGGCGCGCCGGCGGCG
>CAYLTB010000098.1:0-12055 GCA_964386675.1 uncultured Verrucomicrobiota bacterium
GCGAGGGCGGCCAGCTTCCCGCCGAGAAGGTCTACCCGTGGATTGCGAAGACGCGCTACGCCACGCCGTACGTCCAGCTCATTTCCCCGCCGCCGCACCATGACATCTATTCGATCGAGGATCTCGCGCAGCTCATCCACGACCTCAAGAACGCAAACCCCTCCGCCCGCGTGACGGTCAAGCTCGTCTCTGAAGTCGGCGTCGGCACCGTCGCCGCCGGCGTTGCGAAGGGCAAGGCCGACGTCGTGTTGATCAGCGGCTACGACGGCGGCACCGGCGCTTCGCCGGAAAGTTCGCTGAAACACGCCGGTCTGCCGTGGGAACTGGGCCTATCCGAGACGCACCAGACCCTCGTTCGCAATGACCTGCGCAGCCGGATCGTCGTGGAGTGCGACGGCAAGCTGCTGACCGGCCGCGATGTGGCGATCGCGTGCCTGCTCGGGGCCGAGGAGTTCGGCTTCTCGACCGCGCCGCTGATCACGCTGGGCTGCGTCATGATGCGCGTGTGCCACTTGAATACGTGCCCGGTCGGCATCGCCACGCAGGACCCGGAGCTGCGGAAGAAGTTCGCCGGCAAGCCGGAATACGTCATCGCCTTCTTCCGCTACGTCGCCGAGGACCTGCGGCGCTGGATGGCGCGGCTGGGCTATCGGACCGTGGACGAGATGGTCGGCCAGTCGCACCGGCTGGAGGCGCGGCGCGCGATCGAGCACTGGAAGGCGAAGGGACTGGACCTCTCGCGCGTGCTGGAGTTTCCGGAGGCCCCGCCGGAGGTGGGCCGCCGCTGCACGCAGGGGCAGGACCACCGGCTCGATGCGGCGCTGGACCATGAGCTGATCGAGAAGGCCTGGCCGGCCCTGGAGCGCGGCGAGCGCGTCTCGTTCGGCCAGCGCATCCGCAACGTCCACCGCACAGTGGGCACCATGCTCAGCGGCGAAATCGCGCGGCGCTTCGGCGCGCCGGGGCTGCCGGAGGACACCATCGTCATCCGCGCGCGCGGCTCCGCCGGTCAGAGCTTTTGTGCGTTCGGCGCGCCGGGACTGACGATCCATGTCGAAGGCGACGCGAACGACTATTTTGGGAAGGGGCTCTCCGGCGCGAAACTCTCGATCCGGCCGCCTGCGGCCGCGGCGTACGTGCCGGAGGAGAACGTCATCATCGGCAACGTGGCGCTCTATGGCGCGACGGCCGGCGAGGCCTATATCCGAGGGCTGGCCGGCGAGCGGTTCGCCGTCCGCAATTCCGGCGCGCTGGCGGTCGTCGAGGGGGTGGGGGACCACGGTTGCGAGTATATGACCGGCGGTGTCGTCGTCGTCATCGGGCCGACCGGCCGCAATTTCGCGGCGGGTATGTCCGGGGGGGTGTCGTATGTTTACGATGCCGACGGCCGATTTCCCGCCCGTTGCAACCGCGAGATGGTCGGGCTCTTGCCGCTGACGGAGAGCGACGACGTGCGGCGGGTGCGAGCGCTGTTGGCGAATCACGTCAAATACACGGGCAGCACGGTGGCCGACCGCATCCTGCGCGACTGGCCGGAAACGGTGCACCGCTTCGTAAAGATTTTGCCGCACGATTACCGCCGCGCGCTGGAGCGGCTCGCGCGCGAACCGTCGGCGGCCGCGTCGCAGAGCGGGCTGGAACCGGCGCTCGTAAAAACGGCCCCGGACAAGGCACCCTCGGATGCGCCGGCGCAAGACGGCGATTGGGAGGGATACGACGGCGATCCCACGGACGGTTGAACCGACCGGGGGACGCCAGGCCGGTCCCCGGCCGCGCCGGGTTCCGCCTGAACCGCGATTGGATCTCGACAGCGAATCTCCTGCGCGAGACGCTTTGCTTCCCGCGGCGCATGGAAACCGGGTGCTGCCAGGGCCGTGAAGAACGTTCACGATAGGACACGCATCGCAAGACGGCGGGCGACTGCGAATGAGGAAGACCAATGCCGTTGATGGCGAATCGTGCGGGCGAAGCGGGCCGCCGCCGCGGCGGACGACCGTTCGCGGCGGATTCACGTTGATCGAGCTGCTCGTCGTCGTGGCGATCATCGCGGTGCTGATGGCGCTGATGATGCCGGCGCTCGGCGGCGTCCGCGAGACCTCGCGGCGGCTGACCTGCGCAACCAACCTGCGGCAGCACGCCCTCGCGGTGCAGCAATTCGCCTCGGACTACAACGAAGTGATGCCCGTGGACGGGTACACCTTTCCCGCGTCCGGCACGCAGAGCTGGACATGGCAGGGCCCCTTCGTCCGCATCACGTCGGGCACGGGGCGCAATGGCACCAACTGGTGCGGCCACGAGACCTACAACAAGTTCTACAACTACTACAAACCCATCGCGTCCAGCCGCGCCTGGATCTGTCCGTCGCATCCCGACGCGGGCGAGGCGCGCAAGTTCAGTTCCATGAACGGCACCCAGCGCGGGACGCACCCGTTCCATGGCTGGTTCACCGATTTCCGCACGTATTACGTGCTGAACGCCCAGGTGGCCTCGAAGATGGACGGTCAGGGAACCATCCACGAGAACCTCGTCCACCGTAAAATGGGGCAGATTCGGAAGCCGTCCGTCCTCTACCTCTTTGCCGACCGGCGCGACTACGTGGGCGACGAGTTCCCGCAGCCGCGCAACTCCGCGAGTTTCTCGCCCCACAACCGCGGCAGTCCGTCGTACGGTATTTACGGCAACCGCATCTACAACATCGGCACCCACCATGGGCCGGGCTTCAATGCGGTCTTCGTGGATGCGCACGTGGAGCACATTCGGCTGGGGCCGCCCCGCTTCACCCGGCCCGCCCACCCGCGGGAATACATCGAGTACTACGCGGACGACGACCCGACCTGCGCGCCGGTATACGAGCGGAACATCCGCAACAACTGAATAGTCCGTCGCGGACCCGCCAGGACCGACGGTGCAATGCGGCCAGGGGCTTCACGCGGCGGAGCGGCGGCGAAGGGATTCGCCGCCCCGCCGTTCTCCGTGGCGCCGTTCCCCAGGGGGTAGGGCGCGGAGTCCCCTCCGCGCCGGATCTCGACATCAATTTGAAGGTGCCGTTCGGCGCACCGGGGTCAGGCGGATCACGTCCAGGTTCAGGCCGCCGCCGCCAAGGCTCGTCAGGCGCAGGGTGTGGCGGCCTGCCGTCAGTTCGACCGGAACCGGCAACACGGCTTCCTCGCACCAGCGCCAGCCGCGGGTCTGGGGCAGTTGGAAGGACTCGAGTCCGGCGGCCGGCTGTCCATCCACCTCCAGTCGCCGCGGCGAAACCGAGAGGGTGGCGTAGCGCAATTCGATCCGGTACAGTCCGGCCGCCGGCGCCTCGAACTCCCATTCGAGCCAATGACCGTCGTTGTTCCATGCGAAGAACAGCCCGAATTGGGGACTCGGCACGACCTCGGCCGGTCGTGCGCCGCCACCCTGGGCGGCAAAGGCGCCGGCGGTGATGTCCAGCGGGTCCGCGTCGCGATGCTGAAGCCGGATGCGGTCAAGATTGCAGCCGCGCCCACCGCGGCTGACCAGCCGCAACCGGTTCTCGCCCGCGCGCAAGCGAACGGCGGCGGGCGCCGAGAACTCCTTGAAGATTCCCCAGCCGCCGGTCGCAGGCAGCGTGAAACGGTCCAGACCCGGCGCGGGTTGACCGTCGAGCAGGATGCCGCGCGGCGCCTCGAACTCGGCGGCATAGCGGAGCGAGAGGGTATAGTCGCCGGCGACCGGCGCCTCGACTCGATACTCCAGCCAGTGGCCGTCGGCTTCCCAATAGCGGATGAAATCCGTCGTCGCCAGGGTGTCGGGGGACATGGCACGCACCTCGCCGCCGCCCTGGCCCTTGAAACGCAGGGCGGGAATGATGATCGGCGCGGCGCCGGAGATCGGCTCTGTGGCAACGGTCGGAACGGACGGAAGTGACGCGGGACCGGTTGCGATAGGCGGGCGGCCGTCCAGCGCGCCGGGCGGATAGGGCGTTTCCCAGGGACCGATGTCCATCCGCGGCCCGTGCAGCCGGGGACGGCCTTCGATGTCGCGATCGAAGTCGAAATCCGGGAACAGCGTCCGCGGCCAGAGCGACGAGACCTCCGCGCCCATGTCCACCGCCGGCCCGTTCAAAATCGGCCGCACGCGGCCATCGGCGTCCACGGTCAGCACGCGGGACTCCTCCTCGACCACGAACTCGCCCTCGGCGAGCCGGGTCGGTGCCTTCAGATAGAGGTTGTGCGAGAGCCGGTGGTTCCCGCCGAGGGGGAAGCCCTCCCAGCCCGTCCAGATGTTGTTGATCCAGACGCCGTCGCCCAGCCGGTCCTGGTTGACATACACGCTCTGCGCGCGCGAGCGGAAGAGGTTGTTCAGAAAGAACAGGTTGTTCACACGGCCCGGCCAGATTCCGATGACCGTGGAATCGGCTTCGAAATCGTTCTGGATTACGAAGATGTTCTCGCTGCTCTGCACGGTCATGGGCCGCAGCGAGTCGCGGACCCGGTTGTTGGCGACGAGGATGTTTTTCGAGCTTTCGTATACCGTGATCGCGTTGCTGTGCATGCCGGTGCAGTTTGTGACCGTGTTGCCCACGATTTGGCCGGGGTCCACGAAGAAAAACACCAGCGGCGAGCGCCCCACCCGGTCCACCCGGTTGCCGCGAAAAGCCACGCGCGTGCCGGTATGGGCGACGACCCCGCGCATCTGGGGCAGGTGGTCGAGCTGGTTATTCTCGAACACCAGGTCGGTGACCCGGCCGAACTGCACCGCGTGGGCATAGCCGCCTTCGCGCATCCGCGTGATCCGGTTGTCCCGCACCGTCACGCCCTCGACGTTCCGGGCGCGCAGGGCGAGCCGGTAGTTCCGAATCGTGAAACCGCGGATCGTGACGTGGTGGCTGCCGCGGTCGCCGAGGTCCATGGCGAGCGGCTGGACGACGCGCGAGATCGGCTGGTCGTCGTGCGGCCAGGCCCACAGCCGCAGCCGCCCATGGGCGTCGGGCTGGTCGTCCAGCACATATTCCCCCGGGCCTTGAAACACGGGGGCAACCGCACTGTTGACGATGGCGTAGCGTCCGGCGGGATTGCGATCCAGACCCTCGAAGGTGATCGTGTCCGTCCTCGGGTCAAAGCCGGTGATCCGCCGCCAGCGCAGGTCGTTCTGCTCGACGAAAACGCCGATCGTGGCGCCGACCAGCGCGGCGCCGCCCAACTCCGCCAGCCGCGCGTCGGTGATGGACGTTCTCGTCATGCGCCCGTCGGGGCGCAGATAGTCGGTCTCCACCTTGTCGCGATAGAAAGGGTCCTGCGGCGCGGGATACTGGGACGGGTACAGCATCCGTTCTCCCTGCGTCAGGCCCAATGCAGGGGCCGTCAATCCGCGCTCCGCAGGAATCGTGGTAACGAGGATGCGGGCGAAGTTCGGATTGCCGCCGCACTCGTCCGCCGACGCGCATGGGCGCCAGCCCGTGATCTCTTCCGACCCGTCGAGAATGGCAGGGCCCGTGCCGTAGGCGCCCGCGCTGTTGCCGTCGAAGACGATCGGCGCGCCAGCGCGGCCGGCCCAGCGGATGACCAGCCGTCCGCGATAGACGACGCCGCCTTTGAACAAGACGGTGTCGCCCGGCTGGAGCGCCAGCGCGGCGGCGCGGCCCTTGGCGACCGGATCGCCGGGCGCCCGCCGGAACGCCGTCGCAGGCGAAAGCCCGTCCGCTTCGTCGTTGCCGCCCTCGAAATCCACGTGATAGGTCGCCGCGGCGGCGAGCGTGGCGAGGCCCATAAGATTGACCGTAACCATCCGAATGACGCGGCGCATCTTCACCTCCTTTGCTGACGGGGATCGAGAGGATCTACACACGGCGAATGTCTGCCTCACCGCAGCCTCCCGCGCAGTTCGGCCCAGGGGCGCGCCCCGACGCGGTCGGACCAGCGCTGGTGCTCGGCGGCCAGTTCCACGACGAGGTCCGGGTGCGCGGCGGCAAGGTTGTTCGTCTCCGTGCGGTCGGCTTCGAGGTCGTAGAGCTCCCACGGCTCGCCGAACGAGGCGACCAGTTTCCAGTTTCCGCGCCGCAGCGCGCGATGGCCCTGGTGCTCCCAGAAGATCGTCTCGTGCCCCGCGCGTGTCCCCCCTCCGAAGAGCGGCCGCAGCGTCCGGCCTTCCTGCGGTGTCAGTGCGCGGCCCTCGAGCGTCTGGGGATACGCCGCGCCGGCATAGTCGAGACATGTCGGCGCCAGGTCAATCACGTGGCCGACGGCGTCGGTCGTCACGCCGCGCCGGATGCCCGGCCCGCGCGCGATCAGCGGCGTCGCGATGCCGCCCTCGTGAACAAACTGCTTGAAGAGCCGCAGCGGCGTGTTGCTGGCGTTGGCCCAGGGCAGGCCATAGGACCGGAACGAGTCCGCCGTCCCCGTTCGCGCTTTCGGATCCGCGCTGCGTTCCACCTCTTCCGCGCAGCCGCCGTTGTCGGACAGGAAGATCACGACCGTGTCGTCCGCGATGCCGAGTTCGTCCAGCGTCCGCAGCACGCGGCCCACGCCCTGGTCCATGCGGTCCACCTGCGCGGCATAGACCGCCATCTTCTCGGCTTCGACCGCCTTCTGTTCCTTCGACAGCGAGTCCCAGGCCGGCGCTTTCGGATGGCGGGGCGAGAGCGGCCATCGGCGTTCGACCAGACCCGCCGCCAACTGCCGTTCGTGGCGCTCGACGCGGAGCTGGTCCCACCCGCCCTGGTAACGGTTCCGGTAGCGGGCGATGTCCTCATCGTGCGCGTGCAGTGGCCAGTGCGGGGCGGTGTAGGCGAGGTAGAGAAAGAACGGGTCTGCGGCGCGCGGGCCGGCGATGTGGTCGCGGATCATGCCGATTCCGCGCTCGGTAAAGGCGTCGGTCATGAAGAACGACCCGTCCGTCGGCGGCGCGAAGGGCCGGTCGTCTTCGGCCATCCGGCGGGGCGGCTCGAGCCGCCAGTAGTTGCAGGCGCCGCTGATGAGTCCGAAGTAGCGGTCGAATCCGCGGCGGCACGGCCAGTGCGGCGGCTCCTCGCCGACGTGCCACTTGCCGCTCATGTAGGTCGCATAGCCGGCGGGCCGCAACACCTCGGCGAGGGTCGCGCAGCGATCGTTGAGGAATCCCTGGTAGGCGGGAACCCCAAGATCGCGGATCATGTGGCCGACGCCGGTCTGGTGCGGGTAGAGGCCGGTCAGCAGGGCGGCGCGCGAGGGACAGCAGCGGGCGGTGTTGTAGAACTGGGTGAAGCGGGTGCCCTCGGCGGCGAGCCGGTCGAGGTTCGGCGTGCGGATCTCGCCGCCGTAGCATCCGATGTCCGACCAGCCCATGTCGTCCACCATAATCAGCACGATGTTCGGCCGCCGGGGTTTCGGATTCTGGTTCACGTTCCGGACTCCTTCCAGGGCTTGCGCGCGCGCCGCGCGACCCAGCGCGCCGGCGGCCAGCGCACCCGCGGACAGCGTCAGAAAATCTCGGCGCGAGAGCGGGTCGGCGGCGGCGCGGATGGGCGCAGGTGCGCGCGAGTTCACCATGCTATACGGACACAAAGCGCGCCGCTCGGCAAGCGATCTTTACGCGGCCTCCGTGCCGCCGATTCCCGCTTTTCCTTCGCGGCGGCGCCGCGTATCGTGTTGTGCGCAACCGACCGATCGGACGTGTCCGACCTGTCCGACGGGTCCGACGAATCCGACGAGTCCGACAAGTCCGACATGCCGCTGCCGAACAACGATGCCGAACCCGCTGCCGCCCCTGCGCCCTGGGCGCTCGGCGACGATCCGCTGGCGGCGGATTTTTTCCAATATCTGGAGACCGAGCGCAACGCGTCGCCGCACACGGTGGCCGCCTATGCGGCGGACCTGCGCCAATTTGCGGCGCTGACCTGGGGCGCGGCGGCGCGCCCGCCGTTCGCGTGGACGGCGTGCGACCGGTTCGCCGCGCGGCGCTTTCTGGCCCACATCCTGAAGCGGGGCGGTTCCACGGCCACGGCGCGGCGAAAATGTTCCAGTTTACGGGCGTTCTACAAGTTTCTACTGCGCGAAGAACGCGTGGCGATGAATCCGTTTGCGGGCCTCGCGATGCCGCGCGGCGAAAAAAGACTGCCTCGAGTGTTGGGCGTGGCGGAGGTCGGCCGCCTGCTCGATGCGCCGAAAAAGCTGCTGACAGAGGTCGGCGACGAGGATCCCCTGCGGCGCCAGTGGCTCGAGTATGCGGCGGCGCGCGACGCGGCGATCCTCGAACTGCTCTACAGCACGGGCATGCGCGTGGCGGAGCTCACCGGCTTGACGGAGTCGCGGATTGACCTGCTCTCCAGCGTGGCGCGCGTGCTGGGGAAGGGGAAGAAGGAGCGGCTGTGCCCGCTGGGCGCGCCGGCCATCCGCGCGCTGCGCGCGGCGCTGGCGGCGCGGGACGCGCTCGGTCTGGGCGGCGGCATCCGCGCGCGCGAGCGTCCGCTGTTCTTCGGTCACAAGGGCGAGCGGCTCGATCCGCGCACGGTTCAGCGCATCATGAAAAAATACCTGCGGGCCGCGGGCCTGAACCCGGCGCTCTCGCCGCACGCCTTGCGCCACAGCTTCGCGACGCACCTGCTCGATGCCGGCGCGGACCTGCGCAGCGTGCAGGAACTGCTGGGACACGCCTCGCTCTCGACGACGCAACTCTATACGCACGTCTCGATCGGCCGCATCAAGGAAGTGTACGAGCGCGCACACCCGCGGGCATGAGGGTCCGGTGCGCGGCGGCGCGCCCCATCGCATTCGGCCGGGCGGCTTGCCATTCGGCCCCGACCCGGCAGAATGCCCCCGTGCCGCCGATGAAGATCGCTGTGGCGGAAACAGCCTCGCCAGAAAGGGAAGATAGTGTGAAAAGAAAAGCTGTCGCTGTTCCGGTCAGGGCCGGCCCGTCGCTCCCCTGCCGCTCCGCCCGCGGCGCGCTGTCCACCGTATTGGTCGCGCAGGCGCTGGCCGGCGCGGCCGCCGCCCCGGTGCCGTGGGAGAACGTGCTGGATACGAAGATCGAATTGCTGAGGAGCGCGGCGGAACGCGCGGTCCGCCAGCAGCGCATCGGGCACCTGCCCGACGTGCCGCTGACGGCCACCTTTGCCGGCGTCGGCGGCGTTGCGGCTGCGGTCGTTGGGGACTGGGACGCCGACGGCGACGGCCGCTGCCAGCGCGTCGAGCTCCGCAACATCCCGGTGACGCGTGAGCACGTTCGGGTCGCCGACCGGCTCGAGGTCCGTTTCCCGGAACCCGTCAACCTGCTGGAAAAAGGCACGGGCTTCGCCTTCTGGGTGCGGACACCCGAAGGACTGTCCCCGCACCTGCGCGTCGGGGTGCGCTTCAAGGTGAAGGGGACAGACCAGGATCCGGTGATCTTCACGGACACGCCGCTCGTCCAGCGGTTCGGCGACAACCCGCACCAGCTCTATTTCGACTGGGGCTATGTCTTCGCGCATTCGACCGGCGTTTTTGAGGTTCCTCCGAAGGAATTCTTCGAGCGGGTGACCGGTTTCGACCTGACGTTCGTGCAGAAGACCCTGCCGATCACGGACGAACGGCTGGCGGCGGCCTCGGGGCATTTCTGGCTTGACGGACTGCGCATCGTGGACTGGGGCGATGGGTCGTACGACAACGGAAGATTCAAGTCCGACCGCGTCGCCAACGGCGAGTACCCGGTCGTGCTGCAGGGCCGCACCCAGCAAGTCGCGCTGATCGCCGCGCAGTTCGGCGGCGAGGCGGGTATCGCCTCGGCGATCCGCGCGATGGACATGATGGTCCGCACCCAGTCATGGGATGGCTCCTGGCCCGAAATGCGCACGCGGATGCAGGGCGAATACACGCACGGCATGATTCTGGCCGACCTGGCCCGCGCACTGCGGGTGCTGCGCGAGGCTCGGCGGCCCGAGCTGGAGGAGGTCGTTGCGGAGCGCCATTGGCGGATGCGGCGCGACGAGCTCTACGAGCAGATGCTCTACCGCGCAGCCATGAGCCGCGGCCCCGGCGGCCTTTGGGAGCATCGCGACAGTTACTCATCGGGCCGGGGCGCGCTTTCTTCCGGCGCCAACCGTCCCATGGTCTTTGTCGCCGCCCAGCACATCGCCGCGCAGGTGATCCACCGCCCGGCGTGGCGCGCAGAAATCCTGGCGGAGTACGAAGTGAACATGCCGACCCTGCTGAAGGCCCAAGGCATGACCTCCGGCGGCTGGCCGATCTTCGGGGAAGGGGACCGGTATCGCGGAGCGGGTCTGCACTGGGATTGCGGGTACACGATGGACCACGTGCAGATCATGGCCAACGCGGCGCGCGCGACCGGCGACCCCCGCTGGGGCGAGATGATGCGGAAGTTCGATACGGTGGTCGAGGCGATGGTGATGGCCGACGGCCGGACCTTCGACGGCGCGCTCAGCGAGCGCGGCGATGCGAAGGAGGGCCAGATGAAGTCGCCCGATATCGTGTTTCAGGAGGCGATCAAGCACCGTGCGCCGAAGCTGGCGCAGTGGGCGGCGAATTCCTCGGCTCATGTTTGGGGCGGCTTCCCGCGCACCGGCAGCCTGTGGCCCTATGCGCGTACCGCCCGCGGCTACGGCCTCGGCGCATTTCTGACGTGGCAGGTGTATGATCTGGAAGCCGACCCGAAGCCCCGCGACCTCGGCATCGTGTTCCCGCGTCAGTGGCCGGTGTGGACCGCCCGCTGGATCAACAAGGCGGGTGTTGAGACGCGCCGTTCGACCCTGGTGGCGCGCCGCGGCGTCGGTCTGGTTCACGACTTCGCGTGGGCCGTCGGCGAATACCCGGTGCTGCAGGCCGTTCCGCTGGCCGTCGAGTCGCTCGGCGGACCCGACGTGGAACTCCGGCCGGTCGCGTATGCGGGCGACACGGCGCGGCTGCCGGCAGCGGCGGCGCTGCGGCTGACCGTGGGGCCCGCCGCGGAGGGCGCAGCCCCGGGCGCGCCGCGCGCGATGGATGGCGATGCGGCGGAAATCCAGTGCGTTGCGCCGTCGCGGGTCGAGATCGCCGCGCCGGAACACGGTGTGCAGATCGCATTCGATGCGGTCCCGCAGGCGGAAGGCGAGGCGATTTTGAGGGTGCGACTGTTGCGAAAGCCCGAACCGTACCGGCACCATCCGGCCGCGCCCTGAGGGAAGGGCTTTTTGTCCTTTACAGCCCGCTGCCGGGCCGGTATCCTTGCCCGCGCATAAGAAGAAAGAGGAAACCAGAGCGGTAGCACAGAGGCAAGGTAACAACAGGTTATGGACAGCGCGACGAAGACGACCATCCGGCGGGAATTTCAACGGCACGACAAGGACACCGGCTCCACCGAGGTGCAGGTGGCCCTGCTGACCCGCCGGATCGGTGAATTGACGGAGCACCTCAAGGGGCATCCGAAAGACCACGGCTCCCGACGCGGCCTGATCATGATGGTCAGCCAGCGGAGGTCGCTGCTGGAATACCTGCGCGGAAGCGACGTCGAGCGCTACCAGGCGGTCGTTCAGAAACTGGGCCTTCGCCATTGAAGTCGCCCTTCGGGGCGGCCTCCCCTGCTCGTCTCGTCGCAGCGCGGACCTCCGGGCCGCGCGGAGACGCGTCGTCGAAAATCCGTTGAACCTCCCGATCGGCGCCCGGGTGGGCGCCTGACCTCCGCGTTGCCGCAACGCCCAACGAACATGAAGAACATACAGCAAGTGCAGATCGAAATCGCCGGCCGCAAATTGACCTTCGAGACGGGCCGCATGGCCCTGCAGGCCGCCGGCAGCGCCACCGCCACCTACGGCGAGACCTGCGTCTTTTCCGCCGTCACCACGTCGGCTCCGCGTCCCGGCATAGACTTCTTCCCGATGCAGGTCGAATACCGCGAGAAATTCTACGCCGCCGGCCGCATGCCGGGCGGCTATTTCAAGCGGGAATCCCGCCCCAGCGAGCGCGAAGTGCTGATCTCGCGGGCCACCGACCGCCCGATCCGGGCGCTGTTTCCGGAACATTTCCGCAACGAAGTGCAGATCAACAATTCGCTGCTGTGCGCCGACGGCCAGAATGAGGCGGATGTCATTTGCATCAACGCGTCCAGCGCGGCGCTCCTGCTCTCGGACATCCCCTGG
>CAYLTB010000099.1:0-12006 GCA_964386675.1 uncultured Verrucomicrobiota bacterium
GCCGCGCGCGCATTCATTTTCGATCAGGCGCTGGCGCGCGCCAGCCGGCAGGACTCGGCCACCTCGTCGAAGCCGCCGCCTGTCAGCGGCGGTTCCAGGCAGGAGAGCAGGCATCGTACCGCCTCATCCACATAGACGAAGGTAATCTCGGTGCTGCGGTTGCTGACCTGCACCGGCATCCCGTGCGTGAGGTTGTGGCAGAAGGTGCTGACCACCGAATTGTAATGGGGGCGCGACCACTTGCCGAAGACGTTCGGGAAACGGAAGACCCGGACCGGCGCGCCGGTCGAACGGTGGTAGTCGAGGATCAATTCCTCGGCGCGCCGTTTGCTCTCGCCGTAGGGATTTTCGAGGGCGGCCTGGGTCGAGGAGCTGAACACCACGGGCGTCCGGCGGCCTGCCGCAGTCAGCCGCGCGAGCAACCGCGCTGTGAGATCCACGTTGCCGGCCACGTACTCGGCCGGATCCCGCGGCCGGTTGACGCCGGCCAGGTGGAAAACGAAATCGGCGGCCGCGGCATGACGGTCCAGATCGTCCGCCGGATGCGCCACATCAAACGGCAGGATGACGACCTCCGGACGGCGCCGCAACGCCACGCGCAGGTTAGTGCCGACGAATCCCTCGGATCCGGTGACGAGAATCTTCATGGCAGTATCGATTCCAGCGAGACGAACGGCCTTGCCCGACGCGCGCGGGCCGGATTTTCGCCCCGCCGGGGTCAGCCTTTCCACGCGGCCAGTTCTGTCTGAATGAAATCCAGCTTCCGCAGCAGCGCTTCCAGCTCGCTGTCGGTCAGGGCATGGGTGTTGGCGGAGGTGTAATCTTCTTCCCGTGTAATCTTCTTTTCGCCCTTCTCAAAGAACACCTGGTAATTCAGGTCGCGGCTGTCGGCGGCGACGCGGAAGTAATTTCCCAAGTCCTCCGCCCGAACCATTTCTTCGCGGTTCAAAAGCGTCTCGTGCTTTTTCTCGCCGTGGCGGGTGCCGATGATGCGCGTTTCCACCTCGCGTCCGAAAAGCTTCATCAGCACGCGGGCCAGTTGGCCGATCGTCGCCGCCGGCGCCTTCTGCACGAACGTGTCGCCCGGCCGCCCGTTGCGAAAAGCGAACAGCACCAGGTTGATCGCATCGTCGAGCGACATCATGAACCGGGTCATTTCCGGGTCGGTGACGGTGATCGGCTGGCCGGCCTTGATCTGGGAAACGAACAAGGGAATCACGGAACCGCGGGACGCCATCACGTTGCCGTACCGGGTCACGCAGACGACGGGCATCCCTTGGCGCCAGGCGCGCGCATACGCAACGGCTACTTTTTCCATCAAGGCCTTTGACATGCCCATCGCATTGATCGGATAGACGGCCTTATCCGTGCTGAGCACGATCACGCTTTTTACGCCGTGCTGCTCGGCCGCCCGCAACACATGATCGGTGCCGACGACGTTCGTGCGGACCGCCTCCATAGGATAAAACTCGCAGGAGGGCACCTGCTTGAGCGCCGCGGCGCTGAAGACGTAATCCACGCCGTGCATCGCGGCGGCGATACTGCCGGCATCGCGCACGTCGCCGATGTAGAACTTCACGCGGTCGGTCTTCAGTTCGTGCCGCATGTCGTCCTGCTTCTTCTCGTCGCGGCTGAAGATGCGGATTTCGCCGATGTCGGTCTTCAGAAACCGGCGCAGCGCCGCGTTGCCGAACGAACCGGTCCCGCCGGTGATCAACAGGGTCTTGTTCGTGAACTCTTTCATCCTGCGGTTTCCTTCCCTAGGTCATGGCCGCCTCAACGTCCGCGCGGCGTCGCGCTACACGGAGGCATTATAGCCGAACAGGGCGCGCGTCAGCGCCGGCCAGGCCGGACGCCCGATCGCCTGCCATCCGAGGAGGGCCGCGACGCGCACACGATCCTGCCATCGCACCGGCGCCCGCGGAGACCCGCACCAGCGCGCCAGCCGCCGCAAGGCGACCCGCGCCGTCGGATCCCGCATCACTCTATACGCCAGACGCATCAGCGCAATATGCAAACGCCCCCTTCGGAGTTCCGACCGGAACCGCGCGGAATCCGATGCCGCCAGGATTTCCGGGGCGCGGCGTAACCGGCGCAAGGCCAGACCGGTCAGGCGCCGCGTCCGTATGGGATCGCGCGTCGTGTTGGCGTCATGCCGTCCCACCCGGACGCCGTAGCGGCGGACGTAGCGGACGCGCGCGCCGCAGGCGATCAGCCGCGCCATGAAATCAATGTCTTCGGCGATTTCCAGCGACGGATCGAACAGCACGCCGGACGCCCGCACGAAGTCCATGCGTACCATCGAAGCCGGCAGCCAGAGTTGATAGCAGGATAAATGCCGATACGCCGCCCGTCCGTCCGGCTTTCGGGGCGGGCGGCGGCGCGGCGAGAAGTAGGGGGCCTCCACGGAGTCGTACGCGATATCGGCGCGATCGCTCTCGAGCGCGGCCAACAGTTGTTCCACGTGTGTCGGCAGGAATTCGTCGTCGGCGTCCAGAAAGGCGACGAAATCGGCCGTCGTAGCGCTCAAACCCGCATTGCGCGCCGCGCTTTTCCCGCCGTGCGCCCTCCGAAGGCAACGCACACCGGGTCCCATCCGGCCGCAAAGGTCCGCCGTGCGGTCGGCCGACCCGTCGTCCACAACAATGACTTCGTCCGGCGCCCGGGTCTGTGCCAGGGCGCTGCGGACGGCATTTTCGATGAACCGTTCCGCATTAAAGGCGGGAATGAGCACGGCCACCCTCATGGGGCGGGAGGTTCCCCCAGCAGAGGTTCGAGAACCTGTTCAAAGCGCCGTCCCAGCGCGTCCCAGTCGTGCGCGAGGGCGATACGACGGCGTTCCGAGATCAGCGCTCCGCGCTGCGGGATCTGCGCCCGGATGGCCCGGACGAAAGCGTCGGCCCCGCTGGCGATCTCGAGAATGCCGGGCGCGGCGTAGGGCTGGATCGGGACCATCGGCACCGACACACAGGGCAGCCCCCCGGCCATGTACTCATAGAATTTCAGCGGATTGACGTGCCGCGAGAGTTCGTCTTCCCGGAAAGGAATCAGGCCCGCGTCGCAATGGGCGTAATAACCGGGCAACTCGGTCTGTTTCCGGGGGCCGAGAAACCGCACATTCGGCGGCAACGGCGGCAGGGGCTTCTTGTTGAAACCGATCAGCAGAAAGGTCGCTTCCCGCATTCGCTCGGCCACCGCCGTCAGCAGCGGAAAATCAAACCACTCCCACAAGGCGCCGGTGTATATGACCCGGGGACGGGGGAGGTCCTTCAAGTCCGAGGGCTCCGGCCCGGTCAGCGCGGACTCGGGATACAAGCTCATGCTGACGCCGTTGGGGATCACCGTGGCGCGCGCGCGGTCAAAATCCGGCGGAATCAAAGATTCCGTGGTCGCGACGAGGGCGCGGCACTCGCGCAGTATCCGGCGCTGACAGTCTTGAATCATCGCGGCCGCGCGCTCCATGCCGGGATAGGAGGTCCAGTTGTCCACAATGTCGAAGACCACGGGCAGATCCTGCCGGGCCAGGTAATAGTCGAAAGGATTGTACAGCACCTGAAAGTAGGGGGCGCCCTCGAAGAAACGGCCGGCCGCCCGATGTAGGGCGCCCCGCGCGGCCAGCCGCCCCCACCGGGTGACACGATTCCCGCGATAGTAGTAGGGCCAGCCCGTGCGCGGCTTGAAAACGCGAAGCCGTCCGCCTTCGGATTCCTCCAGCACTCGCCCGCCGTGGTCGCCGGCCCAGAACGCGCACCACTTCAACTCGCGGAATTTCGCCGGCAGTGAAACGGTCGGATCCACGTAGAAAACCTTCCAACCGCGGCCGGCCAGCACGCGCGAGAAATGTTGCCGTCGAAACTTATAAGGGGAGTTCCACGGTGTTGTGGACAGCATCATCATGTTTCTGTTCATGGCTCGATCTCCAGTTCCGTCGTACAGGGGCCGGATACCGACACCGACAACCCGACCGTTCGCCCGATATGAGAAAAACTGTCCGAATAGTCGGCTTCTACGCGTCGGCCCTGTCCGCCGGCGACGGCGAGCCGCAGCCGTGCGTTCGCGCGCTCCAACCGCCAGGCGCCGTCCGCTAATTCGGTCACCCGCACTTCCGGATGCAATAGCCAGCGCATCTCCACGGCGGCTGCTCCAGAAACACAATCCCTGACGCGGAGCCGCCCGCGTTCGGCGACGATCTCGCGGACATGGCGCCGCCCGCCGCATTCACAGACTCCGGCCAGGACATCTCCGCGCCGCTCCAGATGCGCCTTCCACGTCTGCTTCAGCCGCCACAGGCCCGATAACCGGTCATCTGGAATCGCGCCGGAGAATCCCAGGTCGGCCGTGCTGTGTCCCGCCGCGGACCGCAGACGATTTCGGACCGCGATATCGCGGGTGTAACAGCCCGTGCCGCCATCCACAATGAACTCCACGCCTCGCGCGCTGACCAGCAATTCGTTGGGATGCACATGGTCGTGCACCCCATACCCCCTGGCCCCGATGCCGCCGCAGGCGAACACCAGGTCAAAGGGGCCGATGCGCCGAAAAGCCCAACCGGGCCGCTCATAAATCTTCCACGCTTCCCCATCGCTTTCCGCGGCGGCGGCCAGAGGCCGGGTCGCGTCCGGCCAGCCGGTCATCACGACCAACGCCTCCAGCGGCGACGGCGGCGGTCCGTCGAGCAGACGCCGACCGGCGGCCAAAAAAGGTCGGATGTTACGGGGCGGACCGAAGTCGAGCGCACGGCACCACATCGTCTCCGAGTCGTTGTCGCCGATCTGGGGCAGGAAACCTTCGCGATTGACCGCGGTCTCCAGCACCTCAAACATCGAGCGCACACGCTCCCGATAACGCGAACTGAAAATCGGACGCTGCAAGGCTTCGGAAAGGAACAACGGATAGGCGAACAACTCGGCCACCAGGCGTTGATAATGCAGGGAGAACTCATAATCAACGCCCTCGCCGTCCACCTGCCGCGTTAACTCGCGATCCAGCCGGCCGGCGGCGCGTGACAACAGTTCACCGCTGCCGCTCCAGTCGGGATAAAGCAATGCGGCAATGCACAGCGCGCTGAGATTGGAGACGTAATGATTCGTCCGCAATCCATCGCTTTCCAGATGGTGCGCCACATGGTTGACGTGTTCGGCCAGCGCCGCGGCCACCTCCCGTTCCGCCGCCGCATCCGCCTGCACAGCCGCGGCGCCATCGAAGGCCAGCGCCAGCATCCAGTTGGCGAGTCGAAGCGCGACAATCATGTTGCAGTGATAATGCACTGGGCGGCGGTCGGCGATCGTCGCGCGCTTCCATTCCAGAATATCACCGGCGGCCGAGCCGCGGCCGCCGGCCTCCAGACCGGCGAGGCGACGCAGGGCCCGGTGCGGAAAGTGATTGCAACAGGAAAGTTTCCACACCTGCTTGATGTCGGCCGTATTGGCCCAGCAGTCCGGGGCCGCGCCTTTCAACAGGATTCCGGTTGTTTGATCGATATTCCAGAAATCCGCCGGTTGCGGCTTCCAGGCTCGCCGATACACCCAGACGTCCGACGCGCCGGCCTGCCAGACCGGAAGCATCTTGCGCAGTTCGGCGGACATCGTTGGGGATAAGGCAGACGCCGGCGCGGAAAGCGCCCGCGGAGAACCGGGGCAGCGGGGCGTCACGGAAAACCCCCGCCACGCCAGGCGGCGCAGCGCGCCCCGCGCCCGCGCAAGACCGGAGTCCACCTTTCCCCGGAGACGATCGGAGAATTGCATAGAAGACCGCGTGACGATGGGGCGCGCGGCTCAGGCCGCCGCGGGACTGAAGACGGCCGGCGCGGTTGTCCGAGAGCGAAGCCGAACCGCATATTCCAACATATGGAGCAGGCCCGCCGGGATAAAAAAGCGCATGGCCAGCGTGCCGCCGTCGACAACGCCGATAGCGGTTCCATAGACGAGCCAGGAAGCGACAAATACCGTTGCCGCGTGGAGGTCGGGCGCATCGCGGGCGGTGCGAACGACCAGTCGCAGCGCCGCGCGAAAACGTTCAAAATAATAGATCAGGAACAACGTTCCGGCAATGATGCCGAACGTATGGAACGGTCCCAGCCAGATCATGTGCGTGCCGCCGCCGGCCAGGTTCAACAAGAAGCTATAGTATGTCAGCTCCTGCGCCGCATACTGGCTCATCACCGCGGCGCGAACATAGGCGTCAATACGGAATCCGGCGCCCAATAGCGGCGTCCGCAGAATTTGTTCTATGGAGAGCTTCCACAGTTCGACCCGCCAGCTCCACGACTTGGCGCCGTACCGCAACACAGCGGAGCCGGTCACGTTCATCCAGGGGAGCGCGAACGAGCGAACGACCGGCGTCAATGGATCGCCCGGCGGCAAATCAATGTTGGAGCAGAAAAAGGCGATCAACAGGAAAGCGCCGGCCGCGACCGCCAATGTTACATAATGCCGTTCCAAAATCAATATGTAGGCGACGACCACCACCGCGCCGAACACCCAGGCTCGCGTGCCGGTAAAAATCAGCGCGACGAAGGCCAACAGGGCTGGAATCAGATAGGGCCACCGCCGTCGCGCCAAGCCGGACTGCCGCCCGGCGTGCCAGAGGGCCAGCGACGCCATGAACAGCAAAATCGCGCCCTGATGCAGAAAACTCCAGCGGCCCTCCACCAGTGTTGCCAGGTCCCATTCCCGCGGCTTGACGCCAAACAAGAGGCCGGTCTGCGCGTCGTTCGCAGCATACACCCCAACCTGGATCGCCAGCACCGCCAACGCGCTGAAAAAAACGGTTCGGGGCAGGCGTCCGATGTGCTCCAGCTTGAACACGTGCGGCATCAGGAGGACCGACAGAATCAGCGAGAAGAAGGTAAAATAGGCCTTAGCGCCCACGCGCGTTTCCTCGGAACCCCACGTGGGCACGACCGGGTCGCGAAGAAATTCGACTGCGGCGATCAACGCATAGGCCAGCAGCCACGGGCTCAGCATGTAGGGCCAGATCAGACGCTGCTTGGTCAGGGCCGTCCGGATGATCGCCACCAGAAAGATCACCCACACATACACATAGGAGAGCGGAATCAGGGTCCAGCGGAACCAGTATTCCATGCCCGAGATGATCAAGAAAAGAAAGATATATGACTTGACGCCGCTCTCGCCCAGGCTGAAAAAGGCGACCAGCGGAAGCCCGTACCACAGGCTGAAGTACCGGCCCATCAATAAAGGGGAGGCCGGCAACTGGAGCAACCCCGGCAGTCGCCAAATGAAATAGACGACCAAGGCGATCGCCAGCACGATCTTGGTGGGCGTGTCGGCCGTGGCGCTTTCGCGGGAACCGGGTGTCGTCATATTCCGGGTTGAATAGACTTGGAGCGCATTATCCGCCGGGCATGGCGGTCAGCGAACCGCCCGCCATCTAAAGATGAAGAGATACACCGTTGCGCGGCGCAGCGCCAGCGAAATGAACATCGCCAGCGTCGTGGCCCATGCCGCGCCCATCAAACCCCAACGGGGAATCAGCCAGAGGTTCAATCCGATCGTCGTGACGGCCGCGAACAGGCCGGAGGCGAACGTCAGATCAGTCCTTCCGAGGGCATCCAGGTAGGTGTTGTCCAGCGTGTAGAGCGCGCGCGCGACGAATCCCAGCAGCAGCACCCGGAAAGGCCGCAGCGACTGCAAGAAACGCGCGCCCATCAAGCCGAACAGCGGATACGCGGCCACGGCAGCCGCCAGGGACACGCCTATTGAGACCACCCATAGTTTGCGGGATATTTCAACGTAATTCCGGCGCAGGCGATCGGGATCGCCCCGGCTCTGCGCGACCATCGGGAAAGCGACGGTGAGGATGGATCCCGGCACGACAAGCAGTTGTTGCGCGACCAGCGCCGCGGTATTGTAGATGCCCGTGGTCTCCGGGTTCTTCAGCAGGCCACTGACGGCCAGCGTGTCGAACTGCATGATGAGCTGGCCGGTCATCTGACCCAGGAACGCGAATACCCCGATGCCCGCGAGCCGCCGGGCGATGGCGGAGTTCCACTGGACCGACAGCACAGACCGAAGCGGAATCATCGCACAGAACAGCGCGATGAAGAAGGACGCGATCTGGGCCGCCGTCCAACCCGGCAGATTCCCCCACCAGGCCGCCAGCGTCACCAGCACCAGCGACAGGACGGCGGCCGTCGTCATGACGGCCCCCGCGGCGCGCATCCGGCGCTGTCCGAGCAACGCGCAGCGGAAGGACTCGGCGAGGATCAAGACCGGCAGGAACGGAACCATGCGGCGAAGGATTCCGTTGGCCACCGGATCGGGCACCCAGTTGGTCCGGCCCAGAATGAACGCCGTAGCCACGCTGATCACCAGCGAAGTGGCCAGGTTGATGGTCAGGGCCGTGCCCATGACCGGGCGCTCTTTCGCGGGATCGCGGGCGCTCTCGGCCATCAGCTTCGTCAATGCCGTGAAGATGCCGCCGCCCGCGGGCAATCTCACCAGGTTCAGCGTCGCTGAGACGACGGAGATGTGCCCAATACCGTCCGCTTTGAGAATTCTGGCCAGCAGGATGCGTTGCGCCACGAAGACGAACTGGCTGATCCATTGCGACACGCCGATATGAACGACGCCCGCGCGCCAGACGCGCCCTATATCGCGGCGCGCTTCGTTCCAAATCCGCTGTCCCAGCCTCTTCATGATCCCGGCCGGCGATTCCGCCTCCGGCCCGCCCAGCAGCGTCGGATCACCGCCGCGTAGATGCGGCGGTTGTAGCCGCCCGCCAACCACCTCGCGCACGCCCACGCGTGACGCCATCCGTAGCGGCGAATCCGGACGCCGAACGCCCGGAGATTGCCCAGCAAATAGGGACGCGCGATGGACACCCGCCAGCGCTCCTCGTCCAAATCCGTCGTCAGCGGTTTGGCGATTTCGCTGAAGTGTCGAAGCAGGGCGGCGCGATCCTCCTCCGCTTCCACGATCCGGGGACAGTATGACGGGTCAAGGGCGACTGGCATGGCGCGATGGTCGGGCGCCCGGCCGGCCTGAAACTCAACCTCGAGAATCATCGAAGTGCGCTCGTGGGGCGACAATCCGATTCCGCAGGGCTGAAAATTGAAGTTGCCGAGGGAGTAGCAGATCACTCCGTCCCGGTAACGCTCGATGCCCTGAACGCGGTGCGGGTGGTGCCCCAGGATGGCACAGGCGCCGGCCGCGACGAACGCTCGCGCCCATCGCTGTTGCTCGGGCGAAGGCAGCAGGACATTCTCGACCCCCCAATGCAACGACAGAACCACCCGATCGAAGCGAGCCTTCAGCTCTCGAATGCGCCGTACAATCCGCTCGGGATCGAAACGAGCCAGAACACAACCGCCGCCCATCGAGGCTTCCATGCCTTCGGTGGCGCCCAGAAATGCGATCTTCTGCCCCCGGATTTCGAAGCCTGCTTCCTGCCAGGCCTCGTCTTCGCTGCGGCCGGCCCCGATCGTGCGAATGCCGGCGTCGAGCAATCGCTGCCGCGTCTCCAGCGCAGCCTCGGATCCGAAATCCAGCAGGTGATTGTTGGCCAGATTGAGCACCGTGAAGCCCGCCTGGGCCAGGCCTGCTTCATGGCCCGGGGGGCATCGCAGGGCGACCGCTTTTTCCAGAACAGGGCGATCATTGGACGTAATGACCGCTTCCATGTTTCCGAACAGGATGTCGCATGGGCGCAAGCGGGACCTCACGTGATCAAATGGGTCGCCGCCATCGGCGCTGACGCCCAGGAGGTCGCCCACGGCCTTCAAAAGGATTCCGCCGCTCATGTGTGCCATTGGCCGGCCGCGTCAGCCGCCAGGCCGGCTTCCCGGCGCGTCGTTGTCAGATGCTGGACGACCATACGGTATTTGCCGCGTCCGCCGCGCTCGATCCGGTCCACTCGAATCAGGCGGAAACGAAGGCCGCGAACCAGCGCCAGCCGCTCCATCAGCCGGTTCTCCTCCGCCATTGAAAGCGGCCGGGCGCTGACATATTGGAACTCGACTTCGCCCGGCGCCCGCTGGACCAGTTGGAACTCGCGGAGGGCGTCGCCCATCTCGATATGGAGCGCCCAGAGAATGTTGACGGACACCTCGGTGCCATCCGCACGAACCAGAAAGTCGGCATCTTTCCCGCGCAGTTCGCTCCAGACCGGCCATGCCCGTCCACACGGGCAATCCTGCTCGGAGGCGCGCGCATGGTCGCCGGTGCGGTAACGGATCAAGGGCATTCGCCGGTTGCCGAATCCCGTGGAAACGATTTCCCCGGCGACGCCGTCTGTCCCGGTGACCAGCTCGGCATAGCCGTAGAGCGGCACCGGGTGAAGGCGGCCCGACGGACACCGCACTGCCTGAACCGTACACTCGGTATTGCCGTACAGATCAACGATCGGGCAGCCGAACGCCCGAACCGCCAGCGCTTCCTGCTCGGGATGTAATTGCTCGGAAGATGTGACGATGACCTTCGGTGCGACCGCGCCGGCCTGACCGTGCTCCAGTATCCATTTCGCGGCCAGCAGGAGATTGGAGGGGTACGCGAACAGCACTTCGGGCCGGTGTTGTGCGATCCGACGAACGGTGGCGGCGATCTCGTCCCGGCCGTAGGCGTCGCACGCGATCGCCAGCACGCCGCCCCGCCGGTACGCGAAGCGCGCCCCATGGGGAGAGACATAGCCGCGCAATTCAACCGACCGGCATCGGGGGGTGACGCCGTGCCAGCCGCAATAGTGCCAGAGAAACGCCGATTCCCGCGCCTGGGTGCGGCCCCGTTCCCAGTACACCTTCAGCGGAAGCCCCGAGGTCCCGGCCGTGGTGGTCGGGTGCAGATCGCGCCGCCGCGCATTTGGCCACACCATCTCTTCGCCGTGCTCACGAACCGTCGCGCGATCCAGCAGCGGAAGTCGCGCGAAATCGGACCAAGTCTTCAAGTCGCCTTCACGATACCCCGTCGCGCCCAACCACCGGCGATAAAACGGTATCTCCCGAAAGGCATGATCCACGAGCTCGCGGAGCTGACGAAATTGAAACTTCGCATTCTTCGAGGCGTCGTCAAATTCATGCCGCAGAAGCCACTCGGCTGTTTCGACATATGTCCTTCCGAATCGCCACCCCAACGGCCATCGCGCAGAGGCCAGGCTGTACCATCGCCATAACGGCAAACCCACTCCTTTCGTTTTGAAACCGTCCAACCGGTATGCCCACCGTTCGTGCATTGGCGTCTGCGGGACACGGCTCGCCCGCGGCATCACCGGTCGAATTGGACAGCGACGGACCTCGTCCGGAAGGGAGTGTTCACCGCGCATCCACTTCGCAATCAGCCACGGTCGGGATCAATCGGGGATTTTCCGGAGCGCGGGAGGCCGTGGTCTCCACAATAGCGAATTCTCGCTTGCCGCCGGGCCCCGGCGGAATCGCATCCACCATTTCCATCGAAATATCGAACAGGTGACCGAGCCGGCGGCGCAATTCCTTGAGAATTCGGTCGCCGGCCTCCCGCGTATAGGAGAATTTGGGAACCAGCCGCAGGCACAGGGCGCCCGGACGCCGCTGAACCAACTGGGCAATGGACATGAAATCCCAGAAGAAGGACTCCATTCGGACGTGATTTCCGGGCACCGCCGTGCCCAGCTTGGTGACAAACAGATGCTGCCGCCGCCCCAGCGTGATCAGAATGCGGTCGTCCTCGATCCGGCCCAGGTCGCCGGTACGGTACCGGATGAACGGCATGGCGCGGTTCCAGTATGAAGTTCCCACCAGCTCGGAAAACCCGTCGGAGGTCGGTCGGGTTTCCGTCACGCCATACAGATCCTCGATCACATAATCCAGCTTGTGCGATCCGGGCGTGTAGGACGCGAAGGCGAGATTCGTGCGCTCGCTCAAGCCGTAATTGACCGAAATGGTTCCCGTGAAACTCCGGGAAAACAATGCGCACTGCTCCATCGTGCAGGACTCCGAAGCCAGCAAGACACCGCGGCAGGCGACGGGCGGCCGGCCGGTCTCCGTGATGAACGTTGCCAGGCGCTCCAGGCTGCTCG
>CAYLTB010000100.1:0-11804 GCA_964386675.1 uncultured Verrucomicrobiota bacterium
CACGACAATACTTGGTCGAGCGGATAGCGCAGGGGGGCGTCGGTGGGGTCGCCGTCCACGAATAATTGCGCCTGTCGCAATTGCGGATCAACCCGGCAAAGAAAACGCGCTACGGACCGGTTGTGCCAACCGACGGCCAGCACCCGCGCATCGTCCTCGCGCCAGCAGGCCCAGTTGCGGCCCGCGGCATAATCGGGCCGGCGACCAGGCGCCGGCCGTCCCGGGGCGGCAACATCAACGCGAAGTTCACAGCGCGGCCGTACGCCCGGCGTCTGCGGCGCGCGCAGAAAAAGGCCATACGGCCAGGAAGGATAACGAACGGAATCCGCGGATGCCTCCCCGCGGAGGATAAAGGCGATCGGGCCGATTTGAAGGCGCGCCGGTGCGCCTTTCACGACCCCGCTTCTTCTTGAGGCACGCCGGGCGGCGGCGGCACGCAGGGCGCGCCGTCCAGCTTACAACCAGAAGAGAGCGTTTCTTCAACCGCCAAATTGACCTTCTTCACCGAAGGCTTCTCGTACGGTTGGGCAGCTTCGCGGCCGTTGCGCGGTTGATCGTTGCAAACGTTGGCATCCATATTCGTCATTCTCCAACTCCTGCGCCCGGTTGTCCAGCAAATCCTTCGATGGCCTCCCGGCGTAAGCGGGCCAATCGCGCCGTGTAGTCCGACGGCCGCTCTTCGTTGCCGGTCTCCAGCGCGTGGAACGCCGGGCAGACATTGCCCAGCAGCCATTCTCCGCGCGACTCGTTCGCGCCCGCGGCCGAACGGCGGCGCGATCGAATGACGGCCAACTCCTTGCGCCACACCTCGAGGAATGGACGCCCGGCGGCCTCGCAGCGATAGTGTGCAGCAACCAGGCAGGGCTGGAACTCCCCCCGGGCATTCACATGAAAGGCGCTGGCGCCGGCGCCGCACGGGTAGAGCTGCTCGGTCGGCACGGCGTTCCGGCGGCGGCGAAAGTATTCCAGCCACTGCCGCCGTCGCTCGGGCGTGGCCATATCCAGCTGGACGACGCGTTCGGGCGGCAGCCGCCACTCCAACGGCGCCGACGCCCCGTCTTCCAGGCAGCCATGAATGGCCGTGTCGTACCGGAAAGGACAACCGAGCTGCTTTGCCAGCGCTTCCATCGCCTCCAGCTCGTGCTCGTTGAGCGTCAGTACGACCGTCTTCAGCGCGACGCGCGTGCCGTTGGCGAGCAGCCGGCGAATGCCCGCCATCGTCCGGCGGTGGGCGCCGGGCGCGCGGGTGACCCGGTCGAATACCTCAGCCGTGGCGCCGTACAGGCTGATCTCGACCCGCCGCGGGGGAAACTCTCGGAAGAGCTGAAGGATGGTCTTCGTGATCCGGGATCCGTTGCAGAAAACGAGCAGTTGCATGCCCAGTTCCGCCGCGCGGCGGTACACGGCTTCGAAGCCCGGGTGCAGCATCGGATCACCGCCGGTGATCATCAGCGTCAGGACGCCGGCGGCCGCCCATTCGTCGAGGGCGTTGAGCCAGAAATCGGTGTTCCGGTCGGCGGCCGGCCGGCGGCGCGCACCCGACCGTTCATCGCCGAGATAGCAGTGGACGCACCGGTAATTGCAGCGGCGCGTAAGCTCGATGCTGGCGAAAATCGGGATTCGCCGGGCTGCCGCACGGGCGCGGAAACCGGTCATCCAACCGGACGCTTCATCGAGGGGCATTCCGCAGTTCATTCGCCGGCTTCCCGCAGCAGCGATTCCGCGAGGAACGATTCGGCGCAGGCGGCGCTGTCCTCCAGCGATTGAGCCGGCGTCGCGCCGAACTGCCGGACCAGGCGTTCCGCGGCCTCGGCCAGGGTCCCGCCCGCCGACAGGCACTCCCAAACGGCCAGGGCGGTCGGATTGACCGGATAGACGCAGGCGCCCGCCGCCGGTCCGCTGATCGGCACCAGCAGGATATCCTCCGCGATCCGACGGACGACGACACGGCCATTGACGACGTATTTCTTCGGCGGGATCAAGGTTGCTTCATTGCCTCCGTTGCCGTTGTGTCCGCCGCACCGTCTCTCCCCGACAGGGATTCCCCGCTCCGCCCCGCGTCAGCCGCAGCGTAGCACCGGGGCTCAGGACCCGCAATCCGAACGACGCCATCCTATTTCTCCACCGGCTCCAGCTTCACGAAGAGCCGGTCGCCGTCAAACGGTATCAGGGCTTTCACGCGTTCCGTGATGCCGTCCGCCTGCGGCGTGCGGTAAAGAACGGTATCCGGGGGCGCCGGCTGCCAGGCTTCTTGAAGGTTCGGCGTGACCCACAGCCGGTACTCGACGTCGTCCGCGCGGATGCGCTGTGTCCATTCGATATGCCCGCGACCGGTCAGCGGATCCGTCTCGAACTGCTGGATTGTCGGCGATTCGCCGCCGTGCGCGTAGTCCAGGAAATTGCTCCAGGACCGGCCCGGCGCATCGGCCTGCGGGCCGCTGACGACCGGATCTGCGAGTTGCGCCATCGAAAACCGTTCCCAACGCCAGGCGGCAAACGTTCGCACGGCCGGCGAGACCGGCACCGCGCCGCCACCGCCGCCCAGTTTGAGGGCGGGATCGCCGAGCAAGGTGTAGGTGCGCAAAGCCTCCGAATAGGCGCCACCCCCAAGTTGTTCGCGGGCGCGCACCAGCGCCAGCCCCAGCGTCGAGAGCCGTTCGGCCGCTTGGGCGCGGAAGATCCGGATGCCCAGCTGTTCCGCGAAACTGTTCCAGGAATAGCTGGTGGGCGCATAGATCGCAACCGCCCCGCCTGTCGCGCACAGCACCGCTTTCTCGCCCAGGTGCACGGTGCTCATGTGGTCGAACCGTGCAATCAGGCAGCTCAGCGCGATGAAAACAGGCAACTGCGGACTATTCATCGCGTTGAAATCGGAGTTCTGCAGGATAATGTCGCTGGCGCTGGCGACGACGCTGTGCGTGCCATGGCCGGTATAGAGCAGCAAACCGGAGCCGCCGGTGAATGCGGCCAGCGCGCCGGTCCGCACGGTGCTGACGGATTGGGTGTTCAGGCTCCAGAATTCAGGGGTGTAGCGGGGGCTAGCCTCGGCCGCCAGCAGGGCGTTGGTCTCAGTGAAGAAACCGCCGTCGGGGTCATCCCGATCGGCGACAAAAACGGCTCGGTCGTGGTAAGGGCGTGGCCCGAGAGCTTCATAGGCCTTGAGCTTGGCGATGTAGTTCTGGAGTTCGGTCGCGGTGCGCGCGGGAATCCGGCCCACCGCAATGTCGGGCACGCCATCGTTACCGATGGTGTCGGCATATAGGCCATCGGCCGGTTTCAGCCCCCCACCGCCCGGCACGTAGACCAGCAGGGCGGGAATGCGGTTGGGCTCGCTGACCACGCCATTGAGATAGTCGTGATGGCCGCGCGCGGCCAGCGCGACCAGCCACGGCGAAACCGTCCAGTTTTGCTGGGCGTATATCAGAAAAGCGCGGATGGCATCCGGCGTCTTCAATCCGCCGCCAAACTGGTCATAGATGTCCTCCACGAAGGCGAGCGCGGTGCGCAAGCCCTGGCCGGCGCGGTAATCGGCCAGCTCCCGTGCGGGGGTCTCGAAATCCCGCGGCGCAATCACCACATAATCCACCCGGTTGGTTGCCGCGCGCAGCCAGGCGCCGCCGCCGCCGGGTTCCGGGGCCAGCGTCGTGATCGCCGTGCGCTCCCGGAACGCCCACGTGGTCCCGGGCGCGGCCGGCCAGGAATGCCCGACGGGAATGCCGGCGGCGAAATCCCCGACCACCGCGGGCAGATAGGGGTCGGTGATGTTCAAAACCACGGCGTCGCTGAAGCGATCGGCGCGCAGTCGCGCGTTGCCGCCATCCGAGGCGCGGGTCAGGTCTGCGGCCGGCGCGTAGTAGCGGCGGTAGGCCACCGAGTAGCCGTCCACCAGCGGATAACTGGTGGATTGCCCGGGATACAACACCCCGCGCAACCGCAATTCATTTCCGGAGCCCAGCACATCGCCTTCGTCCACGGTGAACGAGGCCACCGCCTCCGCCGTGCCCTCGAACTCCACGGTCTGCCGCAGCGCGCCGTTGAAATACAACTGCACCCGGTGGTCGGGGTCGAAGCTCTTGTTGTCGGAAAAGCCGATGAAACGCACGGAGACCGTGACCGGCCCGCCGGCATAGCCATCGAGCGGCACCGGGAACGCTTTTTCCGCCGAGGCGTCGCCGGCCGGCTTGCTGGTGACAAAGTCCCAATAAAAAAGGTCGTCGCGGAGGGCGTTCACATCCACGTGAACGTAGCGATCCATCTCGAAATCCCGAAGGCTTTGGAAGTGCTGGTCGTTGGCGACCGGCACATCCTCCGTCGGCAAAGCCGCCATATGCAGGCCCGCGCCGGGTTCGATCCAGAAGTAGTTGGTGCGGGTGTACCGATTCGTCGTCGGCCATCCGTAAAAGAGCAGGCGGTTGTTCGCGGCATCGGGCAGATAGGCAACCGGCACATTCCCGCACCGCATGCGCAACAGCGCCTGGGCGGCCAGGTCCGCCACCTCAGATTCCGAAAGGCCCAGCACCGCGCCGAGGCTCGCGTAGGTGACGGCAAAAATATCAAAGTTGGTCGTGCCGGCGATCGGGATTTTGGCCGACGGGCCCGATAACGGCTCCTGCAGCGGCGCGCCCCCCGCTTCCAGCGGCGCCGGTTCCGACTCGTTCAGCGGGAGCGGCCGCGCCACTTCGAAGCGCACCGGCCATTCGCCCAGACGGCGGATATCGCCGTCGGCCAGCGCCTCCTCCAGCAAATAGGTGGCCATATCGCCCGTGTTTCGCGCAGGATCCCGGACGCGGTACACCTGGCCTCCGCCGTTCAGACGGATGTCCACGGGCAGCCAGCCCGCATGCAGCGCCGTCCATGATTCGCCATCCCGCCGGGATAGCCGGAAGCCCGCGGTGCCCTCCTGGGATTGCGTCGTCCAGACGACCTCGGCCGCGCCGGCCGTCACGATGCCCCGGACTTCGGCGATGACCGCGCCGGCCGGCGGCGGCGCCGCGTGTGCCGCAACCGTTCCGGCCAGCAGGGCGCCGGCCAGCAGGGTGCGGAAGGTTTGACAAGTCAGAGGACAGTGCCGCATGGTATTTGGTTTAGCGCGTCGAGTTCGGGAAGAATTTAGCACGTTTTCTCTCAGAATCAAAAGAATGCGGCCGTCGCAGGGATCGGTCACGCCCGCGGCGCAGGCCGGAGGAATCGGTTCATGGCCATTCGTCGGTTTCCGCGCTACACGCAGTTCGAACCGCTGGTCCCTGTCTGGTGCGTCACGCCCGATACGCCGCGCTGCCTGCACCGCTTTTTCGACACCAGCCCGATCAGTCCGTCGGGGCGCTATCTGGCGGTGTTTCAACTGCCGTTTGAGGACCGACTGCCACAGCCCGGCGACGTCGGCGGCGTCCGGCTGGTTGACTTGGAGACGGGCGAGAACCGGGTGCTGGCGGAGACGCGGGGCTGGGAGCCGCAGATGGGGGCCAACCTCAATTGGGGCGGCAGCGACCGCGAACTGTTCTTCAACGACGTGGACGTGCAGACCTGGCAGCCCTTCGCGTGGAAGCTCGATCCGCTGTCCGGCAAGCGGGAGCGGCTGGAAGGCACGGTCTATCACGCCTCTCCGGACGGCCGCTGGTTGATCTCCGCGAATATGACGACGATGCGGATCACGCAGCCGGGGTATGGAGTTCCCGTGCCGGACGCGGCGGTGCGGCGGAATATAGGACCGGCCGAAGACGACGGCTTTTATCTCACGGATACCGCCACCGGAAAACGCCGGCTCCGGCTTTCCATCGCGGAGGCCCTGCGCCGCGCCGATCCGCCGGTCCGCATCGTCGATCCGGACCGCCACGAGATTTATGGATTCCACAGTAAATTCAATCCGCAGGGCGATCGCTTGATGCTGAGTCTCCGGTGGTTTCCGGTGATGGAGCCGCGTCCGTTCGACATGTTCAAGCTGCGCTATTTTCCCGTTCGCTTCGCCTGGATCGTCACGGGATTAGAGGACGGTCCCCTGCACTGCGCCATCGGGCCCGAACAATGGGAAAAGGGCGGCCATCACGCCACCTGGTTTCCCGACGGCCGTCGGATTTCGATGAACCTGAACATCGATCGAAAGGGGCTGCGCTTCGTCCAGGTCAACGCCGACGGCAGCGGGCTTCGGAAAATACTGGATGAAACGCCGGGTTCCGGCCATCCCACCGTCGCGCCGGACGGCCGGCACTTGTTGACGGACGCGTACAACCGGGAGCCGATGGCTTTTCCGGACGGCTCCGTGCCCTTGCGCTGGGTGGATCTCGAAACGGGCGGGGAGCGGACCGTCGTTCGCATCCCCACACAGCAGCCCTGCGCCGAAAGCCCGATGCGCGTGGATCCGCACCCGGCGTGGGACCGCACGGGACGCTACGTGGCGTTCAACGGTTTCGTGGAAGGCACCCGCCGCGTGTTCGTGGCGGACATGAAGCCGCTGCTCGGTTGACCGACGGGCGCGGCCGCGCCGAAGGCGTTCCGGGTCCGGTCCGCGATCTCAGTGCGGGGAAACGCGTTCCGTCACCAGCCCGATACCGACGAGCGTCAAGTCCCGGTCGTAGATCGTCGCTCCTCCCAGCGCGGCCGCGAGGTGCGCGCCGCCGCCGCCCGTGACCACCCACAGGGCGTCGTGAAATTCGGGCACCCGACGCAGGTGCTCGAGGAGCGCCCGGACCATGCCCGGATAGCCGACCTCCGCGCCGAGGCGCATCGCTGCGACGGTCGTCCGGCCGAAGGGCGGAACGGCGCCGCTCGGCGACAGGCGGGGCAACCGGGCGGTCCGCTCGGCCAGATAATCGTAGAACAACGCGGGGCCCGGCGCGATGGCGCCGCCGATGAATCCGCGCGCGCGCTCGATCATCGTGATGGCCGTGGCGGTGCCGCAGTCCACGACGATCGTCGGCGCGCCGTAGCACGCCGCGGCCGCCGCCGCGTTGGCGAGGCGGTCGGCGCCGGCCTGCGCCGGCCGCGGCACGTCCAGCCGGATGCCCAGCGGAGATTCCGGCCCCACGCGGTGCGCGCGGCCGCCGGCAACATGTTCGAGCCGCTGCAGCCAGGCAGCGTCCAGCGCCGGCACGACCGAGCAGAGTCCCGCGCCGGAAATGGAGCGGTCTTTCGTTATCGTGGCGAGTGCGGCGAGGAGCGCGGTTTCGGGCGTGCGGGTCGGAAAGCGGACGCGCCGCACGATCCGTCCGGCGCGGTATAACGCAAGCGTCGTGTGCGTGTTGCCCACGTTCGCCAGCAGCAGGAAGGAAGAAGGCATGGCCATCCGCCGGGTCAGCGCGCGACTCCCGCCGCGCGCAGGGCGGCTTCCGCCGCCGGCACATCTTCCGGCGTGTCCACGCCCACGCCGGCGGCGGGCACGAGGCGGACGTGGATGCGGCAACCCATTTCCAGCGCGCGCAGTTGCTCCAGTTTCTCCCGTTGCTCCAGCGGCGACGGCGGCGCGGCCACGAACCGCTCCAGGAAGTCGGCGCGGTAGCCGTAGATGCCGATATGCCGCAGGAAGACCCCCGCGGGGAACGGCGCGTCCGGCGGGCGGTCGCGGAGGAACGGAATGGGGGATCGTGAGAAATACAAGCCGGCCCCGTCCTCCGCGCGGGCGACCTTGACGACCGACGGGTTTCGCAAGGTCGCTTCGTCCGCGATCGGACACGCCGCGGTCGCCATCTGCCACGCTCCGTCTTCGAGGGTTTCGGCGAGCGCGTCAATCAGCGCCGGCTCGATGAGCGGCTCGTCGCCCTGGATGTTGATCACGATATCCGCACCCCGCCCGCGGACGGCCTCGGCGACGCGGTCGGTCCCGGAGGCGTGCGCCGGCGAGGTCATCACGGCCGCAATGCCCTCGGCGACAGCCGCGGCGCGGATGCGTTCGTCATCGGTGGCCACCAGCAGTTCGGAAAGCCGACGCGCCGCACGGGCGCGGAGGACGACCCAATGCAACAGCGGCCGGCCGCAGAGCGGGTGGAGGATCTTGCCGGGAAACCGCGTCGAGCCCCAGCGCGCGGGAATGACGCCGAGAACGCGCATCATGCCGAAGCTCCGTCCAGCGCCGCGAGCAGTTCTGCCGGCGAGCAGGTGGCCGTGCCCATCTTGCCGACGACGACGCCGGCGGCGTAGTTGGCCAGTTCGGCGGCCTCGACGATATCGGCGCCGGCCGCCAGCGCCAGGACGCAGACGGCGATGACGGTGTCGCCCGCGCCGCTGACGTCGAACACCTCGCGCGCGCGGGTGGGAACGTGGATCGGCGCGGCGCCCGCGCGCGCGAGCAGCATGCCCTGCGGACCGAGTGTGACTAGCAGATGGCGCGGCCGCCAGTGCCGCAGCACACGGCCCGCCGCGTCGAGCAGGGCGGCATCACGCAGCGGCTCCGCGGCGGCGCCCGGATCGGCGCGGCCGGCCAGATGGAAGGCCTCGCGGCGGTTGGGCGTGACGACCGTGATGCCCGCGACGCGCAGGTCCGGGTTCTTCGGGTCGAGCCCCGCGGGAATGCCGGCGGCGCGCGCCGCCCGGAGCGCGGCGTCCACGACCGGCTGGCAGAGCGCGCCCTTGCCGTAGTCCGCGAGGATCACGCCGTCGGACCGCGCCGCGGCGGCGGCGACCGTCCGGCAGAAACGCGCCCGCTCCCGCGGCGCGAGGTCCGGCGCCGCGTCGCGGTCCACGCGGACGACCTGCTGGCGTTCGGCGACCACACGCGTCTTGACGGTGGTCGGCGCGTCGCCCGCCGGCATCACGGCGTCCAGTCGCACGCCGCGGCGGCGCAGCAACGCGGCGAGTTCTCGGCCTTCGCGGTCGCGGCCCAGGAAGCCCGCGACGGCGGCCTCGGCGCCCATCGCGCGCAGGTTCCAGGCCACGTTGCCCGCGCCCCCGGGCATCAGCGTCTCGCGCGTGACGCGCACGACGGGCACGGGCGCCTCCGGCGAGATGCGCTCGACGGACCCGTACACATAGCGGTCGAGCATCAGGTCGCCGACGACTAGGATGCGCCGGCCGCGGAAAGCGGCGAGCCGGCGCCGGGCGGCCGCGGCGAACCCGGCGGGCGGCAGAGCGGGGGGCGTCGTTTTCATCGCCGCCGACTACAGGCTACCGGCGCGGCCCTGTCAAGCGCGGCGATGCCTCGCCGCAGGATTCCGCGGGCCGCCGCGCCGTCCCGCGCTTGCCTGGCGTCCGCGCCGGGGTACAATCCGCGGCATGAAGCGACGCGGGCGATCCGGCTGGCCGTTCCTGGCGCTGTTCACGCTGCCGCTGTGGCTGCTCGCGCTGGCGCCGGCGGGCTGCGTGTCGCGCTCCGCGCTATTGCGCACCCTGCCCGAACACCGACGATCGAACCCGGAACGGATCGAATTAGAGGTCACCGCCTACTGCCCGTGCGGCGAGTGCTGCGGCTGGCGCCGCAACTGGCTGCTGCAACCGGTCCATGCCTCCGGTCCGCTGGCCGGCCAGCGCAAGCGCGTGGGTGTCACCGCCAGCGGCACAGTTGCGCAGCCCGGCACGATCGCGGCCGACCCCGCGCTCTTCCCGTTCGGCACCGTGATGTACGTGCCGGGCTATGGGTACGGGCGCGTCGAAGATGTCGGCAGCGACATCAAAGGCCGGCGGATCGATGTGTTTTTCCGCCGCCACTCGCAGGCCCTGCGCTGGGGCCGGCAGCGGTTGGAAGTCACTGTCTGGCGCCCGTAGGCTCGTCCGCGCGACCGCGCATTTCCCGCTTGCGGTAAGCGGCGCGACGCGGCACAATACGCGCTGTTTGCAGCTATAGCCGCATTGTATGGCTGAAGATCCCAAAGAAAAAAAAGAAGATGCCATCCAGGTGGATGGCGTGGTCAGTAAGGTGCTGCCGGCCACGATGTATCGCGTGAAGCTGCCCAACGGGCACGAGATCCTCGCGCACATTTCCGGCAAGATGCGCAAGCACTTCATCCGCATCACCACCGGCGACAAGGTCACCGTCGAGATTTCTCCCTACGACCTGACCAAAGGCCGCATCACGTTCCGCCACAAGAACTGACGCGCCGTCGGCGTCGTCCGCGCCGCGGTTGGAGCATCGAGCCCATGGGTACTGTTCCGTCCACGGCGGAAGCCGGGCCGCAGGGCGATACCGCCTGGTTCATCCGCGCCCGATTCGGGCTGTTCATCCACTGGGGCCTCTACGCGCTGGGCGCCCGTCACGAGTGGCTGATGCACCGGGAGCGGATTCCCGTGGAGGAATACGAGCGTCGCTATTTCACGCGCTTCGATCCCGATCTGTACGATCCCGCCGTCTGGGCCGCCGCGGCGGAGGGCGCCGGGATGCGGTACTTCGTCGTCACGACCAAGCACCATGAGGGATTCTGCCTGTGGGACAGCGACCTGACCGACTACAAGGTCACGCGCACGCCATACGGTCGCGATGTGCTCGGCCCAATGGTCGCAGCGTTCCGCGCGCGCGGCCTGCGCGTCGGTTTCTATCATTCGTTGCTCGACTGGCATCATCCGGACTATGTGCTCGACCCTCACCTCGGGCCCTACCGCGACCACCCGGACCGCGAGCGGATGAACGCCGGCCGCGATCAATCGCGCTACGCCCGGTACCTCCACGGCCAGGTTCGCGAACTGCTGACGCGCTTCGGCCCGGTGGACATCCTGTGGTTCGATTTCTCGTATCCCAAGCCCGACGGCAGCGGCAAGGGGCGGGCCGACTGGCAGAGCGAGGAACTGGTGCGGCTCGTCCGCAGCCTCCAGCCGCGCGTGATCCTCGATGACCGGCTTGATCTGCCCGGCAGCGGCGACATCCACACGCCCGAGCAGGTGCTGCCGCGCGCGTGGCCGCGGGTGGACGGCCGGCCCGTGGTCTGGGAGGCCTGCCAGACCTTCAGCGGCTCGTGGGGTTACCACCGCGACGAAGCCTCCTGGCGCGACACCGACGAGATCATCCGCACGCTCGTTGACTGCGTCAGCAAGGGCGGCAATCTGCTGCTCAACGTCGGCCCCACGGGGCGCGGCGAGTTCGACGAACGGGCGCTCGACCGCCTGCGCGGCATCGGCGAATGGATGCGGCGGCACGGGCGGGCGATCTACGGCTGCACGCAGGCGCCCGACGGCTTCGCGGCCCCGCCGGATACGCGGCTCACGTACAACCCGGAGACGCGCCGGCTCTACGTCCACCTCTTCGCGTGGCCGTACCGATTCCTGCACCTCGACGGATTTGCCGGCAAGGTCGCCTACGCGCAACTGCTCCACGACGCGAGCGAACTGCCGATGAAGCTGGACGACGGGTCGGGCGGCCAGCTCGCCGCCGGACTGCGGCCCGACACGCTGACACTGACGCTGCCGATGGCCCGACCGCGCGTCGCCGTGCCGGTGATCGAGTTGTACCTCGGCGCGTGAATAAACGCCGCGCCCGAGCCGTCTTTGGGAGTGTCCCCGAAACACATTCAGGAGACCGGCCATGAAGACCAAATTCGCGATTCTCGGACTGGCGGCGGGACTCGGGTTCGCCACGACCGCCGCGGCGCAGCGCGTGTCCTGGAGCATCTCGTACAGCTCGGGTCCGGTTTTCGTCGCGTCGCCCGGTTGCCGGCCCGTGTTCGTTGCGCCGGCGCCGCCCCCGCTGCCGGTGTATGTCGTCAGACATGCGTGCCCTCCGCCGCCCCCTCCGCCAGTGTATTGCCCGCCGCCCCCGCGGTATGCTCCGCCGCCCCCGCCTCCGCCGGTGATTTGCCGCGACGACTATCCGATCCGGCGCGCCGGGGTTTATGCCTACGCGCGCGGTCCGCGCCGCGTGATCTACCCCTACATGGGCCATCCCGGACTGA
>CAYLTB010000101.1:0-11776 GCA_964386675.1 uncultured Verrucomicrobiota bacterium
CGCAGCGCCGGCGCGATCGCGGCGACGGCCATAATCACGGTGGCGCCCGCGACCATGCGACGGTACCCGCGGTGCTTCCGGCTGGGGAGCGCGCCGGCGGCGGCGACGGCGCGCAGGTCGGATTCCATTTCGCCGGCGGTGGCGTAGCGCCGCGCGGCATCGGGATGGCACGCCCGCGCGAGAACGACATTCAGCCGCTGAAACGCGCGGTCGGCGCTGCCGCGGAAGTCCTCGGGCAGCTCCGGGAAATCGAGGCGGTCGCGCCCCGTGGCCGCCTCGTAGAGCACCTTGCCCAGCGCGAAAAGGTCGGCCGACGGGCTGCCAGGTCCTTCGCGCGGGACATAGCCCTCCGTGCCCACAAAAGATTCGCACCGCGAGGCGTTCGAGACGAGACCGATATCGGCCAGCTTTGGCCGACCCTCGACAAAGATGATGTTGGCCGGCTTGATATCACGATGCACTTTGCCGTTGCGATGCAGGTGCGACAACGCGGCGGCGACGTCCGCCCCGATCGCCGCGCACTCCGCCGGCGGCAGTCGGCCGGACTGCGCCAGGCGCGACGCCAGCGTTCGCGGTTGATAGGCGTTCGGGTCCGGATCGGGCCGGGCCAGGCCGTCGGCCAGTTCCATGACGTAATAGTAGTAGGTGTCATCTTCAGCGCGGTCGGCGTGCAGCACGCGGAGTAATCCGGGATGCGCGGCGGTCAGCCCTTCGTATTCCCGAAGTCCGTCGAACTCGCGGTGGAAAGAACGCTCTTCGTCGAATCGGTCGCGAAATACGATTTTTACGGCGCACCACTTGCCGGCAATGCCGCGCGCCAGCCAGACCTCGCCGTAGCGGCCCCGGCCGATGCGCTTCACCAGCGTGTAGCCGGCTACCCGAGGCGTGTCGGGCGCGGAATGATCGCCGGCGGGTGGGGACTCGCCGCTCATGGAAGTTTCCTCATCGGCGCGCCACGCGGCGCGCCGCGCAGGGCCTGACCGACAGCGCGCAGCAGTTCCCGACGCAGGGCATGCGCGCGCGCGACGGACTCCGCCGGTTGTGTCGCGGCCCACTGGCGCAGACGAAGCTCCAGCTTTCGGCGATGGGCCCTCCAGCACATTACAATCCGGTCTCCTCCAGCCGTTGCAGTTCCCCGCGCACCGATGCCGCGAGCCGATGCTTCGCCAGGTACACCTGTGCCGCGGTCACGCCCAGCACGCGGCAAACTTCGGCGACCGACCAGCCTTTGACGACGTACAGGTCGAAAATCTGGAACTGGCGCGGCGATGCCCGCGCGCGGATGCGACGCAGGGCCTCGGCCGTCACCGCCTGGGTCCATTCCTCTTCCCAAATCCGTTCCAGATCGTTGCCCGCCGGATCCGGCAACGCCTCCACCGGCGCGCCATACGCTCGGTCCGCGTCCTCTTCCAACGACACTCCCGCGGCACTCTGACTGCGCCGCCGAAACTGATCGGCGATGCGCCAGCGGGTGGTCTGGAGCAGCCAACCCTTGAAGCATCCTTTGCCGCGGTCATACCGAAAGGTGGCGATACGTCGGGCGACATAGACCACCGTGTCTTGCACGACATCCTGCGCTTCCGCGTCGTTGAGGCCCGCCTGACGCGCCGCGCGGTAGATCAGCCGCCAGTAGGTGTCGAAAAAATCCTGCCAACTGGCGTGGTCGTCGTGATTCCTCAGTCGGCTGAGCAGGCTGCTGCGGGTCTCGCAGGCCGCTGATCGTTCGTTCTCCACGTTGAGCGCTTTCCCCTTCTTCTCTGATTCGCAGCGCGGGAAGACGTTCTTTCAAAAAAGGGGTTCGATGCAAGATCTTTCAGGTGGAGTGAAAGACCGTCCCGTCCGGCGCCGAATATTGTCCGGAATACGGTCAACACTCCGCGACCTGCGCGGAGCGCCAAGAGGCAAGAGGAGCCTAGGGGGCGCCCGGCGGCAACGCCGGGCGCTTTCGGTTTGAGCCGGAACGATTCTGATGACGCCCGAGACATGCCTCCGCCGGCTCCTCACGCGCCATCGCAGGAAAAGCGAGCCTAACCCTGGAGCCGCGGGCGGCGGCCGCGGTCTTTCCTCCGGACCCGATTCGCGGCGGTCAACGACTGCCGCTACAGGATCGCGGGCCGGGGAAAGGGAGATTCTTGCAGTGACGGAGATCGTCGGTAATGCCGCCCGTCATGAGCGCCAGAACCTTCTTCAGTTTGAAGGGGGTTGTGAGACGAGCTTCCCGTTATCGGCGCTTTCTACGGAACCTCCACGGCTGAACGCGGATAACCCGCCACGCCGTCTGGAGAATGGAATCCATGCGGTCAGACCGATCACGCGGACCGCGCGATACTCCAGGCCACCCTCCCCTGTCTCTGCAGGGCCGAGCCAAGCGTCGCCGGGTCGCGGTGTGCCGGCGCTGATATGAGCGGTCCGCCGTCTGAGTTGCGCCGTGCCGGCCGCAGGGCGAGTGCCTGCCGTCCCGCGGTAAACGGATCCGACCGCGCCAGTTGCTTTGCCGGCGTCTATCTGCTTGGCGCGCGGGGGTCGCGGCGGGCATAGTATGCGCGTCGCGTTTGCCTCTCGTTTTCAGGAGCGCCGGCCATGAACGATATGGGTCCCTTCCGCGATCATCCGCTTGCCGATGCCCGATGGATCTGGCCCTCCGGCGCCCATAACCCGCGCAACACGTTCGCGCAGTTCCGGCGCGACGTTCGGCTGGATCGTGCGCCGCGCCGCGCGCCGCTGTTCATAACGGCCGACCAGTCCTACCAGCTCTGGATCAACGGCCGATACGTCGGCCGCGGTCCCGCGCGGGGATTCCAGGCCTCGTGGGCCTACGACGAATACGACGCGGCCCCGTTCCTGCGCCGCGGCGCCAACTGGATCAGCGTGCGGGTCTATGCCGGCGGCATCAGCACGTTCGGATACGTCTTCGAGTGGCACGCCGGCCTGCTGCTCTCCGCGCGCTTCGGGCGCCGGCGGGTGGCCAGCGGCCCCGACTGGCTTTCGCGCGCATCGCCCGCCTACCGGGCCGATACCGTGCGGATGAGCACGCAGACGAATCTGCAGGAGCAGTTCGATGCGGCGCGCGACGACGGCGCGTGGATTGCATCGCCGCGCCCGCCGCGCGGATGGCCGCGTCGCGCCGACGGGCAGCCCGCCACCGTGGCGCGTCCGTTCGGCTGTCCGCCCTGGCACGCGCTCGAGCCGCGCGGCATTCCGCACCTCACCCGCGAGTCGTTCCCGTATGCGCGCGCCGTCAGCGTCGCCGCCGGTCCCTGCGCGCGGAGCCACCGCGATGCGCCGGATGCCGCCGTGCCGATCAAGGAAGAAGTCGAACGGCTCGCGTGGCGCCCGGCGCCGCCGGGTACGGTCCGTTCCGCCGGCGAATGGACCGCGTTGACGCTGCCGGCAACGGGCCGCGGTTGCTTGCGCGCAGCGGTGCTCGACATGGGGCGGCCGACCGTCGGCACGCTGCGCGTCGAGGCCGCCGGGGCGGCCGGCGGCGAGATCCTGGATTTCCACGGATCGGAAATCGTGGAGGAGGGGCGGCCGAAGATACACGGTGCGCCGGGCGGCCCGCCCTCCATCTCGATGGTCTGGCGGCTCGGTCTGCGCCGCGGCCGCACGCGGCACGAATTCCACCAGATCATCGGCCACCGCTACTTGCTCGTCATCGCGCGCGACAGCGCGCGTCCGATACGGCTGAGACTCTCGCTGCGGGAGACCCGCTATCCGTTGGTCGTCCGAGGGCGTTTCGCCGCGAGCGACGCTACGCTCAACGAGGTATGGCGCATCTGTGTCCGCACGCAGGAAGTCTGCATGTTGGACGCCTATGTGGACACCCCGTGGCGCGAGCAGGCGCAATGGTGGGGTGACGCGCGGGTGCAGGCGGCCAACACGTTCCACCTCTCGGATGACCCGCGACTGTTGGCGCGCGGCGTCCGCATCATCGCGCGTCAGCGCACACCGAACGGCCTGACCTACGGCCACGCGCCGACCAACTGCCACGGGTGCGTGATCCCCGACTTCACACTGATCTGGATCCTGACCGTGCGGGATCACTACTGGCAGACCGGCTCGCCCGCACTGGCCGCCGAGCAATGGCGGAACCTCCTCGCCGCGCTCGCCTATTTTACCGGCGAGGGCCGCGGTCCGAACGGCCTGCTCCGCCACGATGAGCGCTACTGGTTATTCCTCGACTGGGCCGATCTGCACAAAACCGGCACGCCCACCCTGCTCAACCTGTGGCTGCTCGTCGCGCTCGACGCGCTTCAGGAGATGGCCCGGGCGCTCGGCCGCCCCGGCGAAGCCCGCCGGCTATCGGCGCTGCAGGCGGATCACGCGGCCCTCGTGGAAAAGCACCTCTGGGATTCGGCAACGGGTTTGTATCACGACGGACTCACGCCGCGGGGCCGGCCTGTGCGGACACATTCCGTGCACAACCAGACCCTCGCGATCCTCGTAGGACGCCATCCGGAGGCCTGGCCGGCGATGGTGCGCGCGCGGCTGTTGCCGTATCTGCGCGACGAAGCCGTGCCGGGCGCCCGGCCCTCGAGCTACTGGGTCGGTTACGTGTATGGCGTCATGAACCGGCTCGGCCACGGCGTCGAGGTGGTGCGGCACATCCGCCGGCATTTCGCACCGATGATTCCTTTTGGCGGAACGCGCGAGAACTGGAACAGCGGCACGCACACGCACGCCTGGGCGGCGCACCCGATTCAGCACCTCGCCGCCAGCCTCGGCGGGGTCCGGCAGACGGCGCCGGGCTGGGCTCGTATCGAGTTTGCGCCGGTGACCGGCGTTTCCGAGACCGCCTTCGCCGACGTACTCATTCCGACGCCGCGCGGCGATATCCGCGCCGGCTGGCGCCGGGCGCCGGATGGCCGGCTCGATATCCGGTTGCGCCTGCCCGCCGGTGTCTCGGCCCGCTGCCGCCTGCCGGATGGCGTCGAATGCGCGCGCACCAGCGGAACGCACCGCTGGCAGACCGGGGTCCGTTCCCGGTCGTAGCCGCGGCGCCGGCGGAAATCTCAGTCCGCCGCGCGGACACGGAACGTTCGTTCGTCGGCCGGCGGCGTGCCGGCACGGTCCTGGGCCGCCGGGGTCGCCATGATCGCGTAGTCCACACCGCGCGCGAGCGGGCCGCCGGCCGCGTCCGACACGAGCGGGCGCGGCGGGCGCGACGCCAGCGCGAGGCCGGCAAGGACCTGCAACAGCGAATCGCTCCATCCATTCGCCGGGACGCCCTCTCCCGGTGGATGCCTGCGGCCGTATTCTGTTGCGCCCCGGCCCGATGTCCAAGGCTTGGAGGACCCCGGACCATCCGCTTCCAACCCTTGGACCGGATGCCGCAAGGCCGCGCCATTTCGGGCTTGTTTCGCCGCCGGTTTCGGGCAACATGCGCGCCACATGAATCCTCTGGCCGCCGTGGTCCGGAGTCCCGCGCCCGCCGCCGTCTTTCCGGACGGCCCTTCCCGCTTTTCCGGAGAAATCGCATGAATACCGTTGCCTGGCTGATCGCCCTCGTGCCGGTCGCGATCGTGTTGGCGATCGGCTTTCATACCCGAAAATACATCCGCGGCGTGGCGGACTTCCTGATGGCCGGCCGCCTGTGCGGGCGCTACGTGATCACGGTCGGCGACGTCGCCAATGCGCTCTCGATTCTCGGCCTCGTGGCCTACGTCGAGGTCCACTACAAGACCGGCTTCGCGGTCGCGTTCTGGAATGCGATGACGGGACCGCTGGGCCTGCTGCTCGCGCTGACGGGCTATTGCGTGTACCGGTTTCGCGAGACCAAGGCGCTCTCGCTGGGCCAGTTTCTGGAAATGCGCTACAGCCGCTCGTTGCGCATTTTCGCGGCGGCGCTGCGGTCGCTTTCCGAGATCCTCGCGAACATGATCATGCCCTCGATCGCCGCGCGGTTCTTCATCTACTTCTTCGGCCTGCCCCAGACCTTCACGGTGTTCGGATGGACGTTCTCGACCTTCGTCGCGCTGATGGTGCTCTGCCTGACGGCGGCCATCTCGCTGATCTACATGGGCGGCACGCTCGCGCTGGTCATCACGGACGCCTTCCAGGGGATGATCTGCTACCCGATCATGGGCCTGTTCGCCATTTTCCTGCTGACCCGGTTCAGCTGGAACGGCGAGATCGTGCCGACGATGCTCGACCGGGCACAGGGACAGAGCTTCCTGAATCCCTACGACGTGGACCAGCTCCGCGATTTCAACCTCTTCATGGTCCTGCTGGGTATCTTCACAACGGTCTGGCACCGCGCGAGCTGGCTGGGGGCCGGAACCTCCGGTGCCGCTCGCTCGCCGCACGAGCAGAAGATGGCGGGCGTCCTCGGCGCCTTCCGAGGGCACATCATGAGCGTGCTCTACGTGCTGATCGCCGCCGGCATCATCACGCTGCTCAACCACCGCTCCTACGTGCCCCAGGCGCGTAAGATCCGCCTCGAAATCTCGCGCGGCGTCTCCGCGGAAGTGGTGAAGGATGCCGCCTTGCGCGAGCGGCTGATGCACCGGCTGGAGGCCCTGGAGGTTTCGCCGGAAACCTACAAGCATCAGTTGAGCGACAAGGAAAACAACGAGACGCCGTGGATGAACACGGCGCATGAGACGTTCAAGGATGCGGCCTCCGGCCTGTCGTCCGGCGACGCCAACTCGCTCTTCCAGCGCTTCCGCGCCATGTTTCACCAGCAGATGATGGCCGTCACGATGCGGAACCTGCTGCCGCCGGTGATGATGGGCTTCTTCTGCCTGCTGATGATCCTGGCCATGATCTCTACCGACGACACCCGCATCTTCAGCTCCGCGCTGACGATCACGCAGGACGTCGTCCTGCCGCTGCGCGGCAGGCCGTTCACGCCGCGCCAGCACATCTGGGCGTTGCGCATCGTTTCGATCGGCGTCGGCATCTTCTTCCTCTGCGGCTCGACCTTCATGGCGCAGATTGACTACATCAACATGTTCACCACGCTGATGACCCAAATGTGGATGAGCGGCTGCGGGCCGGTGATGATCTTCGGACTGTACAGCCGGTTCGGCACGACGAAAGGCGCGTACGCTTCGCTCTGCACCGGCATGGGGCTGGCCTTCGCGAACATCTTCCTGCAGCGCAACTGGGCCAAGGTGGTCTACCCCTGGCTCGAGCGCATCGGCGGCGTGGAACCGGTGGGCCGCTTCTTGGAGACCGTTTCGCGCCCCTTCCACCCGATCGTCGTCTGGAAGATGGACGCCGTGCGATTCCCGATCAATTCCTATGAGTCATACTTCGTGAACATGATCATCACGCTGATCGTGTACTGCGGCGTGTCCTGGCTGACAATGAAGGAGCCGTTCAACCTCGACCGCATGCTGCACCGGGGCATCTATAACACCGACGGCGACATCAAGATCAAGACCCGCTGGACCTGGCGGAATGCGCTCGCGAAAATTGTCGGCATCACGCCGGCCCACACGCGCGGCGACCGGGCCATCGCATGGGGCATCTTCGGCTACTCGTTCGTCTACCACTTTCTGATCATGTTTATCGGGGTCGTGATCTGGAACGCCGTCTCGCCCTGGCCGGTCAAATGGTGGGGTACGTACTTCCTTGTCAGCTCGCTGATCGTTTCCGGCGGGATGGCGTTCCTCGTCGGGGTTTGGTTTATGTTGGGCGGCATCCGCGACATGCGGCGGCTGTTCCGCGACCTCCGGGCGCGCGACGCCGATCCGCTGGACAACGGAACGGTGGATGGCCACGTTTCCCTCGCAGACAAGGCGAAGTTCGAGCGCATCGAGAAGGAGTCGGAAAAACAGTCCTGAGTCGGCGGTCCGCCGCTGGCGGATTTAGAGCGCGGCGCGAATCGCGCGCAGATCCTCCGCGATCTGCGCGCGCAGCGCGGCCGGGTCGTCGAAGCGGCGGTCGTCGCGGATACGGCGGACGAATTCGGCCTCCACGCGCTGGCCGTAGAGGTCCAGCACCGTGTCCAGCGCGTGAACCTCCAGCACCGGCGCGCCGCCGGGACCAAAGGTCGGCCGCCGGCCGCGATAGGCCGCCGCCGGCAGGATCCGCCCGTCGGCCAGTCGCAGCCGCGCCGCGTATATTCCCGCCGGCGGCATTAGCTCGTTTTCCGGCCGGATATTGGCGGTGGGGAAGCCCAGCGCCCGTCCCACCCGGCGTCCTTCCTCCACGCGACCCTCGACGGCGAATGGGCGGCCCAGCATCTCCGCGGCCTCCGCCAGATCGCCGTGCTCGACGGCGCGTCGGATGCGGGTGCTGGAGATGGGCGCCTCGCCGTGTCGTACGGCCGGGACGATCTCCACCTCGAAGCCCGCCGTCCGGCCGAGCTCCCGCAGCAGCGATGCATCGCCGCGCGCGCCGCGGCCGAACCGCCAGTTCGGACCGACCGAGACACCCGCCAGGCCGGGGGCGTCCCGGCGCAGCGCGGCGGCGAATTCCTCGGGCTCCAGCGCGGCGAACTCCGAAGTGAACGGCGTCAGCGCGCAGCCCTCGACGCCGAGCGCGCGGAGCAGGCGGACCCGGGTCGCCGTCGTGACGATGGCGGGCGGGGCTGCCTCGGGACGCAATATGCGCGCCGGGTGCGGGTCGAAGGTGAGCGCCCATGCATGCCCGCCCCGATCCCGGGCGCGGGCGACGGCGGCGCCGACCACCGCGGCATGGCCGCGATGCACGCCGTCAAAATAGCCGATGGCCAGGAACAGCGGCGGCGGCACGGAGGCCAGTTCAGCCCAGCGGTGCACGGCCTTCATCGTCCCAGTCGATCCGGTGCGCCGGGATCACCCGGTCCAGGAAGTCCGGCAGCTCCAGGTCCAGCAACGCGGCCAGCGGGTGCGCGTCCGCGACGCTGAACCGGCCGGCGGCGGTCCGCCGCAGCGATTCCAGAAACGCGCCGCAGCCGAGTTCCTCGCCGATGTCCGCGCACAGGGTTCGGACGTAGGTGCCTTTCGTGCAGGCCAGCCGGAAACGGGCGCGCGGCGGCTCAAAGCCCAGCAGCGCGAATTCGTACACGTGGATCAGCCGCGCCGCGCGGTCGACGGTCTGGCCCTTGCGCGCCAGTTTATAGAGCGGCACGCCGTCTTTTTTGACCGCGGAAACCATCGGCGGTGTCTGCAGCTGATCGCCGACGCGGCGCGCCATCGCGGCGCGCAGCGCCTCCTCGGTGACCCTCGAGAAATCCGCTTCGGCGACGATGCGTCCATCCACATCTTCGGTGTCCGTGCGCACCCCGAGGCGCATTGCGCCTTCGTACACCTTGTCGCTGGACATGATGCGTTCGGACAACCGGGTTCCCCGGCCGATCAGCAACACCAATAGGCCGGTCGCCATCGGGTCCAGCGTGCCGCCGTGGCCCACCTTGCGGAAGCGGAAGCGCCGCCGGATGCGGTCCACGACATCGTGCGAGGTAATGCCCTCGGGTTTGTCCACCAGTAGCAGGCCATCCACGGGGTCCTGCCGGGGTACGGGCGCTCCAGCACTGGAATACAGTGACATCTAGCGCTCCGGGGCCGGCGGGGCCGGGGGCGGTTCGTCCGCGGTGAGCTCCGCAATCAACTGGAGGACGCGATCGCCGGCGGCGATGGTCTCGTCGCGTTCGAAGATCAGGACTGGCGTGTACTTCAAGGTGATATGCCGGTGGACGGCCTGTTGGATGGCGGGCCGGTGCCGGTGCAGCGCGCGCAGGGTCCGCCGCCACTCGTCCTCGCCGCCCCGCACCGAAATGCCGATATGGGCCTGGCGCAGGTTGGCGCTGATGGCGGCGCGCGTGACCGTCACGTTGGCGAAGTTGACCTCGCTGTCGCTCAACTCGCGGAATAGCGTCGAGGCGATCTCGCGCTTCAACAACTCGTTGATTCGAATCAGCCGCTGGTTTTGCATGGCGAAAGCTCGCGGTCCCGGTCCGGCGGCTCACAATTGCTGCGCGATGCGCTGGACTTCGAAGGCCTCGATAATGTCGCCGGGTTGGAACGCGCTGAAGTTCTCGACGCGGACGCCGCATTCCTGGCCTTCGCGGACCTCGGCGGCGTCGTTCTGGAAACGTTTGAGCGAGAGCAGTCCGCCCTGGAAGAGCACTTCGCCCTGCCGCTTGACCCGGATGCGGGACTTGGAGGTGATCCGCCCACTCCGGACGATGCAGCCCGCGACCGTGCCCTTGCGCGACAACTCGAACACCTGTTTCACTTCGAGCTGCCCGGTGACGTTCTCGCGCATGACGGGCTCCAGCAGGCCCGCCATGGCCAACCGCACTTCGTCAATCAGCTCATAGATGATGTTGTAGAAGCGGATTTCAACGCCCTCGCGCTTGGCGGCCTTCGCGACGCCCTCATCGGCGGCCACGTGGAAACCCACGACGATCGCGCTCGACGCCTTGGCCAGCAAGATGTCGTTGACGGTGATGTTGCCGACCCCGCCGTGGACGATGCTGAGCGCTACCTTGTCGCTCTTGATCTCGCCGAGCGCCTGGCGGATGGCCTCCAGCGTGCCCTGCACGTCGGCCTTCAGCACGACGGAAAGCGTGCGCGTCGAACTGCCTTCGGTGCGGTTGAGCAGGTCGTCGAGCGTCAATCCGCGGCGGTTCTGAGCCAACTGGCCCAAGCGGCGGGCCGCCAACTTCTCTTCCGAGATGGCGCGCGCCACGCGGTCGTTCTCGACGACCTCGAAGCGGGCGCCCGCTTCCGGCACGGCCGTCAGACCCATGCAGCGGACCGGTTGCGCCGGGCCCGCGGTGCGGACCTTGACGCCGCGGTCGTCCATCAACGCTTTGACGCGGCCCCAGTAGTCCCCGCAGATGAGTGCGTCGCCGACGCGCAGCGTGCCGGACTTGACCAGCACCGTCGCCACCGGCCCCATGCCGGGTTCCAGTTGCGCCTCGATGACGTAGCCTTCCGCGCGTTTGCGTGGTGCGGCCTTCAGTTCCATCATTTCCGCCTGCAGCAGGATCATTTCGAGCAGATGATCCACGCCTTCGCCCGTGACGGCGCTGACGGGGCAAACAATGGTCTGCCCGCCGTACTCCTCCGGCGAGAGGCCGATTTTCTGCAGCTCGCCCATGACGCGCGTGACGTTCGCGCCGGGAAGGTCAATCTTGTTGATCGCCACCATGATCGCCACCTTGGCCGCGCGGGCATGGTCAATCGCCTCCAGCGTCTGTGGTTTCACACCTTCTTCGGCGGAGACGACAATAACGGCGATGTCGGTCAGGTTGGCGCCGCGGGCGCGCATGGCAGTGAACGCCGCATGGCCGGGCGTGTCAATGAAGGCGATCTGCTTGTCGTTGAACGTCACCAGGTAGGCGCCGATGTGTTGGGTGATGCCGCCGGCCTCGCCCGCGGCGACCTTCGTCTTGCGGATGTAATCGAGCAGCGAGGTCTTGCCGTGGTCCACGTGGCCCATGAACGTGACGACCGGCGGGCGCGGGAGCAGCTCATCCGGCCGATCCTCCGGAGCCTCGGTTTTCTTGGGTTTGGGCGGGGGCGGCGGTTTGGGGGGTTCGACCGGCTTCCGCTCCATCTCCAGACGGCAGCCGTGCTTCTCGGCGAGTTCGCGCGCGATCTTGAAATCAATCTTGTCGTTGATCGTCGCGAACACATTCTTCTTCATCAACTCGGCGATCAGGATGTTGGGTTTGACCCCGAGATCCACCGCGAATTCCTTGACCACGAGTTGGGGGTGCGCGGCGTAAATCGTCCGCGGGCCCGCAGCCGCCTCCGCCGGCGCCATTGGGGGCGCCGCCGGTGCAGCGGCCGTCGCCGCCGGTTCCGATCGCTGCATCACCTGGCAATGCGTCAGC
>CAYLTB010000102.1:0-11630 GCA_964386675.1 uncultured Verrucomicrobiota bacterium
GTCCTCCACCACCGGATAGAGCGCATCGCCCGCAGGCGCTCGCGCTCCCAGGAAGTGCTCCGGCCCCCGTTGTTCCAGGAACCGCCTGCGTTCGTCGGGCTCGATCCAAACCCGCGCCCGCCGCGGACCGTCCCCCATCGTCGGCTTCAGCGGCTTTTTCATCGCCCCTATCCCGCCGGCCGATCGCCCCAATGTCTAGCACTCCCGCATCCCTTCTGCGGCTCCAGCACTTGCAGCCGGGTAGGAGAAAGCCCCGCGGTCGAACGTACTCGCTGTTTGACTTGCCGACGCAGAACTGTATGTTACCGTGAGTCCCCGACGTCGGGGATTCTTTCTACCATGGCCGGGTCTCCGATTCGTATTCGCAAGGGTCTGGATATACGCCTCGCAGGCGCGCCGGCGCGCGACGTCCTGACGTGGCTGGACGCGCCCGAAGTGGCCTTGGTTCCCTCGGAGTTCCCCGGCGTCAAGCCCCGCGTGCTGGTCAAGGAAGGCGATTATGTCCGGCGCGGCGCGGCCGTACTGGAGGACAAGATGCGGCCCGGTCTGAAGTTCACGGCGCCGGCCGCCGGAACCGTGCGGGCCATCGCCTACGGTCCGCGCCGCGCGATTGAGCAGATAGTGATCGCGCCCGCCGCGCGCGATGAAGCAGAACTGTTCGATCGGCACGCGCCGGGATCCATTGCCGGCGCGCCGCGCGAGCGAATTCTCGACGCGCTGCTGCGATCGGGTTATCTCGCATTGCTGCGGCAGCGTCCGTTTTCCCGAGTGCCCAATCCGGCCGCGCCCCCTCGCGCGATCTTCGTCAACGGGATGTGCACCGCGCCGTTCCAGGCCGATGTGCATGTCGTGGTCCGGGGGCAAGAAACGGCGTTTCAAGCCGGACTCGATGCGCTGACGCGGTTGACGACGGGAAAGGTGCATCTCTGCCTCGATGCCGACGCCTCGGCCCCCTCTCCCGCCGTCACCGGCGCGCTCAGGGTCGAGCTCCATTTCTTCCGCGGCCCCCACCCCTCCGGCAACACGAGCGTCCACATCCATCATATTGACCCGATCCGGCCCGGCGACGTCGTCTGGACGGTCCGCGCCGTGGACGTCATCCGGATCGGCCGGCTGCTGCTGGAAGGCGCCGTGCCGCCGGACCAGACGATCGCGTTAGGCGGTCCCGGTGTGCGGCTCGATGACCGCCGCTATTACCGCGTACGCAGCGGCGCAAGTCTGACGGCCTTGCTGAAGGGCCGGCTTTACGCCGGAGAGCAGCGGCTGATAGCGGGCGACGCGCTCGGCGGTGTGGCGTTGGCTGCCGACAGTTACATTCGCCTTGGACAGTCGTCCCTGACCGTCCTGCCGGAAGATCGCGAGCGCCACTTCATGGGCTGGGCGATGCCGGGGCTCAATGCATTCAGCCACGCCAATCTCTTCATCTCCCGGCTGCTGCGCCCCAGGCGGCGCTGGGACCACGGCACCAACCGGCATGGTAGCGAACGGGCGATGGTGGTGACCGGTCTGTACGACCGCTTCCTGCCGATGCGCATCCTGCCGGATTTCCTGATCCGGGCCGTTCTGGCGCACGATACCGAGGAGGCGGTTCGGCTGGGGTTGCTGGAGACCGATCCGGAGGATTTCGCCTTGTGCGCGTTCGCATGCCCCTCGAAGATGGATCTTTGCGGCATTATCCGCGCCGGCCTGGCGGAAGCGGAAAGCGAGGGACTCTAGAATGAAGTTCCTGCTGCACTGGCTGGAGAAAGCCAAGCCGCTTTTCGCGCCGGGCGGGCGATTCGCTCGGCTGTTCCCCCTCTACGAAGCCGGCGAGACGTTTCTGTTCACGCCGGCGGACGTCACAAAGGGGCCGCCGCACCTGCGCGACGCCGTGGATATCAAGCGTTGGATGATCACCGTGGTGATAGCCCTGACGCCGTGTGTCCTGTTCGGCATTTTCAACGCAGGCCGCCAGTACAACATCGCCAACCAGGTCGCCGGCGCCGGCTTTGGGATGCACCTCGGCCGTGGAGCGCTGATCGTACTGCCGATTATTTTCGTGTCGTACGCGGTCGGCGGTTTCTGGGAAGTGCTTTTTGCCGTCGTCCGCAAGCACGAGATCAACGAGGGCTTTCTCGTCACCGGTCTGCTGTTCCCGTTGACGTTGCCGCCGACGATCCCGTTGTGGCAGGTGGCCGCAGGTATTTCGTTCGGCACGGTCATCGGCAAAGAAATATTCGGCGGCACCGGCTTCAATGTCCTAAATCCGGCATTGACCGCGCGCGCCTTCCTCTTTTTCGCCTATCCGGCCCAGATCACCGGCGATACGGTGTGGACCCGGATCGCGGATCCCTCGAAAGTGGCCGAGGGTTTTTCCGGCGCGACCCCGCTGGCGGTGGCCGCCGGAGCGCCGGCCGGGAGCCGGGTCCTCGATGCGCTCCACGCTGCGGGATTCACACTGCGCAGCATGGCGCTGGGCCTGGAGGGGGGCAGCATCGCCGAGACCTCGCTCATTCCGATTCTGTTGGGCGCGCTGATTCTGGTAGCCACCGGCGTCGGCGCCTGGCGAATTATGGCCGGCGGGCTGCTGGGGTTGGCCGCGACGGCCTCTCTCTTCAACGCGCTGGCCGGTCCAGCGTACAAGCCGTTTCTCGCCCTGCCCTGGTCGTACCATGCAGTGATGGGCAGTTTCGCGTTCGGCCTGGTGTTCATGGCTACCGACCCGGTCTCTGCCGCCGCAACCACGCCCGGCAAGTGGATCTACGGTTTTCTGATCGGAGCGCTGGTCATCCTCATCCGTGTGGCGAATCCGGCGTTTCCCGAAGGCGTGATGCTCGCGATCCTGTTCATGAATGTCATGGCGCCGCTCGTGGACTACTTTGTGGTCCGAGCGCACATTCGTTTGCGCGAACGCTATTTCCGGAGGTTCGCCCGTGGCTAGCGGCCGCAAAGGTGATGGGTACACGATCCTTTACGCAGCCGCGATCTGCGTCGTGTGCAGCCTGATGCTGGCGGCCGCGGCGGCCGGGTTGCGTCCCCGCCAGGACCGCATGGTGGAGATGGACCGGAAGTTCAATGTATTGAAGGCGTTTCAGGCGCCGACCGGCGGCGCGGCGGGCCGCCGCATCGCGGACGCCGAGATTGATCGGCTATACGCCGAGCATGTGCGGGAGGTTCTCATCGATGCCGCAACGGGACGCCCCCTGGCGGGAAAGACTTCCGCCGACGTGCCGGCCGCCGACCTGGCCGCGCGCCGCGTACTGCCGCTCTTTGAATGGGTCGAAGAGGGTCGGGTCACAAAGTACGCCTTCCCGGTTTTCGGCAAGGGCCTCTGGTCCACCATTTATGGATACGTCGCGCTCGACGGCGAACTGCGTCGAATTGTCGGCGTGACGTTTTACAAGCACGGCGAGACGCCGGGACTCGGCGGCGAGATCGAACGCGACTGGTTCCAGGAGCAGTTTCGCGGACGCGAAGTCCGCGGCGCGGACGGTTTCAAACCGATCGTCGTGGCCAAGGGCGCTGCAGGCGCCGCCGCCGCCGCCGCGGATCGAGTCGTCGTTGACGGAATCAGCGGGGCCACCATGACGGGAAACGGCGTCATGGAGTTCCTCAACGCGGACTTCGCGCGCTACGAGGCGTATTTCCGCACTCTGCGGGGAGGCTGACGCTATGGCAGGCAAGCTGGCAAAAACGTTCATCGATCCGCTCTCCGAGAGCAACCCGATCACGATCCAGATTCTCGGCATCTGTTCGGCGCTGGCCGTGACCGTGCAGTTGAAGACAGCGCTGGTGATGGCGATTTCACTGACCGCGGTCACGACCGGCTCGAACATCGTCATCTCGCTGTTGCGTCGGAGCATCCCGTCTCGTATCCGGATGATCGTCGAAATGGTGGTGGTCTCCACGCTGGTGATTTTTGCGGACCAGTTCCTGCGCGCGTATCTGTTCGAGGTCAGCCGCCAACTGAGCGTGTTCGTCGGCCTGATCATCACGAATTGCATCGTGATGGGCCGGCTGGAAGCCTACGCGATGCAAAATCCGCCCCTGCCGTCGGCGCTGGACGGGCTGGGCAACGGCCTTGGCTATGGCGCGGTGCTGGTGCTGGTGGCGACGGTGCGCGAACTGCTCGGCTCCGGCAAGCTGCTGGGGTTCCCGCTCTTGCCGTCCGGTTATCCGTCCAACGGGCTCTTGCTGCTGGCGCCGGGCGCCTTCATCGTGCTGGGGTTGCTGATCTGGACGCAGCGGACCCTGACGGGACATTTCGACAAAGAGTGACGCCATGGACCTGATCAGCCTGGCCGTACAGAATATCTTCATTCAGAACATCCTGCTGTCGTCGTTCCTCGGGATGTGCTCATTCCTGGCCATCTCGAAGCGGATCGAGACGGCCATGGGACTGGGCGTGGCGGTGATCTTTGTGCAGTCGATCACCGTCCCGGTCAATTGGGCGATCCGCCATTTCCTCCTGGCGCCCGGCGCGCTGGCCTGGACCGGCGTCCCGGCGCTGCAGGGGCTTGATCTCTCCTTCCTGATCTTCATCTGCTTCATTGCGACCATCGCCTCCCTCGTGCAGCTCGTGGAGATGACCCTCGACCGCTTCTTCCCGCCCCTCTACCACGCACTGGGAATCTTCCTGCCGCTGATCACGGTCAACTGCGCAATCCTCGGCGGCTCGTTGTTCATGGTCGAACGCAACTACACGTTTCCGCAATCGCTGGTGTACGGCGTTTCGTCCGGCGCGGGATGGGCGCTCGCGATCGTCGCCATGGGCGCGATCCGACGCAAGCTGCGCTATTCGAACATTCCGCCCGGGCTGCGCGGCCTGGGAATCACGATGATCCTTACGGGCCTCATGGCCCTTGCGTTCATGTGCTTCAGCGGCATCCAGCTCTGACCCGATCCATGCAACTGAACCTCACGTTTCTGCTGGTCAGCACGGCGGTTTTCACCGGCGTCATTTTATTGCTCACGCTCGGGCTGATGCTCGCCTCCCGGAAGCTCGTGCCGTCGGGCCCGGTCAAGATTGACATCAACGACGGCGGGCGCACGATCGAAGTGCCGTCCGGCACCTCGCTGTTGAGCGCGCTGGCGACGCAGAACATCTTTCTGCCGTCGGCGTGCGGCGGCGGCGGCACCTGCGCCATGTGCAAGTGCCGTGTGCGGGAGGGCGGCGGCGCGCTGCTGCCGACCGAGAGCGGCCATATCAACAAGACCGAGGCCCGCGAAGGCTGGCGGCTGGCCTGCCAATTGAAGGTCAAGACCGACCTCAAGATCGAGGTGCCGCAGGAAGTGCTCGAGATCCGCAAATTCGAGGGCACGGTCCGCTCCAACCGCAATGTGGCCACCTTCATCAAAGAGTTGGTCGTGGATCTCCCCCCCGGAATGACGCTGAACTTCAAGGCCGGCGGCTACATCCAGATGGACATCCCGCCGTTCGAGGTGTCGTTCCGTGATTTCGACATCGAGGAGCGGTTCCGCGACGCCTGGGATCGTCTGAAACTCTGGGACCTGCGCTGCGTCAACCGCGAGCCGATCTTTCGCGCCTATTCGATGGCGAATCATCCCGCTGAAGGCAATATGGTGATGCTGAATGTCCGCATCGCCACGCCGCCGCCCCACACCGACGCGCAACCCGGCATCGCCTCGTCGTTCATATTCAACCTGAAACCGGGCGACAAGGTCGTGCTCAGCGGCCCTTATGGCGAGTTCTTCGCCAAGGATACGAACCGCGAGATGGTCTATATCGGCGGTGGCGCCGGCATGGCGCCGATGCGTTCGCATATTTTCGACTTGTTCCGCACGAAGCGGACGTCCCGCAAGGTGTCCTTCTGGTACGGCGCGCGCTCGCGTCGTGAGATGTTTTACGACGAGGACTTCAAGGCTATCGCCCGCGATTTCCCGAACTTCACCTACACGGTCGGCCTCAGCGAACCGCAACCGGAAGACCGGTGGGACGGACCGACCGGCTTCATTCACCAAGTGGTCTTCGACCGCTACCTGAAGAACCACCCCGATCCGACGGAGATCGAGTACTACCTCTGCGGCCCGCCGATGATGATCGCCGCGGTCAACCGCATGCTGGACGACCTCGGGGTCGAGAAGAACATGATCGCGTACGATGAGTTCGGGTGATCTTCCAAGCCTTGGAAGCCGTACGCCCCCTCGTTTCCAAAGCTTGGAACACATGACCGCGCACGGCATCCGGGAACCCGAACAGGACCTCCCCATCGCCGAGGAGACGGACATCTGCGTCATCGGCGGCAGCACGACCGGCGTATTCGCCGCGGTGGCCGCGGCCCGGATGGGCTGTCGCGTCGCGCTGGTCGAGGCGTTGGGAATCTTCGGCGGCACGGCCACCGCCTCGCTGGTGAACGTCTGGCATCCCCGTTTCGACACGTCCGGCCGACGCGAAATCATCGGCGGCCTGCCGATCGAAACGATGGAGCGCCTGCGCCGTCGCGACGCCGTCCTTGACCGCGGAAATGTGACGAGCTGGCAGTATGCGTTTTCCCCCGCCGAACTCGCCATCGAACTGGACGAATGGATTCGCGAACATCGCGTGATCCGGCCTTTCCTCCACGCCCGATTCTGCCGCGCTTTCATGGATGAATCTCATCGCGTGCGCGCCGCGATCATCGAGGACCCGTCCGGCCGCCGCGCCATCCTCGCGCGGGTGTTCGTGGACGCCTCGGGCGACGCCGTCCTGCTGCACCGCGCGGGCTTCGAGACCTACCGGCGGCCGGTCATCCAACCGCCGACGACATGCTTGATCGCCGCGGGACTGGACGGAGACCTCGACGCACTGCGCCGCATCATTTTCAACCCGGCGACGCCCGGTGCGCTCCGTCCCGGCTTCTTGTGGGCGGCGCCGATCCCTGGAACGCGGTTGAGCATGATCGCCGGAACGCGCGTGCATGGCGCGGACGTCTCCGATGCCGACGACCTGACCCGGGCGGAAATGGAAGGCCGGCGCCAGGCGCGGGCGCTCGTGGACCTGGCCCGCGCCGGCCTGCCCGGCGGCGAGAATGTGCGACTGGTCGCCCTGCCGGCCCGCATCGGCGCGCGCGAGTCCCGACATGTCCGGGCGCGTCACACCCTGACCGAAGCGGAGGTGCTGCACGGCGTCCGGTTCGAGGACGCGATCGCCAACGGCAGTTATCCGGTGGACGTGCACCTGGGCGACGGCGACGGCATCATTTTCCGATACCTCGACGGGCGCGAACGCGTCGCGCGGGTCGGCGGACCCGACGAGGAGCGGCGCTGGGCGCCGGAGGACAACTCGCGCGCCACGTTCTACCAGATCCCCTATCGCTCGCTCGTGCCGGCGGCCGGCGGCAATGTGCTTGCGGCGGGGCGCTGTCTGGACGCGGACGAGGGCGCCTTTGGGGCGGCCCGCGTGATGGTGAACACCGCGCAAATGGGTCAGGCTGCCGGCATCGCGGCCGCACTGGCCGTCCGGACGGAGACCGAGGTGGGCCGTCTCGACCCCGGGCGCATCCGAAGCGCTTTGGCGGAACAGGGTGCCGTGGTAATCTAGGCGGGCGCCGCGTCCGGTCGCCCCAACACGACCAGGAGAGCCAGCATGAAAGCGATTCGCGATCTGCCCTATGTACCCCGTGGCCATCCGCGCCAATCCGGCGACGTCTTCCTCCCCGACACTCCGTCCGGCCGCGCGCCCGCGCTGCTGATCCACGGCGGCGGGTGGAACGCGATGAACCGAACCAACTTCGAGTGCGTCGTGAAGCACTTCGTCGCCGCAGGCCGCGCGGTCTTCAACATCAATTACCGCCTGCTGGACCATGCCCCCTGGCCGGCCTGCGGTGACGACTGCATCACCGCGGCGCGTTTCCTGCTTGAGGGCGGGCTGGCCGGCGCTGGGGTCCCGGCCACGAACCGCATCGTAATCTGCGGCGCGTCCGCCGGCGGTCACCTGGCCATGATGACGGGTCTGGGGCTGCCGCCGGAACGTGTGGCGGCGATCATCTCGATGGCCGGCCCATCGCATCTTGCGTTTCGCGAAGGCTCGTGTGCGGAGGACTTGCCCACGTCACGTTTTCGACGGCGATTCTTCGGCGCGGCGGCCGATGCTACGCGGGAGCAGATCGAAAGCGCCAGTCCCGCCTGCCGGGTGAAACCCGGCGCACCACCGCTGTTCTGCATTCAGAGCCGGAACGACACGCTGGTCCCGCCCGCGCAATCGCAACTGGCCGTGGATGCCTGGCAACGCGCGGGCAACCGGGCCGAGCTGTTTGCGTTTGACGGGCCGGGCCGCCTGCACGGGCTCTTCACCAGCGACGACCTGGAATCGCGGGAGCTCATCCCCGAGGTCGCCGCAATCATCGCGCGGCTGCTCGCACAGCTTTCCTGACTCCAAGACCGGAACGAAACTGCGCGGCCTGTCCGCGAACTGCCGGATCCCGGCGAACGCTTCGGACGTGCCCCGCGGCGGACCTCAGCGTTGCGGTCGGGGCGCGTCCTGTGGCTTTCCCTGCCAGGGATGGAAGCGCACCCAGTCAATCCGGTAGTCGGCCGGCTCGGTCGGCGGGCCTTTGATCCATTTCTGGCGCGTCCAGGCGTTGAAGAAAAACTCATAATCGGGATCCACCCGATGTTCCTCCGTGTATCGCCATTCGCGCAAAAACCGCCCGTCCACGTGCCAAACCACACGGTCCGGCAGGATATCAAACCCCCACTCGTGAAAATCATCCGAAGGATTGAAGTCCAGCGGCACGTCCTCGTACCAGAGGTTGCTTCGACCCTGCAGGTGGATCGCCAAGTGCACCTCGCCGCGGCCCGCCCGGAAGGTGTGGGAGAGCAGCTCAATATCAACCTCGGCCTTTTTGCCGTCGCCGGCCTCTTCCGTCTTCAGGTCGTCCCAGTCCTTCGTAAAGATGCTGTTCAGCACGCCGGGCACGGCAGAAGGTTTGACGCGGGCGATCCAGCGGCCGTAGCCAAACTCCTGCTTCGTCTGCACGGAGCCGCCGCGGAACGGCTCGCCCGGCAGCACGGTCTGCACCAGATGACCGGCGGTATCCACGCGGCATCGCTCCGGACTCATCTCGGTCCCGTTTTGCTTCCAGGTGGCCACTTGCCATTGCGCCTTGCCGGGCCATCCCGGATCAAAGCGATCTTCGAAGGCCGGACGTTCCGCGAATCCTCCTTCTCGCAGCGTCGGAATCGCCGGCGCCTTCCGCAGCGAGAAAGCCGTGCCCTTGGGCGTTTGTTCCGATTGACGGGCAATGGTCTCCGTGATGTCCGGCGGCCTTGCGGCCGGTTGACGGGTCTGTCCACAGGCCGTCATGGCCAGCGCGGCCATCGCCACCGCCGGCGGGCTGTATTTCATTGTCGAGCCGTCCTTTCTTCTTTTCCCGATCCGCAGGGGAAGTCGCTCTCAATGGCCTCCTGCGCCCGACGGCACAGCTCGCGGGCGTAGTCGGTCCAAATCCCCTGTCCCCAATAGCGGAAGCAACTGGTCTGGGCGGTCAGCAACAGAAAAAGGGCGCGGCGGTAGCGCCGATCGTCCGTGGAGACTCCGCGCGCCGTGATGCGTTCATGAAACAAGGCGCTGACTTTCTGCAATGGTTCGAGCACGTTCTCATAGCCCCGCACCCAGGAAATGTCGCCGGTCCAGCTGCCGCCCTCCATATGAAAGCGGGGATCCTCGCGGCGCGCCTCTTCGACGGCGCCGGCCAGCGCTTCCGGTCCGACGCCCCCGCCCAGGCGGTCCCAGACCCGTTTCTGGTGGATCGGCTGTACCGAGGGCAAGTCCGCCGATGAAATGCCGGCCGCCCACAACCCATCCAAATACTCGGAAACATTCATCAGCGGAACGTCGCTGTGCGAAGATTCCCGCACCACCTCGAAGTACTTCGGCGGAAATTCATTCATCATCACGCCGCCGTTTTCGCCGTCGGCGATTTGGGTCACCAGCGGGGGCACCTCGCGGCCGGCCAGCGGCCAGCGAGAGAGCGAACACGCCTCATACCACGGCTGCATCTGGCCGACCAGTTTGGTATCGCTGCCCTGGGTTTTGATGATGGCCACAATCTCCGCCACCCGGCCCGCGGAATTCCTGCAAACCAGGCGGTGCGGCAGATGTTTTCGATCGGGCGCCCCCCCGCTATCCGGCTGCTCTACCGTGTGTTCCTGCACCAGCACCCACTCATAGCCTTCTTCCCGCAGAGTGCGCACGAACTCATAGGCAACATCCGGATGATTCGGCAGGGCCATCTCTGGCGGAGAGAATCCCCGCACGCGGCGTTCCGCCTCCACGCCGAAGATCGCCGCGAAATGATGCCGCCAGGCGCGCACCTGCAACCGAAAATCCTGCGGCGGTGTCGAAGGGGCCACGGCGTGGCCCCAAGCCGTGCCGAGCCATTCGACCGCGGAGATACAGCGCGCTTCGGTCGCCAGCGGACGCAGCGCGTCAAAAACGTCGTGCAGTCCCATCTTTCGCAGTCCGAACAGCAGCGTGCCGGAATAATCCAGCATCACCCGCGGGCGGCACCCCTCGTCCAACAACCGCGGTATGAAATCCCCCATGCGCTTGTAACATTGATGGAATACCGGCGCGTTGTGGTTGTCGCCCAGGTGCGGATGCGCCATCATGTACTGCAGGTTGCTGATGATCTCCGCGGTGCGCAGATCGCTCCCGCCCGCCGGAATCAGCGGTTGGTGCATGTGTAGTGCGATCGCGCACGCGGCGCGCGGGCCTTCGATGGAAGCGCGGGCGGCCGGCGGGCGGCGGCGCGAGCGACGCAATTCTGTTTCCCGTCCGCAGATATTCGGCAGCCCCTCGATGATTTCCGGACCGACGCCGCTCCCCGGTCCGCGCTCCTCCTGTGTCGGGTTCATCGCACCTTCAAATGGATCACGGCACAGACGGCCGACGCCAGCAGGCAGATGACCGCCAGGCTCTTGTTGAAGGCATAGAAATGATCCCGCACGATCAACTCTATTACAGGCTCTTGCGCCTTCACCAGCGCCCCCCTCTGCTTCAGCAGCGACCGAACGTAACCGTTGGTAGGCGACCTCAATTCCCGCTGCGCCATCTGACGTCGAACCTCTGCCAATTCGGCCGTCCAACCGGCGATTTCCTCGGTACGGCGCCCGGGGGCGGCGGCGCCGCGCGACCCGGCCACCGCGCTTTCGTCCTCCGCCGCCTGGAGATAACGTTCCAGGATATTTTGCCGATTTTCCAGTTCCGATCGCTGCTGGACCGCCAACACCTGGAGCGCGCGGATATCGTCGCCCTCCGCTACACGGTACTCCGCCAGGATGCCGGAATTTTCGAATCCGACCGACAGGTAACGCGGATGATCTTTAAGCACCTTCGCCGAAGGAAACCAACCGTCCTTCAGCGCCCAGAGCCCCAGCAGCAGAAGGCCGATGGACCAGTAGAGGAAATCCCGGGTGCCTTCGATTTTGTACTTACGCGCCATTGGCGAGCCTCGCTTCGTCGTCGCGGATCATCCGGCTCAGCCGCGCCGCCAGATCCGCCGGCGGCACTTCGGTCATTTGGCCGTCGGCACGCCGTTTGATTTCCAACACGCCGCGGGCCAGCGAGCGTTCCCCCACCGACACGCGGTACGGCAATCCCAGCAGGTCCGCGTCGTTGAACTTGACACCCGGCCGCGCATCGCGGTCGT
>CAYLTB010000103.1:0-11589 GCA_964386675.1 uncultured Verrucomicrobiota bacterium
CGGCCAGCGCCGCGCGCACCTGTTCCGATCGGCCTCCTCGGCAGATGACGACCAGCGGAGTCGCAGCGGCACCGTCGGGCGCCGGTGCGTCGGTCAGACCGTACCCGGCGTCCTCCCACAGCCGGAGCCGGCCGTCGGCGCGGCGCACCAGGCCCTTGACGCGGTACAGGTCCTCCCCGGCCGCCGCCACCGCCGCGCGCCACCGCTCGAAATCCGGCGCCGATCCCGGCTCCACCGTGAAGGTCTCGAAGCGGGGATCGCGGCACGGGGCATAGTCCCCCGCCGCCCGCGGCTTCGGCGATTCCGGAAACCACTCGAACTCGACTTCGGACCGGACAGATCGCAGAACCTCGGCGCCCGGATTCGCCGCGCGCACGGCCGACTCCGCGGCGGCAACGGTCGCGGCGTCGGAGACGTCGCATTTGTTCAGCAGAACCAGGTCGGCCGCCGCAATCTGGGCCTCGACGGCCGGCAGCCCGCGCCGGACTTTCAGGTATCGGGCCGGGTCCACAACGGCGACAATCCGGGCCAGCCGATAGTCCGCATCGAGGCGCGTCTCTCGCAACAACTTCGTCAGGGCCCGCGGATCGGCCATCCCGCTCGCCTCGATCACCACGCCCTCGATGCCCTCCGCCACGACCCGGCCGCGCAGCGAGCGGAGCGTCTCGATGAAGTCCGTAACCTTGCACCGGCAAAAGAGGCTGCCGCCGGCGATGGCCACGACGGCGTCGCCCGCCGCCGCGTGCGCCAATGCGCCGTCCACGTCCACGGCCGAGAACTCGTTCACCAGGAACAGCAATCGCCGCCCTCCGCGACAGTCGGCGATGCGTCGCAATAGCGTGGTCTTCCCGCTGCCCAGGAAACCGGCGATCAACAAGAGCGGAATCATGCGCCCGTCTTGCGCGCGAGCGCGGCTTCGAGGCGCGCCACCAACGTGTTCTGGTCGGGGATCAGCGACGCAAACGCGACCTCGCCGTCAATGCAGATGGTCGGAATGTTGCGCACGGCGAGCCGGCTCATCAACGCCAGCCCCTCGCGGGTCGTGATGCGGTGCTCGCGAATCGCGATCGGCCGCGGCAGCCGGCGGGCGGCGCGCTGGACGGCGTCCACCATGTACTGGCACGGAGCGCACGAGGAGGAGTCCAGCGTGATGACGTCCACGATCACCATCGGCTCCCGCGCGTAATCCGGCAACGGCACGGCGGCGGCTTCGGCGGCGGTCTTGGCGACAATGGTGCGCTTCGCGACCTCGCGGCGATAGGCGTCGTGCACCATCTCCGCGACCGCCACGAGGTTGCGCTCGGGTACGTCGTAGGGCAGGTCGCAACCGGGCGCCAGCACGAAACCGCAGGAGCCGCCGACGTCAATGCACCGAATGGCGTCGAGCCGGGCGTCATCTTCATCGCCCAGCAGCAGGGCCGCGGTCAGCTTGAGGTTGCCGCCGAAAGACTTGCCGCGGGGCCGCGTGAAGTCGCGGAGCGTCTCGAGCGGAATGTTCTCGTCAATGCAGATGTTGTCCGCCGCGGTCCGGCACATCGCCTCGAGATTGCGCGTCGCGTCGCCGCACACGAACAGCGACGACAGCCCGCCGCGCGCGCGCACGCGGTCGAAGATCGCGTCCACGGCCGGGGCGACGAAGTGCTCGAAGTGCTCCGGCGAGATCTGGCTGGTCATCGGGTCCACGACCGCAATCACGTCGGCGCCGTGTTCCAGCCAGGCGAGCGCCGCTTTCTGGCCCACGGCGGCCGTGAAGCCGATGACGGCCTGGATATAATCCGGGTGGTCGAACATCTGCAGGAAGATGTCGTTGCCCATCAGGTGCAGCGCGAGCGTGAACGGCCCGCAGATCAGACCGTAGAGCGCGACCTCCCCGCCCATCTCGGCCTTCGCGCGGTCGAGCGCCTCCAGCGCAATCGGGAAGCGGCCCATGGAGGGATCGAAAACCGGCAAGTCCGCCAGCGATCGGCCGCGCTCCAGCGGATGCGAGACCACCGACGGCGGCGTCTTCTCCGCCCACTTGAGCTCGCAGCCGAGCGCCTCCGCTTCCATCTGCAAGTCGAACACTACCGGCAGACCGTCCGGACGGTATAACTCCCGCGCCTTTCGCAGGCCTTCCACGAGGGCATCCGCCGACCGCAGGTAGTCCGCAGCGGTCCGCCCGGTAATGCGCCCGCCGTGGACACCGACGAACGGCAGCCACGCGGGCCGAACGGTGTATTGATTGCGAACCGCCGCCAAAAGAAGATCGCGCCCATTCATGCGTCATTCTCCGAAAAAGGCTGCGGATAATGCCGCACTTTCGCGGCGCGATCAATCCTTCATCCAATCGCGATCTGGAAACACGGCGGCCGTCGTTCACGGCCCCCCCCGCGCGACGCACCTGCTGTAACAGCGGGCGCCGACCGCCGCCCTTCTCCGCGGCGCGGACCTCCGGCGCCGCCGGCCGTTGTCGCACCGCCCCTTCACCGCAGGGCGCGGGCGATCTCGCCGGCCATTTGGAACAACTCTAAATCCATCCGCCGCCAGTCCGCGCCCAGATACCAGGCATGGCCCGCGGTGTTCGCCCACATGAACCAGGCGCGCTCGTTGCTGACCCGGTAGGTTTCCGGTCCGGCGAGGATCAGGGCCGACCCCGCCTTGGTCAACAACCGGGAGCGCCGCAGCAGCAATGACTCGGCGCGCGCGGCCAGCGCCGGCGAAATGCGCGGCTTCAGCTTGGGATCGTTCAACGCGCGCTCGATGAAGATGCGCGCCTCGGCGGTTTGCAGGCCATCGCGCAGCGCCTCGTAGCGGTACGTCGCGACCGCGCCGTCCGGCCCCGGTGCGAGCAGTTGAATGTTCATGTCCAGGTTCCGCCAGCTCGCCTCGGGATAGCGGTTGCGGACCAGCGCCGCGCGCCGGCCATGCCGATCCTTCACGGCCGGCCACCAATCGCCGCCGAGCCGCCCGATGCCGCGCTGCTCGCCGACGACGTTCATCTCCACGATCGTTCGCCAGCGCGTCATCGGATGCAGGTTCGCATGTCGGTCGTGCATGACGTAGATCGGATCCGAACGGCTCCAGCCTCTCCGGCTCTCTCCGGTCTCCGAGCGGCACGGGAAGTAGTTGCTCCATACCCGCGCCGAGTAGCCGGCTTGTTGCAGCACGGCGATTTCATCTTTCGGCGAGGTGACGCCGGGATACGCCGCCTCGCGCATCGAACGGCTCGCCGTCCCGGACGCCAGCGCCTGCATGTCCCGGGCCAGGTCGGCGATGCCCATGTGCGAATCGGAAAACCATGGCACGCTGCGGCCCGCGGCCTCCGCATAGAAGGCTGCCTCGTGCTTGGCCGGCCACGCGTCGGACATCAGGCCGAACATCACGCGGTCGCCCCACCCTCGGCGCGCCAGCCGCTCCAGCGTCCCTCGGATCATCGCCGGCCACGGCGCCCGGCCTTCCGGCGTATCCAGTCGAGGCAGGAACCGATGCTCGACACGGCCGGTCGTTGGGTCCAGTGCCGTCACGGCTGGCCCACGTTCCTTCGCGGCTTCCTTTGCAGCCAGCGCTTCCTTCGAGAGCTCGCCCGCGTCGAAGCCCGGCTTGAGTTGCTTGTTGTCGCTGAAATAGATCTCCCAGACATTGAGCACGACGATCGCCGGCGGGCCGACGCGGCGCTCCCATAGGTCGAGATAGCGGTCCATGACTGCGAAGTCCGGCTCGTAGCGCCCCCCGCCGAGGTCTTTCCAACGAACGAGAGACTCCTCATTACCGGCGTTGGTGCGGGCGATGAGCGGCACATAAACCACCTTGTTGCCGAGGGCGCCGAGGAGGTCGAAGCTGCGCGTTATCAGTTCCCAGTGCCGATCCGACCACAGCGGCGTGTCGTATTCGAGCGCGAGGGTGTCGGGCGATTGCACGGCATCGGCCCACGCAACGAACTGCGCGGGATCCGGCAAGGTCCAGTCGGCAACGGCCAGCTCGACGGCAATCTCGCGCGGCGGCGCCCCCTCGACCGACGCAGTGACGCGGCCGCGGTACAGCCCCGGCGCAGCGTCCTTCGGGACCCGCACCGTCAGCCAGACCGGCAGCACCGCGCCCGCCACGCGGTCGGGCGGCGCCGGGATGCGGGGATCGGAAACGTAGTCCGACCCGGCGCGGCCTGGCGCGCTGACGGCGACCTCCTCCGGCGGCGCGTTGAACAGGGCGCCCAGAATCGTCGGCGAACGCGGATACGGAAACTCCTTCGCGCCGTCCGGGCTCTTGTCATACGCATAAGTGCCGGCGCCGTGCAGTCCGCGCTCAGCGCCCCAAGGTTGGCCGTAGCGGATCTCGATGTCGCCGCCGCGGATGACGCCGCCGCTGTCCAGCGCCAGGTCGCCCGCGGCGATACGGACGCCGCGCAGGGGTTCGGTCGCGCCCAGCACGAACTTGCCGGAAAACCGGCCATTGCGCGCACCGACGATGCGCACCGGCCGCAGTGGCTCATCCGATTGTCCGCCCCAGTCCAGATTCGTATCGGCCGCCAGGGTGTCGCTATTCCAGACGTAGAATCCCGGTTGACGCGCCGCATTGCCGCCGATGCCGTCCGGCCGCGCCGCGGTCAAGCGGATGCCGGTTAGCTCGCACGTGCGGAAATGCGGCGCGAAGTCCTGCAGAGGAACCAATTCGTTCCAGCGACGCGGCGCCTTGGGATCGCGCCCGGCGCGCAGTCGGTTCGGGTCTATCTGCGGCGGATACGCCGCGCGGACGATCTCGATGGCAAGCACGTTCTGCCCCGGCCGCAGCGCCTCGCGCGGCAGAACGAGGTTCTCAATCCGGCGCAGACGCAACGCAAGCCGGCGTCGGTCCTCCTCGGTCTGCTGATCGAGCGGCTTGTCCCACCCGACAAGCGGCTTGCCGGCCGCATCGAGAAAGGCGTCTAGCGGATACGGTTCCGCCAGGTCCGGCGCCGCCACGTGGCGGCGCGCGATTTCCCGGCCGTTGAGATAGACGATCGCGCCCCCGTGAAAGGCGAGAAAGAGCCGCAGCTCACCGGCAGCGGCGGGATTGTCCACCTGAAAATAACCGCGCAGACACAGCCGGGCCAGATACGCGGTGCGGCACGAGGCCAGCGCCGGCGCTCGCTGCCAGGCGGTGTCATCGAAAGCGGGGGCCATCCAGTTGGCGGCGGGTGGATCGCTCTCCTCGTCCAGCCAGGCCATTCCCGTCTTCACGGGGATCAGCCGATTTCCTTCGGCGACCACTGGCGGCCGCAGCGTCGCATGCATCCGCCAGAATCCGAAGGTGTCCAGCACAGGCATCTCCTGCGCGGCCGCGCGCGGGATCGAAAACAGAATGCCCAGAAGCAGGCCGCCGAGGGTTCGATAGCATTGGATGAAGCCCATGATTGAATCTCCCGGGACCGTGTGACGTTATTAACGACAACGGCCGCGCCGCGGCCAGTATTGTTCGTGGATTCCCGGCGCAACGATTACGGATCACGGAGGCACCAGGCCCTCCCTCGGCGTCGCGCCGACGGCCAAGGCCCGCTTGGCGGGCGCCGTGGAAAGCAGAGGAAATCTGCGGAGATAAGAAATGGTGGCGAGGGACGGAATCGAACCGCCGACACAAGGATTTTCAGTCCTCTGCTCTACCAGCTGAGCTACCCCGCCACGGCGAACGACGGCCACTGTAGCGCCGTGGCGGCCCGCCTGTCAATGGCCGCGCGCCGTTGTCGCTCCGGCGTCAGAATCGAATGATCATTCCCTGCCGCGCGGCGCGCGCGGAGGGGTACGCCGCGCGCAATCGTTGCTCGATCGCGGCCAGCGCGCGATCGTCCCGGTCCGGCGCGTGATGGATGATGAACAGGCGGCGCGCGCCGACCGCTTGGGCGACCTCGACAGCATCGCTCCAGCGACTGTGCCCCCAGCTCCTGTAGCGCGGGTAGTCCGCGGGGGTGAACTGGCCATCAAAGAACAAGGCCGACGGCGGCCGCGGCGTCGTCGCCCAGGCGAGGAAGGCCTCCCGTTCCGCGGCGCTTGCCAGCGGCCACTCGACATCGGTGGCGAACACCATCGCCGCGCCGGTCGCCGGCTCGTCGAGACGGTAGGCCGAACAGCCGGACGGATGGTGCAGTGGCGCCCAGCGGATTTCGAGGCCGCCGCGCCGGATCGGGCGGGACGACACCGCGCCCGGCAGATGGCGAAATCGAAGGCGGGCCGCCATGGTGTCAAGCTGCAACGGCCAGAGCGGCTGATCGAGCAGGCGCGACAGCTCCCGCTCAATCGACAGACCGCGCCGGCCCGGCGTCGCGAATTCGATGCGGCAGCCCGGATCGTTGAGCAGGGAAAGCGAGGGCAGGCCGATCAGGTGGTCGAGATGAAAATGCGTCAGCAGCACCAGCAAGTCGCGGACGCCCTGCGCATGCAGCCGGGCGCCGAGCCGCCGGGCACCGGTTCCGAGATCGAGGAGCACGCGCTCGCCGCCGACGCCCTCGACCAGCACGGACGTCGTTTCGCCGCCATAACGGGTGAACCCCGCTTGAGCGACCGGAAACGAACCGCGGACGCCGCCAATGACCACACGCATGAACAAACTATCGTTCGCCGGTTGGAAATCTGCAATCCGGAAAAGGAAGTCCACGGGCTTGACAAGCGGCACGTGATTGGCGAGGCTGAGGTTGAGGGACATCAGGCGGAAGGGGCCACCGTAGACGGTGATAGCGGCCGGAGGTTCGGGAGGCGTGGCGGGCGATGACGACAGCGGCATATTGCGAAAGTATCGTTGGGCGCGGCCCCGCACGAGATCCCGTCAGGCGTTCCGGCTGCCATCCAACCGCATCGGATCGCCCTCCCCACCGCTGCCCCCTCCCCTCGTGACGCATATGAAGGATTTCCGTAATACTACGTTAAACGTCATTCGAATTGCGTATTTACGAGCAAATTCAGACATAGCATGACGTATATGACGGGCAAATAATCAGGCGTCATGTAATTATTTTGACGTTCAATACTATGTTGGGCGGCAAGAATGCTCCACTTGCTGCCTGAAAAACCAATGGAGCGAAAGGAGAATAGAGCAATGAGTGAAGAGACTGTAAGAATGCCATTGATTGGCGACAAAGCACCAGAGTTCACTGCTAGGACAACACAAGGCGAGATCCATTTTCCGAAGGATTTTGAGGGAAGTTGGGTTGTGTTTTTCTCGCATCCGGCGGATTTCACACCGGTTTGCACGACGGAGTTCATGGCCTTCGCTTCCATGCAAGAGGAATTTGCCAGGAGAAACTGCAGACTGCTCGGTCTTTCGATCGACAGCATCTATGCTCACATCGCCTGGTTGCGTACGATCAAGGAAAAGATCACGTACAAAGGCATGCAGGATATTGAAGTCGCCTTCCCGGTCATTGAAGACCTCAAGATGGAAGTATCAAAGGCATTTGGCATGCTGCAGCCTGGTGCCAGCACGACGCAGGCGGTCAGGGCCGTGTTTATCATTGATCCCAAAGGAATCGTGCGGGCGATTCTGTATTACCCGCTTTCCAACGGGCGGAACATGGATGAGATCATGCGTCTGCTGATCGCTATGCAGACATCCGACAAGTATGGGATCGCGACCCCCGCGAACTGGCGGCCTGGCGACGATGTCATTGTGCCACCTCCGGGTTCTTGCGGCGTGGCCAAAGAACGTACCGAGCGGCCTGATCCGGATGTGACATGCCTTGATTGGTTTATGTGTCTGAAAAAACTGCCAGAAGTCAAATAGACCCGCCCAACCCGCCGCTGCAGCCGACACGCTCCGCGTGCGGCTGAGCGGCAAGCCGTTGCGCCGACGCGCTTCGCGCGTCGGCGCAAAGGGGCGCTGACTACGTCCAGCGCATTGTGGGCCGCGCGAAGCGCGCGGCCCAACAATGCGCTAGACCGGACACCGGCCCGTGCGCATGATGACATGCGCCCGTGCCGGCGCCGGTCAGCGCCCCGTTCGATGACAAGAGAGAAAGGAAACCAGCATGGAAACCGAAAGTACAGCGAGTACGCCGGATAGCCGTGTCGCATTCCTCGGAATGCTCAACGTGGACAAGGGAGCCGGATACAGGGGCGGGATTCTGGTAACGGATGGCTGGGGCAAACCGGTTGAGTTCAGATGCACAGCCCCTGTCCGGCCAAACCCGGTGCAGAAGACCTTGTACGGCCAGACCCTCTTGCCGCACATCGCGGTCGAGTTGATCGGTGTCCCCCTTCTTCGGTCGATACCGGAGAAACCCATGCTTGTTGTTATCCAGGACGCGGTTTTCTTCGACGTCCGCCTCCATTCGGAGACCGCGCTTGTTCGCTTATGGCGCCAAGGGGAACAGGTCCGGCTTCAATCCGCCGATGATCAGCAGCAGACCAATGCTGTCTTGAGCTGCGCGACCGGCAGGTTTCAGCCGATTGTGTGCGAGGCACATTGGAAGTTTCGGGCGGACTCAGAGGTCGCCACACCTCGGTTGAGCGAGATGTTTGCGCGGTGGGATCTCATCGAACCCTTTGACCGGCTGAATCGCGCGCTCGAATACGTGCACGAGCAAAAGCTCATGGAGACATGACTTGATCGGCCCTCCGAGTTTGCTGTATCGGGCGAGACGACGCTTCGCGCAACGGGTCAGCCCCCTGCACGAGCCGACATCCGGCGGCGTTGCGGTAGAACAGATCGATGAGCCGCAACGCGGCTACATGCCTAGCGAGGACTTCACTTTCACGGTTACGGACTCCGTGGCACTCTCCTTGCTGGCGCATCCCGGTTGTCGCACGTTCCGGCTGCTCGACTCTCCACCCTCGACGCGGGATTTTCTGTCTCATCAACCGCCACAGACGGGAGCGATCCCACTTGACGAGTTCCTGTTTCTCACTGTTGCCAGCGCAGGACTGCCACTGCTGGCTTGTCCCCGACTCATCGGCATCCCACCGATCCTTTCGACGCCCTCAACAGGTGACTGTACTCGAGTCCTGCAGGACGCACTCCAGGTCTCGCCGAATCTGTTCAAGCCACTGGGCAGATCGAAATTGGATGGCAAGAGGTACCGGAAGGACCAGTTCGATGGTCGCATCGAACAGCAGCAGTTCCCGTTTGCTCCAAACGGTCATAGCCAAGCCCCCGAATACAAGCGCAGTTACCGTGAGCGAAGACGCGAAGACGGGGGAATGTCACGGCAGGGACTCAGCATCTGGGACCTGATCTTCCCGCTTCTCCAACCGCCACCGTTCGACATCGCCAATCAGCAGGCGGTGATCCTTCCCGGAGAACTGGAACCACACCAGCCAGCCGGGGTCAAGTTCTTGGCATCGCAAACCGGCGCACTGCTGGGAGACGGCGTGCAGACCGGCAAGACCATCGAGGCGATCGTCGCCATGAAGTTGCTTTTCCAATGCGGCAAGATTAACTCGGCACTTGTCGTTGCCCCTATCTCCGTTCTCAAACACTGGCAAGATCGTCTGGCCGAGTGGGCTCCCGAATTGTGGCAAGGACTTACGGTCGTCCGCTCGCCAAACAAGCAGAAGCGGCAAGTGATGTGGACCATGCCCGCGCACGTTCACGTGACCAACTACGAGACGGTTGTTAGCGACTTGGACGTGATCACACGCCAGCGTGGAGGGAAGGGCTATGGCCTGATTGTTGCAGACGAGGTTCAGCGGATAAAGAACGCCAGCACGGATACGGCCAAGGCGGTCAAGGAACTCGGCGCAGGGGCGACATACCGATGGGGGCTTTCGGCAACACCCATCGAGAACAGCCTTGATGACCTCATTTCCATCTTTGAGTTTCTCCGGCCTGGTCTCCTTCAACGTGGGACCGAAACCGAACTGTCAGCGGCGAGGAAGTTCAAGCCCCACTTCTTACGCCGTAGAACTCAAGACATTGCCAAGCACTTCAAAGAACCGCGCTACAACGAGTACCGTGTGGAAATGGAAGGGCGTCAGTTGCAAGCCTACGACTCGGCATATCAGGAATCCGTGGCGGAGTTGCGGAAACTCGGCGAGAGAGTGACGCTTGCCCACGCTCTGGCAAAGCTCCAGGCGCTGAAGCAAATCTGCAACGTCCACCTTGCCAGCAAGGAGAGCGCGAAGCTCGACTTCCTCATGGATTGGCTTGAGGACATCATTGCAAGCGGCAACAAAGTCTTGGTGTTCTCGCAGTACCGTGAATTCGGGATGGACTTTCTTGCGGAGCAACTCAGTCGCTTCGGTTGTGTCCACTACGGCCTTGCCACAAGCGACCGCCAAAGGCAGGCAGCGATCCAAGCTTTTCGCGACGACGACAGAAAGTGCGTCTTCATCGCAAATCCAGCCACTGCGGGCACGGGACTTCCCGACTTGAAAGTTGCAAATTACGTCGTTCACTTCGATCACTGGTGGAATCCGGCTCGTGAGGATCAGGCAAACGGACGCATTCTCGGAATCGGCCAGAAGAAAGACGCCTTCATTGCCCACGTGTGGGTTGAGAACAGTATCGAGGGCCGAATCGAAGCGATTCTCGCACGCAAGAGAGAACTTTTTGGGCGCGTGATTGATGCGCAGACATCTGCCGGAGGAACCGGCCTTTCAACCGAGGAAGTGTTCGCCCTTTTCGGACTTGAGCCACCTGTCCATCTTCGCTCCCCGAAATCCAAGGAGGCTGAAACCGAGGGAGGAAGACAGGGGCTCGGAGACATTACGCCACGTGAAATGGAGTTTCTCGTTGAGCGGCTTTACAGGGCAATGGGTTACTCCGCTCGTGCTACCCCTCAAAGCCGGGACGGGGGGATCGATGTGGTCGCACTCAGGGACACCGTTCAGGGACGAGAGAAACTTGCCATCCAATGCAAGCATCAAACCGCCACCGTCGGGAGGGAGGTCTTGCAGAAACTCCTCGGCGTCATTTCGGCTGACCCCAGTTACTCAGCCGGCGTGGTTGTGACGAGTGCGGAGTTTTCAGGGGACGCAAAGGCATTCGCTCAACAGAACGGGCGACTGCAACTCATTGACAAGAACACACTCGCCCGACTTCTCGTGCAGAACCGGGTTCCGATCAAGGAGCAGACATAATCATCGAACCAACGCCTGCACTTTACGTCGCTCCGCGCCGAAAGTGAGGCGTAACGTTGCGCCGACGCGCTTCGCGCGTCGGCGCAAAGGGGCGCTGACTACGTCCAGCGCATTGTGGGCCGCGCGAAGCGCGCGGCCCAATCGGGTCGCCCCGACTGACCCCTGAGGGGCCAGCCGGGGCTCCCACACCACCGGTCATGCGGGTCCGCAACCGGCGGTTCCGGTCAGATGCGGGCCAGAGGCCCGTAATGAAGAGTAATCCATAAGGTGCGCATATCGGGGACCCCTTGCTCGTGCAGCCAGCGGTTAGTCAGGGCGCGTTGAACGATGCTATTGGCACTCATTCGCCAGTACCCCTTGCGGCTGCGCGTGGCCATGTGGACCTCGTCGGGCGAGATGCCCAGCGCGATTAGGTGGCGGCGGCGCGTCCGCGGCTGTTTCCATTGCTTCCAGTAGTACAAACGCACTCTCCGGCGCAGCCATTCGTCCAGTTCCATCAACGCCGTGTAGGCGTCGCTGACGTGACCTCGCTTTTCTGAGCCAGGGGGTGTGTTAGTCTGAGGTCGGCAGG
>CAYLTB010000104.1:0-11577 GCA_964386675.1 uncultured Verrucomicrobiota bacterium
AGCACATCCTGCTCGCCCGCCAGGTCGGCGTGCCCGCGATCGTGGTCTTCCTGAATAAGGTGGACACGGTGGACGATCCCGAACTGCTCGATCTGGTTGAGCTCGAGATTCGCGAGCTGCTGTCGAAATACGAATTCCCGGGCGACAAGACGCCGATCATCCGCGGCTCGGCCCTGAAGGCGATTGCCGCGCCGTCGCCCGATCATCCGGATGCGAAGTGCATCCAGGAACTCATGGACGCGCTGGATTCCTTCATCCAGGAGCCGCAGCGGCCGATTGACCAGCCGTTCCTGATGCCGATCGAGGATGTGTTCTCGATCGAGGGGCGCGGCACGGTGGTCACGGGCCGAATCGAACGCGGCGTCATCAAGGTCAGCGACGAGGTGGAGATCGTCGGCCTGCGCGATACGCAGAAGACGGTCGTCACGGGCGTCGAGATGTTCCGCAAGCTGCTCGATCAGGGGCAGGCGGGCGATAACGTGGGCTGTCTGCTGCGCGGCACCAAGAAGGAAGATGTGGAGCGCGGGCAGGTGCTCGCGAAACCCGGCACGATCACGCCGCACCGCAAGTTCAAGGCGGAAGTGTACGTGCTGAGCAAGGAAGAGGGCGGCCGGCATACGCCGTTCTTCAAGGGGTACCGTCCGCAGTTCTATTTCCGCACGACGGACGTGACCGGCGACATCACGCTGCCGGAAGGCGTCGAGATGGTCATGCCGGGCGACAACATCGCGATGGATGTGGAACTGATTACGCCCATCGCCATGGAAAAGTACGTCCGGTTCGCGATTCGCGAGGGCGGTCGTACCGTCGGCGCGGGCCGCGTGACGGATATCATCGCCTGACGGCGGGGCGCGCGGGGCGGGCCGGCGGGGACGCCGGCCGCCCGCGTGCGCCGCCGCGCGAAGGAGCCGCGCAGTCATGCCTCGGGAAATCATTACGCTGGCGTGTCAGGAGTGCAAACGGCGCAACTACACGACCACCAAGAACAAGAAAACGAAGACCGATCGCCTCGAAATCCGCAAGTATTGCCGGTTCGAGCGCAAGCATACCGTGCATCGTGAAGTGAAGTGACGGCATTAGACCGGAGACACGACAGGCCAGTAGCTCAATTCGGCAGAGCACCGGTCTCCAAAACCGGTTGTTGGGGGTTCAAGTCCCTCCTGGCCTGCCATCGCGGCGGGGAAGGACGGCGGACCCTCGATCGAATCCATGAATAAGATCCGAACAGCAGTGGCGCGGATGCGCGGGTTTCTCGGCGAGGTCAACCTCGAACTGAAAAAGTGCTCGTGGCCCAGCCGTTCGGAGCTGATGGAGTCCACGGTCGTGGTCATTGTTTCGGTCGTGCTGCTGGCGGTGTTCGTGGGGCTGAGCGACGGCGTATTGCTGGCGCTGCTGCGGCTGGTCCTGCGATAGCGCGGCTTCCCGGGACGAAGGCATCGTTATGGATAAACAGTGGTTCGTGCTGCATACGCTTTCCGGCCAGGAAAACAAGGTCAAGGAAAGCATCGAGCGCCGCGCGCGCCTGGAGGAAATGGGCGACCTCGTTGGCGAAGTGCTCGTGCCCACCGAAAAGGTGGTCGAGACGAGGAGCCAGCGCCGCACGACGACCGTCAAAAAGTTCTTTCCGGGCTACGTGCTGGTGAACTTGGCGCTGTACACGGACGCGAAGACGATCAACGAGCGGGTCTGGTACTTCATTCAGGAGACCCAGGGCATCATCGGTTTCATCGGCGGCGAACGTCCCGTGCCGCTGCGGCCGCAGGAGGTGGACACCATCCTCCGGCAGGTCGAAGAAAAGAAGGATAAGGTCCGGCCGAAAGTGACGTTTGAGCCGGGGGAGACGGTCACGATCATTGAAGGGCCGTTCCAGAATTTCAACGGCGTGGTGGAAGAGGCGGATCCGGAGCACGGCAAGCTGAAAGTGTCGGTGACGATTTTCGGCCGGACCGCCCCGGTGGAACTGGAATATTCGCAAGTGGAACGGGGCTGACCCCGCTGGGGTGAACCAACATGGCGAAAAAAGTTACAGGCGTGATCCGGCTGCAGATTCCCGCGGGCCAGGCCAATCCGGCGCCGCCCGTCGGGCCGGCCCTCGGCCAGCAGGGCGTGAACATCATGGCGTTTTGCAAGGAGTTCAACGCCGCGACGCAGAGCCAGGCGGGGCTGGTGATTCCGGTCGTCATCACCGTCTATCAGGACAAGTCGTTCACGTTCATCACCAAGAGCCCGCCCGCCGCCGTGTTGCTCAAGAAGGCCGCCGGCATCGCGAAGGGCTCGCCGACGCCCAACCGGGAGAAAGTCGGTAAAGTCACCCGCGCGCAGGTCGAGGAGATCGCGAAGGCCAAGCAGAAGGATCTGAACGCGGCGGACCTGCCGCAGGCGATGCGCATCATCGAGGGAACCGCCCGCAGCATGGGGATTGAGGTGGTTTGACATGGCCAAACACGGAAAGAAATACCGACAGGCTGCGGCGGAGACGGACCGCGCGCGGCAATATACGCTGGAAGAGGCCGTTCAGTTCATCAAGTCCCATCCGATGGCCAAGTTCGACGAGACGGTCGAACTCGCGTTCCGCCTCGGCGTGGACCCGAGCAAATCCGACCAGGGCGTGCGGGGCACCGTCGCCCTTCCGCACGGGACCGGCAAGAAAGTCCGCGTAATCGTCTTTGCCGACGGGCCGGCTGCGGATGCGGCCCGCGCCGCGGGCGCCGACGAGGTGGGTTTCCTGGACCTGGTGACGAAGGTACAGGGCGGGTGGACGGACTTCGATATCGCGATCGCGACGCCCGACGCCATGAAGGAAGTGCGGAAACTCGGCAAGGTGCTCGGCCCGCGCGGATTGATGCCGAACCCGAAGACCGGCACGGTCGCCACGGACACGGCGGCGGCCGTCAAGTCGTTTAAGGCCGGCCGCGTGGAGTTCCGGATGGATCGCAACGGGAATCTGATGGTGCCGATCGGCAAGCGGTCCTTCGAACCGTCGGCCCTCGTTGAAAACGCGCAGGCGGTCATTGACTCGGTCCGCGCGGCTCGTCCCGCGACGGCCAAGGGCATTTTTATCAAGCGGTGCACGATGAGTTCCACGATGGGGCCGGGCCTGCACCTGACGGTGCGGGACGTGATCGCCGTCTGACGGAGCAATATGAGCGTATGAGCAACGAGCAAGCGAGAACGTACCGTCCGGAGAAAGAGGCGATCGTATCCGAGATCCGGCGCGGCGTGTCGGAATCGGCTTTCGTCTTCCTGTCGGATTTCACGGGCCTGTCGGTGAGCCGGTCGGCGGAGCTTCGCCGGCGGTTGCGTCCGGTCAACGCGCGGTACCAGGTCGTGCCCAACCGACTCTTTCTGCAGGCGGTGCAGGGCTTGCCGGCGGCGTCGCTGAAGCCAGTGCTGAAGGGCAGCACGGCGATGGTGACGGGCGCGGGCGACCCGGTCGAGACCGCCAAGATTCTGGCCGCGTTCGCAAAGGAGACCCAGATGGCCGCCGCCAAAGGCGGTGTGTTGGAGGGGGCGGTGCTTAGCGCCGCGGACGTCAGCGCGCTGGCCTCGATGCCGTCCCGGAAGACCCTGCAGGCCATGCTGGTCGGAACGCTGGCCTCGCCGATGCGCAACCTCGCGTCCGTGCTCAACCAGAAGGTGGCCAGCCTGGTGTACGTGCTCAAGGCGGCCGAGGAGAAAAAGGCGCAGACGGCCGTGTCGGCGTAGTAACGAAGGCCGACCATCGGGATTTGGATAGTGCAAGAACCGGGGCAGGCGGTACCTGCCGGATGACAGAAGGAGCAGGAACATGTCGGATGCAGTGCAGTTGGAAGGGAAGATGGCCGAGTTCGTCAGCTGGGTGGAAGGCATCAGCGTGCTCGAGCTTTCCAAGCTGGTCAAGGCGCTGGAACAGCGCTTGGGCGTGACGGCGGCGGCCCCCATGGCGGTCGCGGCGGCCCCGGCGGCGGCCGGCGGCGCGGCGGCCCCGGCGGAGGAGAAGACGGAGTTCACCGTGGTTCTGGCCTCGGCCGGCGCGCAGAAGATCCAGGTGATCAAGGAACTGCGCGCGCTGACGAACCTGGGCCTGAAGGAGGCCAAGGACTTGGTGGACGGCGCGCCGAAGACGATCAAGGAAGGCGTGGCGAAGAAGGAAGCCGAAGAGATCAAGGCCAAGCTCGAAGCGGCCGGCGCCAAAGTCGAAATCAAGTAAGCAGACCGCGGGCGGAGCAACGGGCCGGCGCCCTCGGACGGCGGCCGGCGGGTTCTGTTTTCGGACTCTTACCTGAAGGTCGGACATGGTCGAAAGAACGAATTACGGCAGATTGCGGGACGTCATTGAGCCGCCGGATCTCATTGAGATCCAGACGAATTCCTACCGGGATTTTCTCCAGGCGGAAGTGCCGCCGCCCAAGCGGAAGCACATCGGCTTGCAGGCGGTATTCAAAGAGGTGTTCCCGATCGAAAGCTACGACGGGCAGAGCGTTCTGGATTTCGTGAAATACGAGATTCAGGCGCCCAAGATGGGCCCGATCGAGAGCCTTCAAGAGGGCGGTTCCTTTTCGGCAGCCCTCTATGTGACCTTCCGCCTGAAGGACCCGAAGGAAGTCCGCGAAGAAGAGGTCTACATGGGGGAGATCCCCCTGATGACCGAGCAGGGGACCTTCATCATCAATGGGGCCGAGCGCGTCGTGGTCAGCCAGTTGCACCGCTCGCCGGGCATCTGCTTTGAGACCAGCGTACATCCCAACGGCACGGACCTGTACTCGTTCCGGATCATCCCGGACCGCGGTTCCTGGCTCGAGGTGCAGTTCGATGCCTCCGACCTGCTCTATGTCTACCTGGACCGCAAGAAAAGGCGCCGCAAGTTTCTGGCGCCGACGTTTCTGCGCGCGTTGGGATACGGCACCGACGCCGAGCTGCTGGGCTTGTATTACACGATGGAGAAGCTTCCGCTGAAAGGCGAGGTGTCCGATGAGCGCATCGCGCACCGGGTGCTGGCCGGCGACTGCATTGACGCCGATTCGCAGTCCGTGCTGGCGCGCGCATATGAGCCGGTCACCCGCGACCTGGTGCGGCAAATGCAGGCCGTGGGGTATTCGTCCGTGGACGTCGTCAACGTGTCCTGGGACGAGGGGCTGTTCCTGAAGAGCGTGCGCAAGGATCCGACCCGGTCGAGCGACGATGCGCTGAAAGATCTGTACGCCAAGCTGCGCCCGGGGGATCCGCCGACGATCTCGAACGCGCGGCAGTTGCTGAAGCGGATCTTCTTCGACGAACGCCGCTACGACCTGACCCGCGTGGGGCGCTACAAGATTCAGCAAAAGCTCGGCGGGAACATCGGCGGAGAATCACGCGTCCTGGTCAAGGAGGACGTCGTCGAGGGCATTCGCTACCTGATCAACCTGCGCCGCGGCGAGGGAACCCTGGACGACATTGATCACTTGGGGAGCCGCCGCATCCGCACGGTCGGCGAATTGCTCGAGGGACAGTGCCGCCTCGGACTCGCGCGCACGGAGCGCCTGGTCCGGGAGCGCATGACGATCTTCGACACGTCGGTCGAGAAGCTCACTCCGCAGAAGCTCGTCAATCCGAAGACGCTCTCCACCGTCGTCCGCGATTTCTTCGGGCGCGGGCAGTTGAGCCAGTTCATGGACCAGACCAACCCGCTGTCCGAGCTCACGCACAAGCGCCGCTTGAGCGCCCTCGGACCGGGCGGCCTGAGCCGGGACCGCGCGGGTTTCGAAGTGCGTGACGTCCACTCGAGCCACTACGGCCGCATCTGCCCGATCGAGACCCCGGAAGGCCCGAACATCGGTCTGATCTCGTCGTTGAGCGTGTACGCGCGCATCAACCATTTCGGATTCATCGAGAGCCCCTACCGCAAGGTCGTCCAGGGCCGCGTCACCGACGAGGTGCAATACCTGACGGCCGACCAGGAGGAGACGTTCGTTATTGCGCAGGCCAATGCGCCGCTGGACAGCCACGGGCGCTTTTTGAACGAGACCGTCATGGTGCGCACGCGCGGCGAGTTCCGCGAGGTGCCCCGCGATCGCGTGCAGTACATGGACGTTTCGCCGAAGCAGGTGGTCAGCGTGGCCGCCGCGTTGATTCCGTTTTTGGAGCACGACGACGCCAACCGCGCGCTGATGGGATCGAATATGCAGCGCCAGGCGGTGCCGCTGTTGCAGAGCGAGGCGCCGTACGTGGCCACCGGCAACGAGGCGCGCGTCGCGCGCGACTCGCGTGTGCTGGTGCTGGCCCGGGCGGCCGGGAAGGTCGCCTACGTCTCCGCCACGCAGATCATTGTCTCGAAGACCGGCGAGCCGCCGACGAAGAAGACGCCGACGGACGAGTACCAGGTGTACCCGCTGCGCAAGTTCATGCGCTCCAACGCAGGCACGTGTTTCAACCAGAAGCCCGTCGTCCGCGTGGGACAACGCGTGAAAAAGGACGATGTGCTGGCGGACGGCCCCGCGACGAAGGACGGCGAACTCGCGCTCGGTAAGAACGTGATGGTCGCCTTCATGCCGTGGTGCGGCTACAACTTCGAAGACGCGATTCTGATCAACGAGCGGCTCGTCGCCGAAGACACCTTCACCTCGATCCATATCGAGGAGTTCGAGTGCGGGGCGCGCGACACGAAACTCGGCCCCGAGGAAATCACGCGCGACATCCCGAACGTCGGCGAAGAGGCGCTGAAGAATCTCACGCACGGCGGTGTGGTCCGCATCGGCGCGGAGGTGAAGCCCGGCGACATACTCGTCGGCAAGATCACGCCGAAGAGCGAGACCGAGCTGGCGCCGGAGGAACGGCTCTTGCGGGCTATCTTCGGCGAGAAGGCTGCGGAGGTGCGCGATACTTCGCTGCGGGTCCCCAGCGGAACTTACGGCATCGTCATGGACGTCAAAATGGCCAACCGGGCCGATGCCCCGACGGCGAAGCGCGCCCGCGTCTCGGCGAAGGAGAAGCGGCAGCAGCTCAAGCAGATCCAGGAGGAGTACAAGGAAAAGCAGCAGCAGCTCTTCGAGGACCTGACGGACGCGCTGGCCAACATCCTGCTCGGCGAGAAGATCCCGCTCGACGTCGTCAACGTCGAGACCGGCGAGAAGATCATTCCGGCCAACCGGAAGATCACCAAGACGCTGCTGCGGAAACTCGCCGCGTCGCGCGAGCATGTCGCGATTGACGCCAGTCCGATTCAGATCAAGATCCAGTCCATCCTCGGCGAGTACAACCACCGCTTCTCCGATCTGACGAACGAGCAGCACAAGGCGATGGAGCGGCTGGAGAGCGGCGACGAGGTCGAGCCGGGCATCATCAAGCAGGTCAAGGTCTACATCGCGGCGAAAAAGAAGCTGTCCGTCGGCGATAAAATGGCGGGGCGCCACGGCAATAAAGGCGTCATCGCGAAGATCGTGCCGGAGGAGGACATGCCGTTCCGCCCGGACGGAACGCCGGTGGATATCGTCCTGAATCCGCTGGGCGTGCCGTCGCGCATGAACGTCGGCCAGGTGCTGGAAACGCATCTGGGGATCGCCTGTCGAGCGCTGGGGCTCTACGCGACCACGCCGATCTTCGACGGCATCTCGGAGGAGCGCATTCACCAGCTGCTGAAGGAGGCGGGAGAACCGGAAGACGGCAAGTGCACGCTCTACGACGGCCGGACGGGAGAGCCCTTTGATCAGCGCGTGGTCGTGGGCGTCATCTACATGATGAAGCTGCACCACCTGGTCACCGACAAGATTCACGCGCGCGCCGTCGGACCCTATTCGCTGGTTACGAAGCAGCCGCTCGGCGGAAAGGCGCAGTACGGTGGCCAGCGTTTCGGCGAGATGGAAGTGTGGGCGATGGAGGCGTACGGGGCGGCCTTTGCCTTGCAGGAGCTGCTCACGGTGAAGAGCGACGACCTGACCGGCCGCATGCGCATCTACGAGACCATCGTCAAGGGCGAAAACACGCTCGAGTCCGGCGTGCCGGAGTCGTTCAACGTCTTGATGAAGGAAATGCAGTCGCTCGGCCTCGACATCAAAATTTACAAGCCGGGCGAGTAAGCGGGACACGGAGTATTTCCAGGAGCACTTATGGCCGATTCAAGCACAGCCGCGCAGGTTCTCGGCGTCATGCCCGAGGCGGGGTTCGATTCCGTCGGGATCACGCTGGCCTCGCCGGAGACGATCCGGTCGTGGAGCCACGGCGAGGTCAAGAATCCGGAGACGATTAATTACCGGACCTTCAAGCCCGAAAAGGGGGGCCTGTTCTGCGAGCGCATCTTCGGCCCGACAAAGGACTGGGAGTGCGGCTGCGGAAAATACAAGCGGATCAAGTACAAGAACGTCATCTGCGACCGTTGCGGCGTCGAGGTGACCATGGCGCGCGTGCGCCGCGAGCGCATGGGGCACATCGAGCTGGCCGTTCCAGTTTCGCACATCTGGTTCTACAAGTGCACGCCGAGCCGGATGGGACTGGTGCTGGACCTGACCATGCGGGCGCTGGAGCGCATCCTGTACTACGAGGATTACATCGTCATTGACCCGGGCGACACCCCGCTCAAGGAGCGCCAGCTCCTGAACGAGATGGAATACCGGGAGGCGCAGGAGAAATACGGCGAATCCTTCACGGCCCGCATGGGCGCGGAGGCCATCCGCGACCTGATGAAGGGCATTGACCTCGACCGCGAGATCGAGCGGCTCGAGGCGGAAATGGACAACACCCGCAGCAAGGCCAACCGAAAGAAGCTCACGAAAAGGATCAAGTTGATCGAGGGGTTCCGCACGAGCCACACACGGCCCGAATGGATGATCCTGGATGTGCTGCCGGTGATCCCGCCGGACCTGCGCCCCCTGGTGCCGCTCGAGGGCGGCCGGTTCGCGACCTCGGACCTCAACGACCTGTATCGCCGCGTCATCAACCGTAACAACCGCCTGCGGAACTTGCTGCAGTTGAAAACGCCGGACGTCATCATTCGCAACGAGAAGCGGATGCTCCAGGAGGCGGTGGACGCGCTGTTCGACAACGGCCGGCACGGCCGCGCCGTGACCGGCGCCGGCAACCGCCCGCTGAAGTCGCTGTCCGACATGCTCCGCGGCAAACAGGGTCGCTTCCGGCAGAACCTGCTCGGCAAGCGCGTGGATTACTCGGGCCGCTCGGTCATCGTCGTCGGGCCCGAACTGAAGATGAATCAGTGCGGCCTGCCCAAGAAGATGGCCCTGGTCCTCTTTGAACCGTTCATCATCCGTCGCCTCAAAGAGCTGGGACTCGTGCATACGGTCCGCAGCGCCAAGAAGATGATCGAGCGCGAATCCAACGAGGTGTGGGACGTGCTGGACGAGGTCACGCGCGGGCACACCGTGATGCTGAACCGCGCGCCGACGCTGCATCGGTTGAGCATCCAGTCCTTCGAGCCCGTGCTGATCGAGGGCGAGGCCATCCGCATCCACCCGCTCGTCTGCACGGCCTACAACGCGGACTTCGACGGCGATCAGATGGCCGTTCACGTGCCGCTCTCGATCGAGGCCCAGTTGGAGTCGCGCCTGCTGATGCTGGCGCCCAACAACATCTTCTCGCCCTCCAGCGGCAAGCCGATCACCACGCCGACGCGGGACATCGCCCTCGGCTGTTACTACATGACGACCGATTCGCAGCGCAACCGGATCCGGCTGCGCCAGCGGAAGGGCGATGAAATCGAACACCTGCCGTTGTTCGCCGACGCCGACGAGGTGCACACCGCCTACGACGAGGGCGCCATGCGCATCCACGACCGCATCCGGCTGCGCAACCCCGATTACCAGCGCCACACCGAGTTCGGCGACAAGGACCGGACGGTGATCACGACGACCGTCGGCCGCGTGTTCTTCAATGAAATCTGGCCCGACGCGCTCGGATTCTGGAACCAGGTCGTTAAGAAAAAGAACCTGACCGAGCTCATCTTCCGGTGTTACCAGGTCGCCGGCCACGCCGAGACGGTCAAGGTGCTCGACCGTCTGAAAGAGATGGGATTCGAGTACGCGACGCGCGGCGGCATCTCGATCGGCATGGTGGACATGGTGATTCCGCAGGCCAAGGACGAAATGGTCGAGAACGCCCGCCGCCAGATTGCGGGGGTCGAGGAGCAGTACCGCAAGGGCGTCATTACCGACGGCGAGCGGTACAACAAAATCGTGGACATCTGGACCCACGCGACGGAGGAGATTTCGAACGCGCTGTACCGCGAACTCGAGTACAACGAATTTCGCGAGGGGACGCCGCGTGACGATCTGAACCCGGTGTTCATGATGGTGGACTCCGGCGCGCGCGGCAGCCGCCAGCAGATTCGGCAACTCTCCGGCATGCGCGGCTTGATGGCCAAGCCCTCCGGCGAAATTATCGAACGCCCGATCATCTCAAATTTCCGCGAAGGACTGAGCGTGCTGGAGTACTTCATCAGCACGCACGGCGCGCGCAAGGGCCTGGCCGACACCGCGCTCAAGACGGCGGATGCCGGCTATCTGACGCGCCGCCTCGTGGATGTCGCGCACGATATCATCGTCATCGAGGAGGATTGCGGCACGCTGAACGGCATCGAGGTCGAAGCGATCCGGGAAGGCGACGACGAACTGGTGCCGTTGTCCCAGCGGGTTGTGGGCCGCACCGCGCTCGACGACATCCGCGCGCCGGGCGGCAAGACCCTTGTGGCCGCCGGGCAGGAGATCGACGAGGTCGCGGCCGCCGCGCTGACGTCGGCGGGCGTCGAACGGGTGCGCATCCGCAGCGTCCTCACCTGCGAGTCCGTGCGCGGCGTCTGCGCGAAATGCTATGGCCGCAACCTGGCCACGGGGCGCCCCGTGGCGCTCGGCGAGGCCGTCGGCATCATCGCCGCGCAGAGCATCGGGGAGCCGGGCACGCAGCTGACGATGCGGACCTTCCATATCGGCGGAACCGCCAGCTCCGTCTTCAAACAGCCGCAGATCATCGCCAAGCACGACGGCACGATCCGGTACGCCGACCTGCGCACCGTCCGGGTGACCGACGGCACGTACATTGTGCTGAACAAGAACGGCACGGTGAGCATCTACGACGATTCGGGCCGCGAGCTGGAGCACCATACTCCGGTCATCGGCGCCGTCATCGCCGTCGAGGACGGCGGCCGGGTCAAGAAGGGGCAGAGCTTCATCAAGTGGGATCCGTACAACGTGCCGATTCTGTCGGAATACCAGGGCGTCATCGAATTGCGCGACTTCATCGAGGGCGTCACGATGCGGCGCGAAGTGGATCCGGCGACGGGCCAGGAAGAGCGCGTCGTGATGGAGCACAAGGAGGATTTGCATCCCCAGATCGCCATTCGCGACCCGAAGACCCGGGAGCCGCTGGGTTTCTATTCGATTCCGGCGGGCGCGCACGTCACCGTGTCCGCCGGCGCGACGGTCCAGGCCGGGGCGATGCTCGCAAAGACGCCGCGCAAGGTGGTTCGCACGAAGGACATCACCGGCGGTCTGCCGCGCGTGGCCGAACTGGTCGAGGCGCGCCGCCCGAAGGACGCCGCGGAGATCGCGAAGATCGACGGGGTCGTCGAGTTCGCCGGGACCGTCAAGGGCCGGCGCCGGCTCGTCGTGCGCGATCCGG
>CAYLTB010000105.1:0-11564 GCA_964386675.1 uncultured Verrucomicrobiota bacterium
GGCAGCCGCATGAATACCACCTCCAAACTGTCCAGAAAACCCTGGTGCGCTACAACGTTTCGAATCGTCAGCGGATGCGAGAAGGTGCGGAAATTCGGGGAGGCACTGGCCGCCCAGGGGCCGGTGGATGGGTATAACGAGATCGGCGAGGGTTCAGACGGCGTCGTCTTGACCACCAGCCGCAAGACCCTGAAGGGCTGCTGTGCCGCCTGCGCGGCGCCGGTTGCCGCCTTCAAAGCCCTGCAAGTGGCAGCGGGGGTGGCCCTGCCCAAGGACGTAATCCTTTCGATCGCCAGAAAAGAAGAGCCATGACACCCAAGCTGAAAATCCTGTTTCTCTGCACCGGCAACTCCTGTCGAAGCCAGATGGCGGAAGGCTGGGCGAGAGCGCTGAAAGCGGACGTGATCGAGCCCTACTCCGCCGGCATCGAGACGCACGGGCTCAACGCCCTGGCCGTACGCGTCATGGCTGAGGCGGGCGTGGACATCCGCGGTCACCGATCGAAGACCGTGGACGCCGTCAAGGACGTGCCTTTTGATTACGTGGTGACGGTATGCGGCCACGCCAACGAGACCTGCCCGATGTGGTTACGCGGCAAAGCGAAAGTGGTTCATGTCGGGTTTGATGATCCCCCTGCATTAGCCAAGACGGCCAAGACGGAAGCCGAGGCGCTGGCGCATTACCGGCGGGTGCGCGATGAGATTCGAGCATTCGTAGAGAGACTGCCGGAGAGTCTGCAATAAGTTCCTTCCCCCGAACGAGCGCTAATTCAGCCTTTATGGCTTGTGCGGCCTGCCCGCGTTTCGCAGTGCTGCCAAGGCCGACCGCGTCAGGCTGATCCTCACGCTTTTTGACGACTGACCTTGTCCTTGAAACGGCACCCGCCGGAATTGGCCGGAACGATTCTGTTGACGCGCGAGGAAGCTCCCCGCCGGCTCCCCGCGCGCCATGGCCGCGGGCGGCGACCACGGCTTTTCGTCCCCGTCCCGGCCTCGGCGGCGCCAGCGGTAAGGCCGCTCGGCGCCGGACGGAGCCGACGCGTCTGTGCGGGCCGTGCGAATGGTCGTTTCCACAGCGGGGCGCTTGTGGTATAGAGTTTCTTTCGTTCCGCGGCGGCAGGCGCCGCGGCTGGAGTGCCGGTCTTTGTGACCCAAAGGAGCAACACCATGAACAAGCTGACGGTGCGCGATGTGAACGTGAAGGGGCGGCGGGTGCTCTGCCGCGTGGATTTCAATGTGCCGATCAAGAACGGCAAGGTGAGCGACGATACCCGCATCCGCGCTGCGCTGCCGACCATTCGCCATGTGCTGGATCAGGGCGGCGCGCTGGTGCTGATGAGCCATCTGGGACGCCCCAAGGGCAAGGGTTTCGAACCTGACTTCAGCCTCAAACCCGCGGCTGACCGGCTCGCGGAACTGCTCGGCCGCCCCGTTCAGTTCGGCCCCGATTGCGTCAGCGACGCGACGCTCGCCATGGCGAAGGCGCTGAAACCGGGCGAGGTGCTGGTGGTAGAGAACACCCGCTTCTATGCCGATGAGGGCAAGGCCAAAGTCGCGGACACCGCCACCGAGGAAGAGAAGAAAGCGGCCAAGGCCGAGATGAAGAAGAAACAGGCCGAGCTGGCCGAAAAGCTCGCCCGCCTGGGCGACGGCGAAATCTTTATCAACGACGCCTTCGGCTCCGCGCACCGCGCCCATGCTTCCACGGCGCTGGTCTGCAAGTACTACAAGAAGAACGTCGCCGGCTTTTTGATGGAGAAGGAGATCGACTACCTCGGCCGCGCGCTCGAACGCCCGGAACGGCCGTTCGTCGCCATCCTGGGCGGCGCGAAGGTCAGCGACAAAGTGAACGTGATCCAGCATCTGCTGACGAAGGTGGATACGCTGATCATCGGCGGCGCCATGGCCTACACGTTCTACCTGGCGAAGAACCTGCCCGTCGGCGATTCGCTGGTCGAGCCGGATAAAGTCGCGCTCGCGAAGGAGCTGCTGGCGCAGGCGGAAAAGGCCGGCGTGAAACTGCTGCTGCCGGTGGACCACGTGGTAGCCGACAAATTCGACGCCGCCGCCAATGTCCGCGTCGTGGGAGAGGCGGAGATTCCGGCAGGCTGGCGCGCGCTTGACATCGGCCCCAAGACGATCGAACGGTTCACCGCGGCCGTGCGGGGCGCCAAGACGGTCGTCTGGAACGGGCCGATGGGCTGTTTCGAAATGAAGCCCTTCGCTGCCGGCACGATGGCCATCGCGAAGGCGCTGGCGGAAACGAAATGTCTGAGCATCGTCGGCGGCGGCGACAGCGTGGCCGCGGTCAACCAGAGCGGTCTGGCCGATCGGATGACGCATATCAGCACCGGCGGCGGCGCGAGCCTGGAGTTTCTCGAAGGCAAGGCGCTCCCCGGCGTCGCTGCGCTCACGGATAAATGAGCCCTGAAGTCGGTCTCCGGCAAAGGCGCGTCTTTGCCTGAGCCTCGCGCCTTGAACTTTCTCACCGGACTCGAGGCCCTGCTCGCCCGGCCGCCGCGCGCGCTGCGCCGGGCACGGATTGGGCTGGTGAGTCATGCCGCCGCCCTCGGCGCGGACGGCGTGGCGGCGCTGGACCGTCTGGCGGCCAACGGTCTTGCTCCGCGCGCCGTCTTTACCCCCGAGCACGGCTACTGGGGCGCGGGCGGCGCGGGCGAAGGAATCCGCGACGAAATCCATCCGACGCTGGGCGTGCCGCTTCATTCGCTGTACGGCGCGCGCCGCACCCCCACAGCGGAACAACTGGCCCGGCTTGATGTATTGATCGTGGACCTGCAGGACCTCGCGGTCCGATGTTACACGTATGTTTCGACGCTGCGCGATGTCCTCGAGGCCGCGGCCGCGGCCGGCAAGCCCGTCATCGTGGCCGACCGGCCTGATCCGCTGGCGGCGATCGTGGACGGGCCGATGCTCGATCCGGCGCACGCGAGTTTTGTCGGCCATGTGCCGGTCCCGTTCGTTTATGGAATGACGATCGGCGAGACCGCGCGCTGGCTGGTCGGGACGCTCGGGCTCGACCTCGATCTGCGCGTCGTGCCGATGCGCGGCTATCGGGCTGACGGCCGGCGGCCCGCCGGCGCGCCGTGGCACCCCCCCTCGCCCGGCATTCGCACCTGGGAAAGCGCGTGGGGCTATACCCTGACGGTTTTCTCGGAGCCGCTGCCCTTGTTGCGCGCCGACCGCGGCGGCCCGCTCTCGTTTCAGGTCGTTGCCGTTTCCAAGGCTTGGAAGCCGGTCGCCGCCCATCGTCCAAGGCATGGAAGAAAAGGCGCGCGGGGCTTCCAAGGTTTGGAAACTGCGCCGGCGTGGGAGGCGCTGCGCGGTCTCGATCTGGCCGGGGCGCGGCTGTGTTTCCATCGCTATCGCGACGGCGACACGTGGATCGAAGGCGGGCGGATCGCGGTGACGGATCCGGCCGCGTGGCGACCGGCGGCGGCCGCAGTTCGTGTACTCGCGCGGCTGCAGCGCGCGTTTGGCCGGGCGGCGCTCTGGGAAGCGCCGGGCGCGCGGCCGGAGTTTTTCGACCGGCTGCTGGGCGAGGGCCGCACGCGCGGGGCGTTGCAGGCCGGAAGACCCGCGGGCGGCATCGTGCGCGCCTGGGACACGGCGGACCGCCGCGCGTTCGAGCGCGGGCGGGAGCGAGCGCTGCTGTACCCACGCGCAGGGTGACCTGGCCGGCGCCCTTCGACATCCGGCCACGATGGGGGACGGTCCACGCTTGGCCGAGCCAGAACCGGGGGCTACACTCCCCCCCATGGACGCGGACCGCGAGACCACGGACGAGGCGGCATCGGCCCTGCGCCGTTCGACGCTGAAGATGGCCGTCTTTGTCGCCGTCGCCTTCGGCGCGGTTGTGCTTTCGCAGTGGCCGCCGGTGCGCACGGCGGCGACGGATTTCCAGTCCTGGCGCGCGCATCTGCGCGCGGCGGGCGGCTGGGGGCCCGCGTTCTACTTCGCTATTTCCGCCCTGCTCGTCGCCATCGGCGTGCCGCGCCTGCCGCTGGCGGCGCTGTGCGGCGCGCTGTTCGGATTCCGAGTCGGTGCGCCGCTGGCCTGGATCTCCGGCACCCTCGGCTCCTACGCGACCTTCTGCTTCGCCCGCTGGGGCGGACGCGAATGGGTGCGTCGGCGCGCTCGGCTGCCCGCCCGCGCGCAGGCGTTGCTGATGCATCCGGACGCCGTGGCGGTTGCGCTGCTGCGTCAGATGCCGGTCGTCGCGATGGTCCAGAACATCGCGCTGGGGCTGACCGATCTCCGGCATCGCGCGTTCTGGCTCGGCACGCTCGCGGGCACGCTGCCCAGCACGATCGTAGCCGCGCTGGCCGGCGGCTCGGTTACGCGCGAATCCTGGCGCGGCGCGCTCGCCTACATCGGCGGGGCGCTGGCGCTTCTCGCGCTGCTGGGCCTGGCCGTCGCCCGCTGGCGGCATCGCCGGATGCCGACGCTCGAACGCCCGGCGGCCCAAGCCTGACCGCCGGCGGGGCGCGTTCGCCTCGGCCCGAGCGGCCGGCAGGCGCGCCTTTTTACTGGCGCCCGCCGCAAAGCCGCCGTAGATTTCGCCCATGAGAATCACACGGTTTGGTACGGCCCTCGCCGCGGCGCTGCTGACGTACACTGCCGCATTCGCCGCAGAGCCGGAGGAAGGTCGCTTTTTCCGCGTTCATCCGCTGGGATTTGTGGAGGTGGATATCGCCGAGGCCGCCGCGAAGGCGATTATTTCCGAGGGCGGTTCGGTCATTCCCGACCGCCGCAATCAGCGGCTGCTCGTGCGGGCGACCGAGACCGAGCACCGGCGTCTGACCGAGGCGCTGGCCGCGATCAATCGTCCGCCCGTGAACATCCGCATTGATGTGGACTTCGACGAAGCCGGATCCTCCCGCCAGCGCGGTGTCGGCGTGGACGCGCGGGGCATCTATCGCAGCGGCGGGGGCGGCGGCGCGTCGGTCGGCATTGGTTTGGCGGACCGGTCCTCGCAATTCAGCGACCGGGCGCGGCAGACCCTGGTCGTCGCCAGCGGCCGCGAGGCCTCACTGCGGGTCGGCGAGCGGGTGCCGTGGCTGGAATGGATCGAGACGTGGGGCCGCAATGCCGGTGTGTTCGAATCACGCGTGAATTGGCAGGATGTCGGCGCCTTCCTGGTCGTGGAGCCCACACTGATCGGCGAGGGACCGAATATTCGCATCCGGCTGATCCCGGAATTGAGCGGGCGAGTGGGCGGCCAGCCGCACCGGGTGCGGTTTGCGGCGGCCGCCACGGAAATTGTTGCGCGCGCCGGCCAGACGGTGTCGCTCGCCGGGCTGGGCCAGTCGAACGAGTTCTATTCCCGGTTTCTCGTGGGCTTCGATGCCGGCGGCGCTCGGCGGTCGCTGAATATCGCGCTGACGCCGACGCTGCTTTCGCCCCCATCGCCGCCACCGCGTTGAGCGGCCCGCGTGACGCATAGGAGACCCGTATGAGGAAGACCCGGAGATGGACGCTCGCCCTATGCCGCGCCGTCGGATGGCTGGCGGCATCGGCGGCGTCTGCACGGGCGGGTGGCGGGGCCGCGTTCCCCTTCTGCCAAATTGTGGACCGGCGGCCCGACCCGCCGGCCGGCGTGGAGTGGAGCTTCACGCCGTCGCGCCGCGTCGAGGGAGCCGGGCGTTTCGGCCTGGCGGAAACGCGCGGCTGGAGCGAGATCTATTTCTTCGACACCGGGCGCGGTGAAGTGGCCTTGTCCGCGGAAGCGCGGCTCTGGGTGCCGACCGAGGGCGGCCCGCCCGCCCTGCCCGAGCTGCTGGCGCATCTGCGTCTGGCCGTCCGATGGGATCTGCGCGGGTATAACGGCGTAACCCTGCGATTCGACGCGGAACCCGGCCTCTATGCCGAGGCAGCGGCGCTCGCGCAGGGCTTCGACGTACCGTTCTCCATGACGGCTATTCAGTCGGTCACTGATCGGTTTTCGGCGTTCGCGGGTCTGCGCCTGCGCATGCAGGATGACCGCATAGGGGATCCTGTCCTGGGCCTTCGATGGTCGCCGGCGGACCCGCTGATGCTCGATGTGGGGTACCCCGTCACTCGCGCGTTGTTGCGGGTGACCTCCTGGGGAACGGCAGCCGCCGGCTTCGAGGTGAACCGCCGCTATGAATTCGCGCTGGAGGACAACGACGAGCGCGAACGGTTCCGCTACCGCGAGTCGCGTTTCTTCGGCGCAATCGCGTTGGCGATCGCCGAATACTGGAACATCGAAGTGCGGGGCGGACGCGTCGCCGGACGCGACTTCGGGTTCGAGGCCGGGCCGGACTCCGGCAACCGCAAAATGGAAGGCGGCTTCTTCATCGCGCTGGGACTGAACGGCTCGTTCTGAATCCGCGGCACGGCGGTCTGTCATGCGCATTGCGGTCATTTCCGACATGCACGTCCTCGGCCCCGGCGAGGCGCAGCGGAGTCATCGCATCGCGCACGACCTGGGCGCGCGGCACTCCTTCCTGGCGCGCAAGTGGAACCGCGCGCTGCTGCGTGTACGGCGGCGGCTCTGGAACTGGCATCCGGAATTCCGCGAGGCGGTGTTCCTGCGGGCGCTGGACGTCATTGCGGAGTTCCGCCCCGACTGGATCGTGGCGAATGGGGACTACGGCGGCGACTCCTCCGGGGTCGGCCTCAGCGACGATGAATCGTTCGAGAGCGTGCGCCGCGTGCTGGACCTGATGCGGAGCACGTTTCCCGATCACTGCCGATTCGTCTTCGGCGACCACGAACTGGGCAAACACAGCACCGAACTGCGGCGCGGCGGCATCCGGTACGAAAGCCTTCAGCGCGGCGAGACGGCGCTGGGGTTGCGGATCTTCTGGCACGAACAGGACGGCGCGTTCCACCTGATCGGCCTGGCCTCGACGCTGCTGACGCTGGACTTGTTCCTGCCGGAGGCGCTGCCCGGCGAAATACCGCGCTGGCTCGAACGGCGGGAGGAACTGATCGGACGCCTGCGCGAAACCTTCGCCGCGCTGCCGAGCGATGCGCGCATCCTGCTGTTCCTGCACGACCCGAGCGCGCTCGGGGCGCTGGAAGAGATTCCCGAAGTGCGGGCCCGGCTGCCGCAGATCGAGCGCACCGTGCTGGGCCACCTGCACGCGCCGGGCCTGCTTCCGCTGGTGGGACTGCTGGCGCGGCTACCGCGACTGAATCCGCGCTACCCGGTGGCCCGCATCATCGCCCACGGCGCGCGCGGCGCGCACCGCTGGCCGGCGTTCAGGCCCGTCGTCTGCCCCGCCGTCTTCGGCGCAGGCCATCACTTCTCCGGCGGGCTGCTCTTTCTCGAAACCGACGCCGGCGGCCGGCTCCACGTCCGCCGGCACCGGCTGCCGGGCTGATCTCAGCGCCGGCCGACGTGCTCGCGGGCCGCGGCGGCGAGGCCGCCTATGATTCGCGCGCGGTGATCCGCGCTGTCCATGCATTCCGGGTGCCATTGGACGAGCACTAGAAAACGATCCTCTGCGACGCCCTCGAGCGCCTCGAGCGTCCCGTCCTCGGCCGTCGCCGCGATCCGCAGTTCCGGCGGGACCGCGTCCGGGTCCGCCGCCTGATGGTGGTACGAATTCACCTCGACCGTGTCGGCGCCGAGCAGTGCGCGCAACCGGCTGCCGGGCCGCACCCGGATCGCATGCCGCGCCGATGTATCGCCGACGGCGCGATGGCCCTCCGGTCGGGCCACATGCTGTATCAGTCGGCCTCCCAGTGCGATGACGGCCAATTGCAGACCGCCGCAGATGCCCAGCACGGGCCGATGCGTCTCGCGCAGGACGATGCGGGCGAATCTCCGGTCGGTCTCGGCCCGCACCGGATGCAGGGTCCGCGTTTCGGGATGCGGCTCCGCCCCGTAGAATTCGGGGGGATAGTCGGGACCGCCGGAGAAGATGAAGGCGTCCGCGAGGGCGGTGAGCGCGCGCAACTCGGCATCGTTCGCGCCCGCGGGGATGAGCAGCGGGACCGCGCCCGTCTCGCGGATCGCGTCCAGATAGGCTGACCCCAGCGCATGCGTCAGCCGCCCGTTTTCCGACGACGTCACGCTCATATTGATGCCGACGAACATGCGCGAACTCCCGGAACCGCCGTTCCCCGCTGCGGTGTCACTGCGGCCCCATGTGCCGTTACTATACACCGTCCGTGAGGCCGCCCGCGAGCTGTGAACTACCCGGGGACGGCGCACGGGCGCGGCCCGGTGATAGACGCCCCGTCCGCCCGGAGTCCCCGGCGTTACCGGGATCGAATCGCTTGCCTCCTCGAGCGATGTGAATTTTGTGCTGGGGTCGGAACCTCGCGGCGTCGTCGAGCCGCCCGCGGTCCGGTTCCCGGGGATTCATCCCGGCTCGCGACGTATCCTCCCCGCATCGCCTGCGCGGCCGCTCCGCGCTTCGTCCGGACGCCCGCCGCAACGACGGGCAGACCGCTCATCCGCACCGATGCACGGCTCCTCTGCGAGGAGCGGGCAGACGACGTTCCGGCTTGCCGACCGGCCCTTTCGGCGGCAAGCTCCCGTCATGACTTCCCCGATGCCCGCGAATCCCGAACCGGTGCGCCGACGCCCCGGATGGGATGAATACTTCATTGACATCGCGCACGTCGTGGCTCGCCGCTCGAACTGCCGCCGTCGGCCGGTGGCCGCGGTGATTGTACTCGATCGCCGGATCGTCTCGACCGGCTACAACGGCACGCCGCGCGGCATCCGCAACTGCGCCGACGGCGGGTGCCCGCGCTGCGCCGGCGACGCGCCCTCCGGCGAGCGGCTCGGCGAATGCATCTGCGCGCACGCCGAGGAAAATGCGATCGTGCAGGCCGCCTACCATGGCATTGGCGTCCGCGGCGGCACTCTCTACTGCACGATAAGTCCCTGCCTGATGTGCGCCAAGATGATCATCAACGCCGGCATCGTCGAGGTGGTGTACGAACACGAGTATCACTTCACGGGGCAGGCGCGGGCGCTGTTTGAGGAAGCGGGCGTGCGTTGCCGAAAATTCGAGCGTACAACGGCCTGAGGCACGCGCGCCCCGCGGACGGTTCAATTCCACTTGACGGTCAGCGCGTAGCGCGCGCCGTTGAGGACTCCGTGGCGTCCGTACACGGCCACATACCAGGCGCCGCCGCGCACGGCCGAATGGATGATGCGCTCGTTGCCCGCGCCCGGCGCTTCCGATTTGGCGTCGTACCGCGTCGGAGTCGGCGGCCGACCCGCCCGCAGGTAGACATCGCAGTTCTCCGCCAGCCCGGTGAGCTCCACCGTCAACCGCCCGGCGCCCGGCAGGTCGAGGCGGTAGAAATGCAACTGCTCGTCCCCGATCAGCCCCACGACCGGGCGATCGAATTGGAGGGAACTGACCGGAGTTTCGATCTCGTGGTCCACGGCATAGAGCGCCATTTCGAGCAGAAAATCACGGTGATTCACTTCCGGGTGGCCGGTGGCGATCACGCAACGGCCGCCCATCGGATTGTCGGCGGCCCGATAGGCGACGAGGAACCAGTCGCCTTCGAGCTCGGGCATGTTCCCGCCGCGGTACTTGCCGAGGTACTCGGTATCGGGCGCGCCGTCGCGGACGCCGATCGGGCCCCCGTTGTAGTACATATTCTTGAGCACGCCGCCGCTCGTTGCCTTCACGAGCGGGTGTCCGGAATCCGCACCTTCAAAGACGACGTCGGGAAACGGGCGCCGCTGGCCGGGTCCGATGTTGCCGACCTTGCCGGGCCACAACCCCCACCCCGTGTGCAGCGTGCCGCGGATATCGTAGCCCGAGGCGGCTGTGAAGAAGCCGCCGCAGCACCCCACGTAGTTCATACCGGCCTGGAACGCCGACTGAGGAATCTTGCGCGCCTCTTCGAACTTGGCGCGCTCCCGCCGCATGGCGTCGGCGGAGAGCGGATCGCTGATCCCCGCCAGGTCGGCCATCACAAAAGCCGAATTGCCGCCCGGCATGATCAGCAGCATCACGCGCGGAGCCCCGTCCGGATAGAGCAGCGCGCCGTTTTCGTCTTCCGGCGACGGCAATAAATCGGCCTTGTGAATCTCCTGAAAACGGCCGCGAACGCGCGCGGCCACCTTCTCGCCGACTTCCGTGAACGCCGGATGCCGTTGCGCGTTCGGGCCCGTGAAGTAGGCGACCAGCGGCTTCGCGCTGCGCCGCCAGGGGCCGAGGACCCGGCCGTTCTCGACGCGGAAATCCGCTTCCGGCGCGAGCCAGGAGGCCGGCGGCGGCCGCGCCGGCGCGGATTCCGGCGGTGCGGACGGCGCGAAGGAGGGTTGCGGCAGCGGCGGCGGGGGCCGCGTCCGTTGCGCCGCCGAATCCGGCACCGCGACCTGGAGCAGCGCGGCGCCCGCCAGGACACCCCATCGGACCTTTCGCAATCGCTTCATGCGAAAATATAACACCAGATGCGCCCGCGCGCCGCAAGGTAAAGCCTCCGCCAGCGTTTGCGGCTTTACAACCGGCGCCCGCGCGACCAGAATCAGCCGCAATGCGGAGATCGAGAAATGGCCGCCCCGACATTGTACGTCTGTTGTCCGTCGTATGCTCTGCGGAATCCGCTGGAAAAGCGAAATTACCTGAAGCGCGCGCGCGCGTTCGCGCGGCGCGCCGGGCTGCGCGTTGTCGCCTCGCCGCTGCTCGACCGCCATCTGGGGCCCGGCGCGTGGCTTGACGTCGGCCCGCGCCGCGAAGATCTGCTCGAGGCTCTCCGCCACGACTGTGTCTGGACCTGCCGCGGCGGTTATGGCGGGATTCATCTTGCCCCCGCCCTGCTCGAGGCGCGCGTCCGCCGCCCCCCGCGGCTGATCGGCTACAGCGACATCACCGTGTTGCACGCCTGCTGGCGAATTCGCGGCTGGGGCGAGGCGTACTACGGAACGATTCCCGAGGACCTCGGCGTCGGACGCTCGGCGGAGACCCTGCTGCCGTTGTTCCGCGGGGGCGGCCTCCGGCGGGACAACGACACGGACGCCGCCGCGATCGTCGTGAGGCCGGGACGGGCAGAGGGCGCCTGCTTTGCCGCCTGCCTCGCCGTGCTCGCCGGCCTCGCCGGCACGCCCTTCCAGCCCGACCTGCGCGGTTGCCTGCTGGCGGTCGAGGATATTGACGAAAAGCCCTACCAGGTGGATTTCGCGCTGTCTCAACTCCATGCCGCCGGCGCACTGAACGGCATCCGCGCGCTGATCGGCGGCTCGTTCACGCACCAGGACGCGATCGATTACAGTGGGCCCAGCATTGACGATGTCTTCCGCCTGTGGGGCGAACGGCTCGGCGTGCCCGTCCTTGCGCGACTTCCCTTCGGGCACCTGGCGGACTCGCTGGTTTTGGCGAACGGACGTGCGGCGACCCTCGACGCGCGCGCGGACGGTGTCTGGTCGCTGTGCTTCACCCCGCGCCCCCCCCGCGCGTGAACCTCCTGCTGCTCGATCCGGCGGAAGTCGCCGGCGACGGCAGGGCCACGCTGTCCGACGGGCGGGCGCGGCACCTGGTCGCTGTGCTGGGCGCGGCGCCCGGCCGGCGCGTACGCGCCGGCCTGCTGGACGGACCGGTC
>CAYLTB010000106.1:0-11429 GCA_964386675.1 uncultured Verrucomicrobiota bacterium
GACAAGGAATCCGGTGCCCCAGGCCGTCCCCTGGGACGCCAGGCCCATGTGGGGTTCGATCCCCAAGGGATATCCCAGCAATCCCAGCAGGCTGCCGAGGTTGCTGGCGCTATATAGGAAGTACGGATCGCGGGCCGCGGGATGCGCGGTCTGGGCAAACCATTGTTGCAGCAGGGGCGACGCCGCCGACAGCAGAAAGAACGGGACGCCGACGGCGCCCAGCAGCAGCCGGATTACGGACAACGTCGGATTCCCACTATCCGCGGACGGCTCTGACGCGGGGAATGCGATGGGGATGAACAGGCAGGCGGCGGCCAGCAGCAGGAGATGCACGGCGTACTGGACCGCGGGACGCGCCCGACTTCCGAGCAGCCGGGCGTAGGCATAGCCCAGCACCAGCAGCGTTTGGAATACGAACGCGCACGTCACCCACACGGCCGGCGCGCCGCCGAAGCGCGGCAGCAGTCGGCGCGCCACCATCAACTGAACCGTGAACAGCAACGCGCCGTTGAGGAAGAGTGCGAGGGCGAACGCCGGTGTCAGGAATCGAAGCGCTCCGGGGGCCGCATGGGAGGTTCGCCGCACAAGCCGGGTCCATTGAGGCAGCCGTCGGTTACGGCGGCCCCGCAGGCAGTTCACGCCACTTGGTAATCGTCAGGCTCGCCGCCCCGGCCTCTTCGGAGAATCCCTTCACGCCGGGCCAGGGCGAATAGGTGAACGAGAACCACTCGCAGTTGTGGACATAGTTGGCCACCTCGATGCCCTTGACCGACACCGCGTTGTAGGGATGCGACTGGTGAATATGGCATTCGGCCAGCGTATAAATAATGCCTTCGATCGTGACGGGGCCGCCCGTGCCGTCCGTCGGATTCGTGTCGGTGATGTCAATCTTGCCGGTGGCCGCGATCGCCGGCGTGGTCGGCTTGGCGTACAGTTCCATCGGGCGCGCGATCGTCACGGAACCCTCCACGACCAGTCCGCCCCGCAGGATCAGCAGCGTGTCCGGTGCGCCCTTCAGCGAGACGCTGCCCTGAACGTAGAATATCGAACCGTCCAATGCCGCGCGCGAGACGATGCCGGTTGACTTCATAGTCTTATCCATCAGGGCGATCGTCCGGTCGGCATTTCCGGGAAGCGGCGACGGGAACGCATAGAACTGCCGGTTCGTGGCCGCCCAGGTGGTCGTGCGCGCGGCGATGTAGGCATAGAAATCGGCCGGAGTCGCGAAATAGGTGCCGGCGGCCATCGCTTTTTCCTTGGCGTCCGCGAAATCATAGACCGGAAAGGGAATTCGCTCTGGAACCGGAAGGTTGAAATTCGGGGCATAGAACGGCGATCCGGGCGTTCCATCCAGGAACTGGCCGGTGTAGACGGTGGGGGAAAGCGATGTGGGGGTGGTCAGGATCGTAAGCTTTCCAACGGCGGTGAAGTCGCCGTTCATCACGAGACCCGGGTGGATCACGATATCGCTGTTGGACCAGACCCTGCTGTTGATCGCCAGCCCATAGTTCACTTTCATGTGGTTGTGAAAACCAACCCGTTCGCCGAAGAGGGAATAATCGAAGGCCCTCGGGCGTCGTCCGGTCACGTCCGCCTGAATCTTCCGGTACGTGTATCCGCGGGGGCCCGCCTTGCGGCCCGTAGAAACAATCGTCGTCGTGCTGGACGTCAGGTTGCCGAAGGTGGTCGTGTATTCGGCGCCTGTCGTCGGCAGCGCCGTCCAGCCCGTGGTGGGGTTCTGCGCCAGGCTCGTCCAGTCCTGCGTCGCCTGTAGTCTGAAAAAGGCCTTGTCCAGCCCCGCTTCGGCGGCCTGGAACGCCTCGGCGCTGGCGGTCATGCGCCGTGTCTCCCAAGTCACGTTCGCGACATAGGCCAGCAGACCCGTGGCGGTCAACAGGACGATCATGGCAATCAGCAGAAAGGAGACCATGCCGGCGCCGCACGTTCTCCGCGCGCGCGCCACCGGTCGTTTATGCGGCGGGAATGAATCAATATGCATCGTCGGACCCTTTCCGCAGCGATCACTTCAAATACTTCACCGGCAAGGTGTCTTCCTCGCCGGTACTGGATCGCACCCGGACGCTGTCCCCGGGATAGGCGGCCTTCTTGGATTGAAACAACCAGACATCCTTCTTCTTCTCGTACGACATGGTTCCGTAGCCCACGAGCGTCAGCGTGTTGGTGCCTTTGCTGTAGTCCGTCGCCCGTACGTTGATTTCCTGATCCTTCAGCTTGTACTCCGCCAGCAGGATATCCACGACGCCCGGATCGCCGTCCCCGTCGCTGGGATTGTCCTCGGGGTTGACGCCGACCGCGTCAAATTCCCGGTCGTCGCTGATCGTTCCATAGAGCATCGTTTCCAGGGACCGGGTCTGCTCCTGTCCGCGATCGGTCCAGCGGATCACGACGCGGACGATCAGCGCGTCCCGCGTGTCGCCGTCCCGATCGTCGGCGCCCAGTCCATCCACGGGATCGTCGTACGGCGTGGCGTACGTGGTCAATTCGGCCATGATATTCCCGGTCAGCGTGTCCGTGCGCGTCAACAATACATCTTGATTGGCGTTGTACGTGTCGTTCGTGGTCACGACGCGGTTGAAGTACGCCACGCCGGTTTGGGGATGCGTTCCGATGCGATAGAAATCGAGCGATCGGACGTATTCGACCTGCTGCTGCAGTAGATTCAGGGCCGTCCGCGTGTTGTTTGCGCGGCGGATGTTGCCCATGACCGCAATACCCGCGCGGTAGATTCCTCCCGCGACCGCGGCCAACAGCGCGGCCACGATGACGGCTTCGACCAAGGTAAAGCCGCCGCGGCGCCCGCGTGTGACGGTCTGAACGCTCATGCTCTTCACCCGCTTTCCTACGGCGTGTTGCCCGAATGGTAATATTTATCCAGCGGCTGCCAATTGCGCGGCGTGATCGTCCCCTGATAGAGAATCACCGATTCGACGTCGCGCCGGGCGCCAACCTTGACCAGTTTCAGGCCGAAGTGAATGGCCGTGATCTTCGCCACCTCGGAAACATGGTCAATCAGCCCATTAGCCGTGACGAAGTTTCCGATTTCCGACTCGGAAATGAAACCGTCGTTATCCGAATCCAGTCGCGGATCGCTCCCGGAATATGAGAAGGGCCGGTATTGGTGGCGCCCGTCGCTCGAGGTCCACGGGGCGACGAGGTTCTGGCACAAAACGGTGACTTTCCAGACCGCGGAAGCCAGGTTGGTGGTGGAGGCCTTGGCCTCGACCAATTCCCACAGGGGGGTGTCCGGCGCCCCGTCCCCGTTGCTGTCTACGAGGTCCTGGGCCCCATTGCGGTCCAGATCCATCACTTTGAGCCCCCAGCCTTTGAGCGAGTCCGGAAGGCCGTCGGCGTTGGTGTCCGCTAGGAAAATGAATGCATTTTGGAAGTTGCCGGCGGCGTAACGGGTGCGCAGCGGCTCCAGGCACTCGGCACGGATACTGCGGACCACGCGTTCGACGGCGCCGCTGCCGTCCAGCAGCAGGGCCGACCGGACGTTGACACGTCCTTCGATCCGACGCCAGAAGCTCAGCAGCGTGAAGAGCATCAGGCTGGCCACTGAAAACAGGAGGACCGCAAACAATAGTTCGGTGATCGTGAACGACGACCGGCCGCGGACCTTGGGGGTCGAACGGATGCGGCAGACGGGACGGACGCCCGCCGTCGGGCATGTCTCCGAATTTGCCGCCCGGCGGGCGACTACAGGCATTCGAGTGTTTCGGCCCGCAAGCATCAGCATTCATCCCCGCTGGTCGGAATCACACAGGTGCGACCTCCTTGTATATGGCCTCGCACGGTGGATTTGTCAAGAAACATTCCCTCGCGACCGACCCGCGACTCGGCGCGCGGAAGGCGAGTCGGATCAGAAGAACCGTTTGGCCAGGCGCAGAATGCCCTGTTTCCACGGCGCGCGGTGGGAAATGCCGGTCTGCGACGTAAAATAATGTCGGTTAGCGACGTACCAATCGTAATTGCGAATCAACGCTTCGCGGTTGGAGTAGCGGGGCGCGAAGCCCAGGCGGCGTTCGGCCTTCTCGATGGAGACAAAGGATTCCCGCGCCGCCGTCGCATAGACCCACGGATACAGCGGCGAAAGCTTCAGCGCCGCCAGCACGCGCAGCGCCAGCACGGTCGGACCTTCCGGCAGCGGGACGGTACGCCGGCCGTGCCCGGCATGGTCCAGCACGGCCTGAAAATCATCGCGCAACGAGCCGAAGATTTTGGCGCCGATGTTGAACGTGTCGTTGGCCGCCTCCGCCGACAGCGTCAGGCACCGCCGAATCGCCTCGCAAAGGTCCTCGACATCGAGCAATTGGTAGGGATTGTTGCCGCGCCCAATGACCGGGAAGTTCCGCCCCTCATACGCCCATTCATAGAGCATCGCGAAGACCCCCAGCCGCTCCGGACCGATGAAGGTCTTGGGCCGAAGGATCGGCACGCACAAACCCCGCGCGCGGAAAGACTCCGCGATGCGCTCCGCCTCGACCTTGGCGATTCCGTAGGGCCCCACCCCTTTCATTGGGTCGCTCTCGAGCAAGGGGTGGTGATCCGGAATGCCGTACACGGCGGTCGAGGAGATCATGACGACCCGTCGAATGCCGAGCGCCTCCGCGGCCTCCAACACCCTGCGCGTGCCATCCACGTCGGTCGTGCGGATCACCTCCGGCGGGTACAGCGGCAACGCCGCCGCCGCATGCACGACCGCCGCGCAGCCTGTGGCGGCGCGCCGCACCGCCTCCGGATCTCGGATGTCGCCGCGAAATTCTTCGATCCGGTCCCGGCAGTCGGGATAGTCGAAAGGCGCCAGGTCGAGCGTAACCGGCCGGTAGCCGTGCGCCAGCAGGTGGCGAACAAGGTTGATGCCGAGAAAGCCCGCGCCGCCGGTGACCAGTACGCGGGCCCCGGCTCCTGCGGCCGGCACGCCGCCGGCCGGTCCTTCAGCCCCGCTCGCGCTCAATTCCAATCGAACCTTCCCGCGTTGTCTCAGCGAGCGGCCGAAAGGAACTCGTAGCGGAGATTAAAGAGTTCTTCGTCGGACTTGACGCTGTCGGCCTGCGTCTTCCAGTCCGCATCGTCCTTCTGAACGACCGCGCCCGCAATGGCGCCGGCGCGCAACAATGCCTCCGCGGTCTGTCGGTCCACCGTTTCCAGCAGGTATAGCGGCGGCAGCGGACGCGGCGGCGCGCGGCCGATGCGCGGCGGTCCGATCGTCGAGACGACCGCCTTGGCATCGGGCGCCGCATCCAGGTACTTCACATACACGTCCATCGGCATTTCCGACTCCAGCGCGAAAATGGCCTCGAAATCCGCCTCGGTCTTCGGGCCCGCTTCGACGACCTCGATCTTCGCCGCGCCGAAACCTTTCTTCAGCCCCTCAATGCGCGCCTGGTTCACCATCGCGCTCACATCGCCGGCAGCGCCGTTATGGATCACCACGACCTTGCCGCCGTCCGGCAGCGCGGCGGCGATCGCCTGGCCGAGTTTGGCGCCGGCCGCCGTGAAGAACGGCAACTGGCCCTTGGCCGCCTTCACGTGCGCACTGCCCTGGCCGGATGACCGCGTGATGGTCAGCACGACGAACAGGAGCGACAGCGCCACCAGCCCGCCCATCAGGGGATTCGCTCGACGGCCCAACGCTTCGCGCTTCCAGAACACCAATCCCAACGCAATCAGAAGAATTATCAACAGAATCTGCATGGCACCGTTTCCCGTTTCCTGCAAGGGCCGGCGACGGACACTCCGGGGCGGCGGCCGGCCGGTGACGCGCACCCGTTCTCCTTATCCGTCCTTGTCGCGCGGATTGCAAGCGCGAATCCGTGCTCCTATAATGCGGCCCCATGAACGACCACGCCCCGCTGGCGCGCGAATTGCTGGCCCGCTGGGTTGACTGGGCCGAACGCTACTGGCATCCCCTCGACGGCGACCGGGGCGTCTGGGGCACCGGCTACGAGCATTGGGGGGTCCAGAGCCATCAAAAATACGTCGCCGCCGCCGCGATCATCGCCGCGCGGGAGGATACGGACGCGTCGCGTCGCGAGCGCGCCCGCGCGCGCGCCATGGCCGGCCTGCGTTGGACCCTCGATAACCACGTCTCCGGTTCCGGGCGGTGCTGCGACGGCACGCAGTGGGGACACTCCTGGATCAGCGCGCTCGGCATCGTCCGCATGCTGCACGGCATGACACGCCTGGCGCCGTTTCTCGACGACCGCGACCGCGAAGCGCTGCGGCGCGTGCTGTGGAGCGAGGCCGACTGGCTCTGCACGGAATACCGCCGCGGTCCCGCGTCCGGCATTCACGCCTCCAAATGGAATCACGAGGGGCATAACGATCCCGAATCGAACCACTGGAACGGCGCGATCCTGTGGCGCATCGCCGCGCAGTATCCCGACGCTCCGCGCGCCGCGGCCTGGCGCGAGCAGGCCCACCGGTTCCTGATCAACGGCGCCAGCCGGGCGTGCGACGCGCGCGACGAACGGGTCGTCGCCGGCCGCCCGGTCCGCGAACGACATGTCGGACCGAACTTCTTCGATCACTTCGCGCTCGATCACCACGGCTACATGAACGTGGGCTATATGGTCGTCACGCTCTCCAGCGCGGCCATGGCGCACTTCGACCTGGCCGAGGCCGGCCTGCCGCGTCCCGAATCACTCGATCACGGGATGGAGGGCCTGTGGGACACGACGCGGCGGATGGTGTTCCGCGACGGACGGCTGATGCGGATCGGCGGCGACAGCCGCGTGCGCTACGCCTACTGCCAGGATATGCTCGGCAGCGCCCTGCTCTACGCCGCCGACCGCCTCGGCGATCCGCACGCGCTCGGCGTCGCCGACGCGCAGATCGAGCTGATCGCGCGCGAGGCGGGCGCCGCGCCGGGCGACGGCCGGCTGTTTTCCGAACGGCTCGCCGACCTGGAACGCGAGCTGCCGCTCTACTACACGCGGCTGGAATCCGACCGCGCCGTCGCCTTGAGCATGTATCTGGCCTGGCGGCCCCGCGTCGCAGCGCCCGCCGCCGCGGCGGAGACTTCCGCCCTCGAGGTCTCGGCCGGCGGAACCTGGGCCGAGCCGGAGCACGGCGACGCGCTGCATCGTTGCCCCACCCGTTTCGCGTCGTTCGCCTGGCGCGGCCACGGCTGGACGATCGGCCTGTGCGTGCCGCCGGACGCCAGCGACCTGGCCGACTGGTGGCAGAACCTCGTATCCGTCGTGCGTTTCATGGGCGACGGCACGCAGGACGGAACCGTCGGGCACGCCGCGCGGCACCGACGGCTGTTTGGGTACTGGGTCCGGGGCATCGAAGGCGGATTCCTGACCTGCGGGGCGGTCATCGAGGGCATGAACCTTGAAGGGGAAAGCCTCAAGATGGGCGACATGGCCCGCCACGACATCGCGTTCGCCGCGCTACCGGACGGCCACACGGTCATCGGGCTGGAACGCGTGACGATCGGCCCGAAGCGCGCCTGGATCACCGAGCTCAAAGGCCTGCACCTGAACATCGCGAACGACGTGTACAACCGCTTCCGGCGCGACCTTCGTTCGCCCGCCGGACTGCGTTCCCTGATCGGCCCCGCCGCGCGCGACGAGGACATCCCGCTCGGCGGCCGTTGGGCCAACGTGGACGAGCGCCTGGGCGCGGCCCTGCTCTACGGGGCCGACGAATTCGTGCTCTCGAGGTCGGCCCGCCGGCGCGGAGGACGTTACCGCACGCTGCACGTCGAGGAACTGTGCGCACCCTGCCGGAGCGGCGCGTTCCCGGCCGAGCCGGGCGAGATCGTCCTCGACGTCGGCTGGGCGGCGCTCGCTTCCGCGGATGCGCAGACCACGGCCGCCTTCGCGGCGCGGGCCGCCGGCGCCGCGCCCGTGCGCGAGGGAAATCGCCGCGCCGTCACCATCGAAGGCCTCGACGGCCGACGCTATACCGTCGTCGCCGACTTCAGCGACCCCGCCCCGACCGAGCCCTTGACGCTGACCATCGCTTGATGCGGCCCCGGTTGCCGGCGGGGCAACCGCGAAGGCACGCAAAAACCCGGACACGACCGCGCCTGACGCGCACTTCGCCATTGGACGCGTAGGCCGGAACCCGGCGACGGAAATCCGCGAAAAACGGCGAATCCGCGTCCGCGAGACCCTGCCGCGGCGAGTCGCGGGGCGCTTTTCGGGCGGGTTTCCCAGCCTTGGACGGCGCGCGGCGGCGGGTTTCCAAGCCTTGGAAACCCCGCCAAGGCCCGCGCCCGATCTCGACGCGCTGCGCCCGCGGGCGGCGGCGGCCGCGCCCGGGGCACCCAGCCCGGCCACACGCGGAGCCGGCGATGGAGATCGGAGCGATGGCCCTCCGGATTCCAGCCGACCGCCGCCCTCCCGTCGGCGCTTGCTTCGTCTGCCGTCGCCCCGCCAGCCAACGCCCCTTCCCGACTTCCGTCTTGCGCCGACGCGGCGGAGATGCTCTATTGGTGCGCCGCGCGCAACCCCTGACGGGTTGGGCGAGCGGAGGAGTGCTGTGATGCGTAACACCTGCAGTTGGATCATCCGGAGCCTGGTGGTTTCCGTCAGTATCTCCACCGCGGCCCGAGCGGCGGACATCGGCGAAAAAGCGCCGTCGCTCAAGGGCGTCAAGCAGTGGATCAACGGCGACGCTGTCGAGCCCGCAAGCGGCGACGGCAAAACGATCTATGTCGTCGAATTCTGGGCCACCTGGTGCGGCCCCTGCCGCGTGACCATTCCCCATCTGAACAAGCTGCAGGAGCAACTGAAGGACCGCAACGTCGTCATTGTCGGCGTCACGACAGAGGATGAAAACACCGTCCGGCCGTTCGTCAACGAGCTGAAGATGGGCTACCTCGTCGCGCTGGACACCGACAAGACCACCGAGCAGACCTGGATGAAGGACGTGGAGGGCATCCCGCACGCCTTCGTCGTCGGCAAGGACGGCCGCATCCTTTGGTCCGGGCATCCGATGGACGGCCTCGACGCCGTGCTCAACGACGTTTTGGAAGGTCGCTTCGATCCCGAAAAGCTCAAGGCGCGGCGCGACAACGAAGCACAGTTGATGAGCTTCTTGCAGGCGGGCGATTTTTCGAAGGCCAGCCAGACGCTTGACCGGCTGCTGGCCGACGATTCGAAGAATATGGAGCTGTCGCAGATGAAGGCCGGACTGCTCTTTCAGACCGGCGATTTCGCGGGCCTCAAGGCGCACTATCAGGGCATGCTCAAGACGTTCGATGACTCCGCGCAAGACCTCAATCAACTGGCCTGGATGCTGGTGGCCCCGTCGCCCATGCCGCTGGGGGCGCGCGATATCGGGGTCGCCTGGGCCGCCGCGCGCCGGGCCGCGCTGCTGTCCGAACGCAAGGATGCCTCCATCCTCGACACGCTCGCGCTCGTGCTGTTGAACCTGGGATTGACCGACGATGCGATTGCCACGCAGGAAGAGGCCATCCGCAAGTCCACGGACGCCGGCGAACAGGCCGAATTGAAACGGACGCTGGATTATTTCAAGGATGTGAAGCGGACCGCCGCGGACGCGGCGCGGGAACTGGACACGAACAAGGAAACGCCATGAAGGAAAGGAAGATCCGCCGCGTCGGCATCGTGATGAACGGCGTCACGGGCCGCATGGGCGCCAATCAACACCTGGCCCGTTCCATCGTCGAGATCATCCGCCAGGGCGGTGTGCGCATTTCGGACAACGAAACGATCCTGCCCGATCCGCTGCTGGTCGGCCGCAATCCGGCCAAGCTCGAAAAGCTCGCCGCGGAGCACGGACTGGACCGCTGGACCACCGACCTCGACGGCGCGTTGGCCGACCCGGAGTTCCCGGTCTATTTCGACGCGCAGACCACCGACCGCCGTGTCGAGAGCGTCCGCAAGGCCATTGCCGCCGGCAAGCACGTCTATTGCGAGAAGCCGACCGCGCTGACCGCGGCCGATGCCTTGGACCTGTACCACCGGGCCGTCCGGGCCGGCGTGAAGAACGGTGTCGTCCAGGACAAGCTCTGGCTGCCTGGCCTGATGAAACTGGCCGCCCTCCGCGACACGGGTTTCTTCGGGCGCATCCTCTCCGTGCGCGGGGAGTTCGGTTACTGGGTCTTCGAGGGCGACGTCGTCCCCGCCCAACGGCCGGCGTGGAACTATGTCCGCGAGCAGGGCGGCGGCATCATCGTGGACATGCTCTGTCATTGGCGCTACGTGCTCGATAATCTGTTCGGACCGGTGAAGGCGGTCTCCTGCCTCGGCGCCACGCACATCCCCCGGCGCTGGGACGAGAACGGCAAGCCCTATGACTGCACGGCGGATGATTCCGCCTACGCGACGTTCGAGCTGGAGGGCGGAGTGGTGGCCCACTTCAACTCGTCATGGTGCGTTCGCGTCCGGCGCGACGACCTGCTGACCCTGCAGGTGGACGGCACGCGCGGCTCTGCGGTCGCCGGCCTGCGCGAGTGCTGGATCCAGCCCTACGGCGCCACCCCCCGGCCCGTCTGGAACCCCGACGTGGACCAGCCGATCGTCTTCAACGACGGCTGGCAGCGCGTCCCGGCGCAGCGGAGCTATGACAACGCGTTCAAGGTGCAGTGGGAGCTGTTCCTGCGGCATCTCGTCCTCGACGAGCCGTTCCGCTGGACGCTGCTGGAGGGCGCCAAAGGCGTCCAACTGGCTGAACTCGGCCTCGAATCGTGGCGGCGGCGCGCCTGGGTGGACGTGCCGCCGCTGGGATAGGGCGCCGACAACGGAGCCGGCGCCATGCGCAAAAAGGCACTTGTGACAGGCGGCACCGGCGGCATCGGTCCTGCTATCGCCCTGGCGCTGGCGCGCGCCGGCTACGACGTGGCCTTGTGCGGCCTGCGCGAACCGGAAGCCGCCGCCCTGCTGCTCGCGGAGCTCCACGCGGCCGGTGCGGACGCCGCCTACTTCCAAACCGACCTCACGCGCCGCGATGCGCGCTTCAGCCTGCTGCAGGGCGTGCGCCAACGCTTCGGCCGGCTGGACGTGCTCGTCAACAATGTCAACCTCGCCGCCGCCGAACAGCGCGACGTGCTGGAGATGAGCGAGGACGCCTTCGAGCTCGTTCTGAAGACCAATCTGCAGGGGCCGTTCTTCCTGACGCAGGCCGCCGCCCGCTGGATGATCGAGCAGCGGGAAGCGGACCCGGCATTTGCCGGCATCGTGGTCTTTGTCACATCGGAGGCCGTCCGCGCCGCTTCCGTCAACGGCGCGGAGGACTGCGTCGCGAAGACGGGAGCGAGCCTGGCGGCGGCTATCTACGCCGCGCGCCTGGCCGGCCACGGCATCTCGGTCTGCGAAGTGCAGGCGGGTGCGGCCCCGGCAGCGGCCGCGGAGACCGCTCGGGAAATCCTCCGTCGGGTCGGCGCGTCCGACGCGCGCCCTCGACCGGAGTCTTGACATGTCCAGCGTTTT
>CAYLTB010000107.1:0-11254 GCA_964386675.1 uncultured Verrucomicrobiota bacterium
CGCCGCCGGCGTCTGGGGCGCCGAATACCATGTGGTTCCGGGCAAGGGGGCCGCGGGCAATCCCGGGAGCGCGGAACAGCCGTGGCGCACGCTGGAGGAGGCGGCCGCGCAGGGCTTCTCCGGGCGCGTGCGGGCCGGCGATACGGTGTGGCTGGGGACTGGCGATCACGGCGCCCCCGTCTTGCAGGGCGACTTCACCGCCACGGTGACCGTCAGCGCCGCGCCCGGCGCCCGCCCGCGGGTCAGTAGCCTGACGGTGGACGGACGGAACTGGCTGGTGAAGGGATTGATCGTCAGCCCGGAAGGCATAGTCGGCGGTGAACGCGGCCGGCGCGGCGCGCTAGTGGTTGCCGGCGAGGGCGACGGGGAAGACATCACGATTGCCGACTGCTTCGTCTACGGCGCGCTGGACTCCTCCCGATGGACCGCCCCGCAGTGGATGAACGCGCCCACCGGCATGGCCATGGGACGAAACGGACGGAAGATCGTGTTTCGCAACAACCACATCCTGAACGTGCGCTTCGGGATCACGATGGCCTCGTTCGACAGTGTGGCGGAGGGCAACGTCGTCGAGAACTTTTCGGCGGACGGCTTCCGCATGATGCGCAATGGCCAGACGATGCAGCACAATGTGATCCGGAATGTCTACGTTAGCGACGCCGACGGGGATAAGAATCACGACGACGGCGTGCAATGCTTTCTGTTCAATGCGGGAACCGGGCTCATCAGCAACTTCACCATCCGGGAGAACATCATCCTGATGCGCGAGGACGAATCGCAGCCGTTGAAGAACGGGCTTCAGGCTATCGGCGCGTTTGACGGTCCGTTGCGGAACTTCGTGGTCGAGGGGAATGTCATCTGCACCCAGCACTGGCACGGCATTTCGTTATATGACGCGCAGGGTTGTCGGATCCTGGACAACGTGATCTTCAACCGGTGGGGCGGTCGAATGTCGCCCTGGATTCAACTTGGAACCAAGAACAAGGGCGGTTGCCGCGACAACGTCGTGGAGGGCAATTACGCCCATAGCTTCAATCTGGGCGATTCCACCCAGGTCGCGGCCAAGGACAACCGGACGGTCTCGGCGGCGGTCTTCAATTCGCGCCTGGCAGAGCTGCGGAAGAAGATCGAGGACACCTATGGGAAACGGCATCCGGTTTCCGGGCGTCCGCGGCTGAAATAGCCGCGGCCTGCGCCGCGACCCCGCGCGGCGCGCCCCGCTTCGAGGTGCGCATTCCGCCGCAGCATCCTTGCGTTGAAGCGACGGCGTTTCACCGCTAGAATCACAAAGATGTCCATTGCCGGGATCATGATGTTGTTGCTGCTGGGCGCGGCGCTGCTGGCCGTGTTTCTCGCGCTGGTCGTAGGCCCGCGCCGTACGCCGGGGGCGCGGCCATTCATCGGACTGATGGCGTCCGTGGCCGTCTGGTCGCTGGGCTATGCATTTGAGATCAGTTCCCGTTCGCTGGAATGGGCGTTGATCTGGTTGCGGGTCGAATATCTGGGCATTCCCTTTGTCGGCGTTTGCTGGATGTTGATGATCTATGAACTGACGACGACGCAGACGCGCCAGACCCTGCGGCTGAGCTGGCTATTGGCGCCGGCCGTCCTGTGCTCGGTTGCGGCGTTGACCAACGGCGTTCACAACCGATTCCACGTCTCGCCCACGCTGGACACATCGGGCGTGCTGTCGTTGTTGCATTTCGAGCGAGGCGATCTTTACTGGGCCAACTGGGGCTATTCGTGGCTCATGGTCGTCGTCGGTTTCGCCCGCTTGATCCATGCCCGCCGGGCGCGCGGTCCGACGTTCCATCGCCAGGCGGCGTTCATGGGGCTGGCCGTCGGTCTGCCGGCCGTCACGAACCTCGCCTACACGGTCGGACTCCGTCCGTGGCAGGCGCTGGACTTGACGCCGTTCGCGTTCGTGCTGGGCGCGGCCTTCCTGGTCTGGGGCGTCTTTCACACCTCGTTGTTCTCGCTGGTCCCGAGCGCGCGAACCCATGTGTTCGACCGCATACCGGACGGCATCCTGGTCGCCGACGATCGCGGGCACCTCATAGACTGCAACGCTGCGGCGGAGCGGATGCTGGGCGGGCTGGCCCTGGGCCGCCGACTGGAAGACTCGCCCGGCATTTGGCCCTCGCTGCGGTTGACCATGCGCCAGATGGTCGGCCAGCCGATCCTTGCGCCGGCGGCCACGGTGACCACCTCCATCCACGAAGCCTCCGTATCGGCCTTTGGGGATCCCCGCCGCGGCGGCCGGGGCGTCGTAGTGGTCGTGCGCGACGTGAGCGAGCGGCGCCGCGTGGATACGGAACTCCTGCATCGCGAGCAACTGCTTTCGGTATTGTCCGAAGTCGCGCGCCTGCTGTTGCCGGCGCGCGGAACCCCGGACTATGGCGCCATCATGGGACTGTTGGGCGAGGCGACGAATTCGGAGCGGGCCTATCTGGTGCTCAACGAATTGCGGGAAGACGGCGCCGTCTGTAGCAATCCGATTGCGGAATGGACAGGAGTCGCAGTTGAGCCGGCGGCCCGCACGCCGCTGCAGCGGTTTGCCTATGAAGAGTCGGGGCTGGCCCACTGGCGCCGTCGTCTTTCCGACGGAGAGGTCATTCACGGTCATGTCGCTGAGTTTCGGCCGGAAGAGGCGGCCTTTCTGAAAGCGCGCGGCGTCCGCTCCGTGATCGCCGTTCCACTCTTCACCGAAGAGGGGCTGGCCGGTTTTCTGGGTCTGGAGAATCATAGCGAGGGCGCGCTCTGGAGCGGCGTGGAGCAGGAATTTCTTCGCAACGCCTCGCTCTATCTTTCGCTGGCGCTCCGGCGGCAACGCACGGAGGAGGCGCTGCGCCAGTCGCAGAAACTCGATACGATGGGACGGCTGGCCGGCGGGATCGCGCACGACTTCAACAACCTGTTGCAGGTAATCAACGGTTACGCCGAGGTGGCGCTGGCGGGACTGCCCGAGGGCGACCCCCGCGCGGCGGATCTGCAGGAGATCGTCCGTGCGGGCCAACGCGCCGCCGGCCTGACGCAGCAGTTGCTGGCGTTCAGCCGCCGCCAGACCGTCTCCTCGGAACCGAACGATCTACACGTGACGCTTTCCGACATGCGGGCCATGATCAAGCGCCTGATCGGGGAACGGATCACGCTGGAACTGCGCTGCGAGGCCGCAGATTCGATCGTGGAGGTGGCGCCGGCGCACCTCCAGCAGATCGTGTTGAACCTCGTCGTCAACGCGCGCGATGCCATGCCCGACGACGGCACTATCCGCATCTTCACGCGAAACCTGGAGATGGACCAGCGCCAGGGCCGCCTGCGCGGCCTTTCCCCGGGCCGTTACCTGGCGCTGCACGTGGAGGATACGGGCACCGGCATGACCGCCGAAGTGCAATCGCGCATTTTCGAGCCGTTCTTTACGACGAAACCCCGCGGGCGCGGGACTGGGCTGGGGCTGGCGACCGTCTACGGGTTGGTTCGCCAGCACCAAGGCCATATTTCCGTGCAGAGCCAGGTGGGACGCGGCACGCAGTTCGCCATCCTGTTGCCGGTCTCGCAGCGGTCCTCCGTCGGGGCCGACGCGGCCACCCCGACAGTGGGGGCCGCCAAGGGCGGGACCTTACTGGTCGTAGAGGACGAGGACGCTGTGCGCCGGCTGTGGTCGCAGATACTCAGCGGCGCCGGATACACGGTATTGGAGGCGGAGTCGGGCGAACGGGCGCTCGATGTGGCGCACGCGCATGACGGGACCATTGACGCGCTGATCTCCGACGTCGTCATGCCCGGCTGGAGCGGGCACCAGATCGCCGCGATCCTGGCGACCGAACGACCGGGGTTGAAGATCCTGCTGATCAGCGGCTATCCGGATGATGCCGACGAAGCGGGACCGGACGGGAAGGCTGTTGAGACGCAGCGGCTGCCCATCCTGAACAAACCGGTAAGTTCGGAGACGCTGCTGGCGCGGGTGCGCGAATTGTTGGGGACACCGACCCCGACGGCGTGAACGGCCGGAGTTCAGACGGTCCGCCGGCTGCGCGCGGCGAGGATGGCGTCGTTCAACGCTTCGGGCGCAAACCGCGCCATAAAGACCCCCAGACGGGCCGGCAGGGTGACCGGATACCGCCGGCGCGGACGAGGGGACTCCAACGCATGAGCGATCACGCGCGCCACGGCTTCCGGCGGGCGCTGGAACCGGCTCGGCCGCGCCTCCGCGCCCTTCTCGCGTTCCAGTTGCGCCCGATAAAAATCTGCGAAGAATGAGCCGCGCTCCGCCAATTGCGCCATACCCGCGCGGATCGCGTTGTTCCCGAACGCGCTGGCGATCGGACCGGGCTCGATCAGCGATACCGCGATGCCGGAACCGCGCAATTCGATTCGGAGGGCGGCGGCCATGGCCGCAAGGGCGAACTTGCTGGCCGAGTACGCGCCCATGAAGGGCAGCGCAATGCGGCCGACGATCGAGCCGACGTGGACGATGCGTCCGTAGCCCTGCCGGCGGAAGGCCGGCACAAGGCCGTTGGTCAATTCCTGCAGGCCGAAGAGGTTGACCTCGAATTGACGCCGAAGCGCGTCGCGCGTGAGGTCTTCGACCGCGCCGGGCTGTCCGTAGCCGGCGTTGTTGACGAGGCCGCCCAGCGTTCCGTTCGAGCGGGCCAGGACCTCCGGGACCGCGCGTCGGACGGATGCGCTGTCGGTGAGATCCAACGCCATCGGTTCGAATCCCTCCGCGCGCAGCGACTCGAGATCCGCGGAAGCGCGGGCCGTCGGCCACACCCGCCAGCCGCGCGCGCGCAGCACGCGCGCGGTGGCGCGTCCGATTCCACTCGAACAGCCTGTGACCAGGACACTTCGATCCGCCACCGGGGGATACCGCATGAGACCGGGCCTTTCCGTAAACGGGTTTGACGCGCGGGCGATAAATACGGAAATTGGCGACGGGCTGTCAACGATCCGGGGTCTCCGTCCCGGTTGGCGACGCCGCCGGAAGGGGAGTCAGCGATGATGCCGCGCGTGGAAAAAATGTTGCGAGTCAAACCGGGCAGCCGCGTCCGTCTCGCCCATTGGGACACGGATGCCCCGGGCGGCGTGGGCAAGGAGAAAGCGCGCGTGCGCACGGAGCGCGTTGTGGCGGAATTGCCGGACTGGCAGTACAAGCTGTACGTCGAGAACCGTCGCGCGCTGCTGATCGTGTTGCAGGCCATGGATGCCGGCGGCAAGGACGGCGTGATCCGCCGCGTGATGGCGTCGCTCAATCCGCAGGGGTGCCGGGTGACGTCGTTCAAGGCGCCGAGCGCGCTCGAACTTTCTCATGATTTTCTGTGGCGGGTTCATGCGGCGGTGCCCGCGCGCGGTGAAATTGGTATTTTCAATCGCTCGCACTACGAAGACGTGCTGATCGGCCGCGTCAAGAACCTGGTGCCCAGACGGGTGTGGTCGCGGCGGTACGACCAGATCAACGACTTTGAGCGCATGTTGGTCGAGAACGACGTGACGATCCTGAAATTCTTTCTTCACATCAGCAAAGAAGAGCAGCGCGAACGGTTGCAGGCGCGTCTGGATGATCCGACCAAGCACTGGAAAGTGGACGCCGCTGACGTCGAGGAGCGCAAGCTCTGGGACGAGTACCGGCGCGCCTACGAGGTGGCGCTGGAACGGTGCAGCACACCCTGGGCGCCCTGGTACGTCGTGCCGGCCGACCGGAAGTGGTTCCGGGATTTCGCCGTTTCCGAGATCATCTTGGAAAAACTACGCGAGATGAATCCCCGGTTTCCTCCCGCGAAAGAAGACCTGCGGCGGATCGTGATCGAGTAGGCCGCGGCCGCGCGCGTTTCAACGGTCCGCGGGGATTTCGTAGCGCCCCGGGGCGACGATGCCGTCCGGATCCAATGCGCGGCGCAGGTCGCGCGCGACTTCCCAGAACGTGTCGCCGGCTCGCGCAAAGCGCGGTATCGAGGCGAGTCCGACGCGGTACGGCGGCCAGCCCATGCCGGCGAGGGTGTCCTCGATCTCCGCGATCGTGGCGTGCGCCGCCGCCGTCCGTTCGGCGTCGGCGCGGTGGAAGCCGATGGTGATCACGCCTTCGATCGCGCGTTCGTCCATCAGATTGACGGTGGTGTAGTGCTCGAAGCCTCGCCGCCGGCAGATCGCATCGGTGGCGTCTATGGCCGCCCGGACGGCGGTGCCGTCGGCCGGCAGTATCGGCAGCGCGTACAGGATTCCGCAGCGGCTCTGGTCGGGGTTCAGTTCGGAGTCGGCGGGCGACTCGCCCAGCGGCCAATACACGCTTCGGATCGGCGCATCCGTCGGAATGCCGCGGGTGAGCCGATAGAGCGGCTCCGACGCCTTCAACAGGACCCACTGGCGGCGGACGGGCGGCAGGAAGGCGAGCGCTCCGAGGAGGCGCCGGGCCGCCGCCACGCGGGCGTCGGTGAGCCAGACGAGGTTTGCCGTACCCTGCAGCGTGCGCGCGACGTCGCGCCGGGCCGCCCGGACCCCCGCGGCCGTGCCCATGACGCCGCCTACGGCGCTCCAGGGGCCGAAACCGCCGGCGGTCATCCAGGATATCGCGAGCGCGCGGCGCGTCTCCGGGGAACCCAGGCGCAAGGCGGACATCTGCTCCTCGATCAGGGGACCCAGCGTGATGACCGTCCGGGCGCGGTTGCCCACGTGCGTGACCGACTGCAGCACCCCTTCGCGTCGGAGGCTGACAAGGCGGTCCAACAGCGGGACGAGCTGTTCCTCGCGTTCGATGCGCGCAATGAACGAGGCGTGCGCCTCCGGCTGCGCCATCAGCGGAAAACCGGCGGCCGTGACGATGCCGCCCCCGCTCTGCGCAAAGAGGCCGTCCAGTCCCGGGCCGATGCCGTGACGATAGCAGTGCGCCGTGCGGGCGCCTTCGATGTGCGCAAACCCTGTACGCAACAGGCGGCCGTCCCCGAGCACGACCTCGAGGCCGGTTAGGGCGTCGGCCCGCGACGCGAAGTAGCCCACGCCGCGGTCCAGCGCATTGCCGATCAAGCTCGTATCGCGGCCGGATCCGGTGACGTTGAACAACAGCGGCAACCCGTCGGCGACGATGCGGTCGTACAACTGTCCCTGCGTGACGCCCGGCTCGACTACGGCATATAGACCGGCCGCGTTGATCTCCCGAATGCGGTTCATCCGGGAGAGGTCCACGATCGCCGTGCCGTCGCGAACCGGCAACCGGGAACCCAAGCCCCAGTTGCAGCCCCGGCTGATCGGATGAACCGAGCGTCGGCGCCGTCGCGCGATCTCCAGCAGGCGCTGGACCTCGGCCGTGGTCGCGGGTCGCAGTACACAGGAGATGCGCCGCGTCAGTCCGTCCGCGCTGGCGCGGTAGGGGGCCACCCGCAGCTCATCCGTGTAGACATGGTCGGGGCCCAGTGCGGCGCGCCACTCCGCGACGGCGTCACGCTCGCTGTCCGGTCCGTCGGCCATGTTCAAGATTCCGGCGGCGGTTCCGCGTTCAGCTCGGCGCGCGGCAGCAGCACGCTGACCGTCGTGCCTTCGCCCACCCGGCTTTCGATGTCCAGCCGGCCGCCGTGAGCGCGGACGACCTCGTGGGCGATGAACAGCCCCAGGCCCGTACCGCCTTCCACGCTCCGGGTGGTGAAAAACGGTTCCACGATATGCTGCAACTGTTCGGCGGACATGCCGCGTCCGTTGTCCCGGACGGTGATGACGCATTCCCCTCCCTGAACCCGCCAGCCGATTTCGACCCATCCGACTTTCGGCTGAACGGCTTGCAGCGCATTCCGCAGGACGTTGGAAAGCGCCCGCCGCAGTTGGACGCCATCGGCGATCACCCCCGCGCTCAAAGGGCCCTCCGCGATCCGGAGTTCGCGGTCCCGGGCGACAAGGTCGTCCTGCATTTCGGCGACCAGATCCCAGGCGAGCTGGCGCACCGCGACGGGCAGCGCCCGCGACATGTCGCAGCGTCCGATCTCATGCCAGACCTCCGTCAGTTCCCGGCAACGGGCGAGGTTGCGCTCAATGACGTCCAAATACTGGGCGGCCTCTTCCGCGCGGGCGGAGGCCGGCTGCTCCCGGAGTTTCCGGAACTCGTCGGCGAGCAGCGCCACATACCCGTTTACCGCCGTGAGGGGATTGCGCAGATCGTGGACGAGCGCGGCAGAGGCCATGCCCATCTTCGCGAGGCGCTCCTGTTCCCCCTGGGCTTCCTGCAGCCGTTGATGGATCGCCGCCATCTCGTTTTCCGCCCGGGCGCGCCAGCGGTTGAGCTGCGTGCGCCGCAGGTTGTTTCGGACGGCCGCGACCAGCACGCCGGTTTCAAAGGGCTTGTTGAGATAGTCGGTAGCCCCCAGGCGGATGGCTTCCTGCGCCGTCTCGACCGACGCAAAACCCGTCAGGATGATGACTGCGACGTCCGGGTCGAGTTTGCGGATTTCCCGCAGACCCTCAATGCCGTTCATGTCGGGCATGCGCAGGTCCAGAATGATCAGGTCCGGGGGCTCCCGGCGGATGAGGTCCAGTCCCGCCGCAACACTGTCGGCGCAGTGGACGCGGTACTCATCTTTCAGCAGATAGCGCAGGCTCTCGCGCGGGCCGATCTCATCGTCAATGACCAGCACCGAGTCCACGACGTTGCTCAGGGAAAGCGGACGCTGTATGCGAGCGCCACGATGTCCGAAGAGAATTCGTAACGGCCGGCCAGCGACGGGGACTCGTCCGGGGTGACTAGGCGGTCTTCGTGCGGGCCGAACGCGATGGCCACCTCCAGCCGGTGCGCACCGCGGCGGTAGCCGGCGCCGACCGAATAGACTGCGCGGTCGGAATCCGGGAGGAACGGCGAGAAGGACCGATCCGGGATCGGGCTGCGGATGCGGGTCCAGCCCGCCCGCAGCGTCCACGTCGGGCTGACGTTCCAGGACGCGCCGACGGCGACATTCCAGGTGTCCTCCCAGGCGTTGGGCGGACGGGGCGGCAGCAGCGCGCCGGCGGTCGGCGAACGGAATTCGGGATCGCCATAGCGCGACCAGTGCAGCCACTCGATATCGGCCTCAATCGTCAGTTGCTCGAACGGCGTCCAGGCATAGCCGGCAGCCGCGATATCGGGGAACGTCAGCGTGGTCGAAAGATCGTCGTCGGTGACCCGGACGGTTCGCAACGGCGGGGGCAGGGAAGGGGCGCCGGGGAAGCCGTCCAAGCTCAGGTCGCCCTCGTATTTGATTCGGACGGGGCTCCGATAGGTCGCGGCCGCGCGGTGGCCTGGCGCGGGATTCCACAGCAGGCCGACGGCTGCGCCCAGCCCGGCGCCATCGGCCTCGATCCGGGCCTCGCCGTCCGGCGTGGGCTGCCCGGTCAGCAGGGCCCAGGGCAGGGCCTGCTTGAGCGTCAGGCGCGACCCCGACACGCCGATCGCGGCGCCCGCGGTCAACGTTTTCGTCACGGGCATCGCCAGCGTGACCGCCGCCGTCATGAACTCCATCCGCGCGTAGTGCGGCACCAGGTAGCGGAACGGTCCGTTCGGGTTCCACTCCGATGACTGGCCGAACGGCGTGGAGAGGCTGAATCCCAGCGCCGTTCCGTTGTGCGTGAGCGGGAACGCAAATCCGATATTCGGCAGCGCCTGCCACTCGGAGTCCGATGAACCGCGGCGGCCGTCGAGACCGCTGAACTCCGTGTTCTGCCGGGCGATCGCGAGATATAGACCGAGTTCGGATTCCGTCATGCCGCCGATGGCGGCGGGATTGAACAGCGTTGCCTCGGCGCCCTCGGCCGCGGCGACCCGCGCGCCGCCCGTGGCCAGCCCGGCGGCGCTCGGGGGCGGATTGCGGAAACCGTCGGCGAACGCGGGAGAAACCGACCGGCACAGAGCCACCGCCAGCGCGATGGCCACGGACATACAACGCGGATACTTCATAGCGCGGCCTCACTCTCAAGTCGCGCCAGTATAGCATTACGCGGAGCGTGACTCAATCACGAATCGTCGCCGCCCGGCTGCTGTCAGAACCGGATTGTATGTCGCCGCTCCGCGCGCTATGAAGGCGGTGCCGGCGGCCATCACCGTCCGGCGGGCCGCGGCAGGCTGCCGTGGCATTCTGGAGAATCGGCCATGCATATTCTCATCGTCTTTCCTCATCCCGATGACGGAGCCCTGAATGCCGGCGGCGCATTGGCGCGTTGGGCGGCGGAAGGCCATCGCGTGACGGCCGTTTGCTGCACGGGAGGCGGGCTGGGCACCCTGCGGACCGACCGCACGCCGGCGGATCTGATCGAGCAACGCACGGCGGAATTGCGCGCTGCGCATGCGATTCTCGGAGTGGCGGAGACCGTCGTGCTGGAGTTTCCGGACGGCGGCCTGCGCGAGGCCGAGGGCTTGCGCGAGACGCTGGTTCGATGCGTTCGTCGGTTCCGCCCGGACCGGGTGGTGACGATGGATCCGTGGCTTCGCTACGAAGTCCATTCCGACCACATCGCCGCCGGAAGTGCGGCGGCCCACGCGGCGGCCTTCGCGGCGTTCCCGTTGTTGTTTCCGCAGCACCTGCGCGAAGGTCTTGCGCCGCACGCCGTGGGTGAGATCTGGTTCATGGGCCTGCTCGGCGATCGGCCGAACCGATTCGTGAACATCGGCGGCTATCTGGACCGCAAGGCGGAGGCCTTGCTGAAGTTCGAGGCCACAATGGACATCATAGACTACATGCTCCGCGACGTGGCGCCCCCCGGCGCCGGACCGCTTCCCACCGACGCGCGCGGACGGACCGAGGCCGCGCTGCGGGGGCTGGCGCGCCGCATGGGCGCGGCCGCAGGTCTGGCGGCCGCCGAAGCGTTCATCGCGCTGCGCTGCGTGCCGGGCCATTTCACCAACCTGCCGGATCTGTACGCGCAGATGCTCAACGAGCCGCGGCGCCCGCCGGTGATTGAGTGAGGCCATGTTTTCCAAGGCTTGGAAAACCGGGCGCACACGGTTCCAAGCCTTGGAAACTCACAGGTCCAGCAACTGCCGGATGTCGTCCCAGTTCATCTTGCCGATGACTTCCTCGTCGGAGAGCACCGTTGCGTCAATGATCCGCTGCTTGCGCTGCTGGAGGGCGAGCACCTTCTCCTCAATGGTGCCGCGGGCGATCAGCTTGATCGTATAGACGGCGCGCTGCTGACCGATGCGGTGGGCGCGGTCGGTCGCCTGATCCTCCACCGCCGGGTTCCACCAGGGGTCGTAGTGAATGACCATGTCCGCGCCCGTGAGGTTCAGGCCGGTGCCGCCGGCCTTCAG
>CAYLTB010000108.1:0-10747 GCA_964386675.1 uncultured Verrucomicrobiota bacterium
ACCCGTGAGCCGTCGAGGCCGGAGAGGCAAACGGATCGGAGTCTCGGTGTTTCCGATATGGCTGGCGGTGGCCGGAGTCTTCGCCATCGGATTTATCGGGCTGCTCGTCAATCTGTTGAGCCAGGCCCCGGCCTTGCCTTGGGGCCATCTGCGCGCGGCGGGATTCTATGTATTGGCCTTGGCCGTGCTGTCCGTCGTGGGCGGACGGGACGAGACGGCGCGACTGCTGGCGGCAACGTGGACGCTGGCGGGAATGGGGCTGCTTGCGCGGTTGCGGCTGGGCGGGGCGGAAACCGACTGGCCGGCCCGGTGGGGCGATTGGAGTCTGCCGCTCGGCGCCGCCGTGCTGGTCCTCGCCGCGGTGTCGCTGCGGGGCGGTCGTCATCGCGCCCTGGCGGCGGCGTGGTTTCCTTCGGGGCTATTGGCGCTGGGATTGCTGGCCGCTATGCTGGCGTTGGGCCGGAATTTCCGCGGCGGGCGATATCTGGCCGGTCTGACCAACCCCACGGAGGCCGTCAAACTGCTCTTGCCGCTGTGCCTCGCCGGTCTGCTGGGGCGTCGCTCATCGCACGCGGTTCGGGGAGGATGGTCGAACCTGTCGTCAAGGACGGCGGCGGCCCTCGCGGTATTCGGGGGCGGATCCTTGCTGCTGCTGGTCCTGCTTCGAGATTTTGGATTCGCCGTGCTGATGTCGGCGGCCATCGTCATCATGTTGGCGATGGCGTCCGAGCGCCCGTCCCATGCCGTAACGGGATTACTGCTGCTGGCGGTGGCGGCCGTGGCCGCTTTCCATTGGGTGCCCCACGCGCGGGTGCGCTGGGAAGTCTGGCGCGACCCGTTCCGCGACGAAGCCGGGCGCGGTTGGCAGTCCCTTCAGGGACTGACCGCGCTGTACCACGGAGGGCTCTGGGGACGGGGGCTGGGCGCGGGCTTTCCGCATCTGGTGCCGATCGCGTCCTCGGATTTCGTTTACGCGGTATGGGGAGAGGAGATCGGCTTTGTCGGGTGCGGCTTGATGTTGTCTTTGTATCTCGTCCTGTTTTCGGCGGGATTGCGCATCTCCGGCGCGCAAAAGGATCCGTTCTCCCGTTTGCTGGCCGGAGGCTTGACGACCCTGTTGGCCGCGCAGACACTGGTGCACGTCGCAGGGGTGACGAAGGCCATGCCGCTGACCGGTGTGCCGCTGCCTTTTGTGAGCCACGGCGGGAGCAGCCTGGTCGTCAGTCTGACGGCCGTCGGACTGCTGGCCGCCATGGGCGAGACCGCCGCGGCTGGAGGGCGGCGTCCAACGCGGAAAAGCGACAGAAAGTAGGTTGCGGTGATGAATCCGATGTCCCTTCCCGAGGTCAACGCTGGCGAGCGTCCCGATGGCCGGCGCGCGGAGGAACTGCGCCCGATTCGACTGGAGCTGGGCATCGCGCCGGCCGCCGCCGGATCGGTGATGGTGCACCTCGGAGCGACCCGGGTGCTGTGCGCGGCCATGGTGGAGGACGGAGTGCCGCGTTGGATGCGCGAACAGAAGATCGAGGGCGGCTGGCTGACCGCCGAATACAGCTTGCTGCCCTATGCAACCACCGGCCGCACGGCGCGGGAGTCGTCGACCGGCCGCGTGGGCGGCCGAACCATGGAAATTCAGCGGATGATCGGCCGGTCGCTGCGCGCCGTGACGGACTTGCGCCTGCTGGGCGCGCGAACGATCTGGGTGGATTGCGATGTCGTGCAGGCGGATGGGGGTACCCGAACGGCCGCCATCAGCGGAGCCTACGTAGCGCTGGCGCTGGCGCTGCGGCGGGAGCGCGCCGCAGGGCGACTCGCAGGGCAGCCGTTGAGCGATTCCATTTGCGCCGTCAGTGTGGGCCGGGTAGGGGGGCGTGCGCTGCTCGACTTGTGTTACGCGGAGGATGCGGCCGCGGAGGTGGATCTCAACGTCGTTATGACGGGGGATGGGCGGTTCGTCGAACTGCAGGGCGCGGCCGAGCGCCGTCCTTTCAGCCTCCCCGACCTGGATGAAATGCTTGAACTGGCGCGTATCGGCGCCAGCGCGTGGCGGAATGCTCAAGCCGAGGCTCTGGCCCGTTCCGATAATTGACATTGGCCTATTGGAGCCGATAATTAGGATGTCGGTTATGGGCGACCGTTCCAAGCCACAGGAATGCACGTGCATTCGATCTTGATAGTTGAAGACGATCCTCCCTTGCGGCTCATTCTGGAGCAGGTGCTCCGCAAGCGTGGCTACGAGACCCAGTCGGCCGACTCCGCGGCGGCGGCGCTTTCCCGATTCAATCAACGGCCCTGTGATGTGCTCGTGACCGATCTCATGATGCGCCCGATGGATGGCATTGCACTGATGGAGGCGGTGCATGCGCAAGGCCACGAGGTCCCCGTGATCTTCATCACGGCCAACGACGATGTGCAAACGGCGATGCGCGCCATGAAGGGCGGCGCCTTCGATTACGTCGTCAAACCCTTGAAGATTCCTGAGTTGCTGAATACAGTGGATCGGGCGGTGATGTACCGCGATCGACAATCCTTGCCTCGTCCTGCGGCCGACGTCGCGCCGGCCGATGCCGTGCGGGTCATCGCGGAGAGCCCTGCGATGCGGCGCGCCGTGGATGCGGCCCGGCGGCTGGCAATGACCAACGTGACCCTGCTGATCGGGGGTGAGCCCGGTACCGGCAAGAAGATTTTTGCGCACATGATTCATGACTTGAGCCATCGCCGCGAGGGTCCGTTTCTGGTGGTGAACTGCGAAGGCGAGACCGAGGGCCGCCTCGCGGAGTACCTGTTGGACATAGACAATCCCGCGGGAGCCGCGGTCTCCGGCACGATGTTTCTCAACCATGTCGAGCGCCTTTCCCTCCGACTGCAGGGCGCGCTCGCCGATATCCTGTCGAGCGTTTCGGCGCGCGATTCCCGAAAGACTCCGGCTGCCGCCCGTCTCCTCGCGGCTACATCCACGAACTTGGCCCATCGGGTGGCGGACGGAACCTTTCTGCCGGCGCTGTACCAGCGATTGAGCATACTGAATATCGTGCTGCCACCGTTCCGGGAGCGGAGAGAAGACCGGGTTCCCTTGGCGTTGGAGCTGGCCCGCAGGATCGCCGGCGTTTCGGTCCGTTTTGAACCGACCGTCCTGGCGATCATTGCCGGGCACACATGGCCGGGGAATGGACGTGAAATGGAGGAGGTTATCGCCCAGGTCTGCAAAAACGCGGCTGAAAAAACCGTGCGATTGGAACACCTCCCCGAGCAGCTCAAGAACGTCACCCCGGACCCGTCGTTGTTGAGTCACGGTCCCGATGACTTGCGCGGGCAATCGTTGGTCGGCTTCTTGAAAGCCCGGGGCACCGCGTCCATCAAGGCCGTTGGGTCGCGCTCCGACCCGCGGGGACCCAGCGCCGGACGGTCGTGAGGCCATGCAACCCGAAACCATAACGCCGGCGGCGATAGCAGCCTCGGTCGTCTTCGATGAACGCATTCTCACGGAGGCGGCCTCGGGCAGCCGAACGGAGGCGCGGGAGTTGGTGTCGATGTTTTTTTCACTGACGGACGCCGCGTTCCGGGAAATGCAGGAGGCGCTGCAGCGCGGCGATCTAGATGTCCTGCGGCGGCTGGCGCATCGCGCAGCCGGCAGCGCGGCGACTTGCGGTTTGCCCCGCTTGATGCTGTCGTTACGGGCCGTTGAACAGGCGCCGGATCAACCCGGCGCCGCCGCGGCGCTGCAAACGGCAGAACCCGTGTACCGGGAGGCCCGTTCCGCCCTGGTCCGTTTTGTCCGTACGGAGGCCATACCATGAGCACCGCTGGAGCCCAGAATCGCTGCGTATTGCTGGTGGACGACGACCCGTTCATTGTGGCCGTGTACGTGGCGAAATTGAAGCGGGCGGGTCTGGACGTCGATGCGGTAACGGACGGTGCCGAAGCCTTGCGCCGCCTCTCTTCGGTCAGGCCCGACCTCGTGATCCTTGACCTGAATATGCCGAAGTTGAACGGGATCGAGGTGCTGAAGCACATTCGGAACACGCCGACCTTGGCGACCCTGCCGGTGCTGGTCTTGACGAACGTGTGCTCGGACAGCGTCATGCGCGAGGCGTGGGAGGCGCGGCCGACCCGCTACCTGATCAAGCGGGAGACCACGCCCAATGCGGTCGTCGAGGAAGTGGTCGCGCTCTTGCAAGCCGCGCCGTTGCCGGCAGCCGCCCCCGCTCCGGCCGAGATTCCGGCTCCGGCCGCCCCGTCTGCGGATGCCGATTGGGTGGAGCAAGTGGGCGTGCAGATGAAGGCCGTGCTTTCGTCTCGCACTACCGACGGTTTTCGCGAAGCCCTGTACCGGTTTCGAGAACTGGTGAGACCTCAACTGAGCCAGCGTCGAAGCCAGCCGGAAGGGAGTTTCATTGTGCTCTTCGCGGACGCCATGGATTCGCTGTTCGAGGAATTCTACGGCCACCCGGAGAACGTTTCGCCTTCGCTATTACGCGCGTTTGAGCTGTGTGGCGAGCGCCTGTCGAGATTGTTCGCTCCAGAGTCGTCCGTTCCTTCCCGGTCTTTCCGCGTGGCCACGGTGCTGGTCATGTCCGAGGACGACGTTCTGCGGGAGTCGCTGGGACGGATTCTGGACCGGCCCAGCTTCCGTCCGATTCGGGTCGGCGAGATGGGGGCCGCACTGCATCTGCTTCGGGAGAATGCGTTTCGGCTGGTCGTGCTGGATACGGGAACGGGCGATGACTACCTGGAACGGATCCAGGCCCTGTCCACGGGCGCCCCTGGTCCCGTAATCGTGGTCACGGCGGCGGAGTATTACCGGCCGTCCCAGAAGCCGGGCTTGGAACGCGTGTCGAAGCCGGTCAATCCGGTCGACCTCTACGTCAAGGCGCTTCTCTTGGCGGAGTCGTCCGGCGGCTGACGCGGCGGACGGGCGAGCCGCTACCGGCCGGCGGGGAACTCAAAGCAGTCGGCCGGGCATCGGCAGATTGGGCGCGAAGGTCTGCGCCGCCAATACATACACCAAGGCCGCGGCAACCAGCGTCGCCGCGATCGCAAGGATGGCAAAGGCGGCGCCGGGCATATCGTCTTGCTGAAGTTCGCGAACAACGTCTTCGACTTGTTCCTGCGCTGAGGCCGGCAGGGTAACAGACGTCGGCCGCGCCGGGCGGGCGATGACCAGCGTCTTTCCGCCAGCCGTCGGCGAATCCGGGCGTTTGATCCGAATCGTCTTACGCTGGGTTGCCGGGCCGGCCTGCACAATGCCTTCCGGGACCGCGATTCGGGAAGTCGAACCCTTCTCGGTCTCCTCGCCCTCACCCGGTCGCTTGAGCACCACGGTTTTGGGAGGCGTCGTCGCCGCGGCGGGCGGAGCGGCGTCCGGGCGCGGCAGCGCGACGGTCTTCGGCAACGTTGCGGGGCGCGCAATGCGGATCGTCTTGGGCGGAGGTTCGGGCGCCGCGCCGGGCAAGCGGATGTGCGTCGTTTCGTCGGCGCGCTCGCCGGTTGCGATGTGGTCGGTATCCGCCGGTGATGCGCCCGGTTCGCGGCCCAGCGTGATGTGGGTCGTGTCGGACCCCAGCGCAATGTGCGCCGTGTCGCCGGCTTCGGCGGGCGGTTCCTCGATGCGGATCCGGGCGGTGCGGTTCTTCTGGGCATCGGTCACGACTCCGGAACCCGCCGCTTCCCGAGCCTGAATGGCCGTCAGATCCACGCGTACGGTGGCGTCTTTCGCCGCCTCCTCGACCGAACTGGTCTCCGTCAGCGCCGAGTCCAGACTAATGCGCGAGGTGGAGGACTTGGGACTGGACGTCGGTATGGCCTTGGCCACCGTGGTCACGGGCTTCACCGGGGTGGCCTTGGGCGGAACGGCAACGCCTTTGACGACATCCTTGATATTCAGCGTCTCGTGCGGTGCGACCTTCGGCGGCGGCGCTTCGGCATCAGCCAGATCAATGCGGGATGTATCGGTTTTCGCCGGCGGTTTGGGGCCGGGCGTGCCCGGTTGCTGGAGCGGTTTGTTTTCGTCAGCCATGGTCGCGACTCCCGTGTCAATGCTCTTACATCGGGACACTAGACCAGGTCCGGTCGCGCGTCAAAAGGAAAAAATGCGTCGAAAGGAACAGCGGCCGATCGGCTTGTGCCCCAGATACCTCAACTCGAAATCCGTGCGCTCCGCATCGGTGGGCTCGAACGCCGGAATCGCTTCAAACCGGCGGTCCTCCCGAAAAGCCCCAATAATTTCTTCAAAATAGGGAAGATGGTCGGTCGCCACATGCACGGCGCCGCCGGGACGCAATGTCCGGGCCAGCGCGTCCCGGAAGGCGGCGCCGATGAGCCGATGATCATGATGCCGGGCCTTGGGCCAGGGATCCGGAAAAAAAAGATAATACGCGGAAATGGCCCCGTCGGGGATCAGATATCGTGTGGCGTAATAGGCTTCCATGCGCAGCAGGCGCACATTCGTCAATCCGGCGCGCACCACCTTGCGGTCGAGTTTTCGCAGCCGGCCCAGCAGCCGCTCGATGCCCAGAAAATTGACCTCCGGAAAGCGGCGCGCACGTTCCAGCAGGAATCGGCCCTTCCCGCAGCCGATGTCCGCCTCAATCGGAGCCTCGGGTCTCGGAAAGGCCGCCTGCAACGGAAGAGGATCCAGCCAGTTGTCGGGCCTCAGGCGGCAGCTGGCCAGCGTTTCGGTCATGGCGGCATTATGCGGGGAACTCGTCGCCGGGCCAAGCGCATACGCGCGCGGCCCCGGCGGCGGTCAGCGGCGGCGGAGGCGCCGCGCCCACCCGGAACCCGCGAACAAAAGCCCATTGAGCAGAACCGCCGAGGCCCCGGCCGGGGCGTCGGTGGTCATCGTCAGGATAATGCCGCCGAGGACCGCCAGGGCGCCGATAATCGGCGCGAGCACGAGTACACCGCGGAAACTACGCCGCAGGTTCAGCGCCGTCGCGGCGGGGAAAATCAGCAGGCTAGACACGAGTAGTGTGCCGACGACCCGAATGCCCAGCACGACGACTATCGCGGTGAGCATCGCCATCAGGCGGCGCCAGCGGGCAGGGCGGATGCCGGCGACGCGCGCCGCGGTCTCGTCGTAACTGATCGCGAACAATTCAGGGTAGGCGACGGTCACGGCAACGACGAGGGCGCCCGCCAGCGCCAGCGCAAATAGGGATTCGGTCGGGCCGACGGCCAGGAGGTCGCCGAAAAGGAAGCTGAACAAATCCACGTTGAACCCGCCGCCCAGGCTCGCCAGCAACACGCCGACGGCGACGCCGGTGGCCGACACCATGCCGATCGCCGCGTCGGCGAACGCGCCCGACCGCTCCGGCAGCAGGAAAACGAACAGCGAGGCCAGCGACGCGACCGGCAAGGCCACGGCCAGCGGGGCCCACCCCATCCATAGGGCCAGTCCCACCGCGCCGAACGAACAGTGCGCCAAGCCGTCGCCCATCATCGCTTGTTTTCGAAGCACCAAAAAAACGCCCAGCAGGCCGCAGGCAATAGCTATGAACAGCCCCGACAGCAGCGCGCGCTGAAGGAACCCGAAACGCATTAACTGCAGGAATTCATTCATGCGGGGGCTCGGCGCGGTCGTGTTGATGACAAATGGTGTGCTGCGCGAACGCGCCGAAGCGCTCGGACATCTCGGAGGATCGGCAGAACTCATGGAACGTGCCCGCAAAGACCACGGACCGGTCCAGGTAGAGCAAATGGCTCGCGTAGCCGCCCGCGGTGGCACTGTCGTGTGTCACGAGCACTACGGTGGCGCCCGCGTCCCGGTGCCGGCGCATCAGCAGACGGAAGAACGACTCCCGGCTTTCGGGATCCAGCGCCGCATGGGGTTCGTCCAGCACCAGCAGGTCGGGACGATTGACCATCGCGCGCGCCAGCAGGGCGCGCTGCTGCTGGCCGCCGGATAGTTCGCCGATGGGGCGGTCTGCGAGCGGTCGGATGCCGAACTCCTCCAGCGCGTCTTCCACGGCCATGGCGTCGGACCGCCCGCGCCAGCGAGGAAAGCGCTTTCCCGCCAGTCGGCCCAGCGCAACGACCTCCCGGACCGTGGCCGGAAAATCCGGGAACGGCGAGCCGGCAAACTGGGGCAGGTAACCGATCCGCTGCCAGTCCCGGAACCGCGCCGGCGTTGAACCGAAAAGACGGGCCTCGCCCTCCCGCGGCGGCAGCAGCCCGAGTGCGGCTTTCAACAGCGTGGATTTGCCGGATCCGTTGGGGCCGACAATGGCCCAGAACTCGCCAGCCGCCGCCGTCCACGTGACCTCGCGCAGCGCCGGTTCCGCTCCGTATCCGGCCACCAACCGCTCCACCGCGATCGGATTCATTTCGCGTCGAGACCCGCTTTCAGCCGTTCGAGGTTCTGTTCCATGATCGAGAGGTACGTGACGTTACCGCGTTCGGCCTCCGCGCGGCTCAGGTTGTGCGCGCCGTGCAGCGGCACCAGTTGCGCGCCGGTCTGCTCCGCGATGATCCGCGCGACGTGAGGTTCAATCAGCTCCTCGTGAAAGATGACCCGCAGTCCCGTCTCCTGCATCGCGCGAATCATTTCGGCGATCGCGCGGGCCGTCGGCGCCGCATTCGGCGCAAAGCCGCGGTACGGGGACCGGTGCTCCAGGCCGTACCGCCGCGCGAAATAGCCGAAGGCGAAGTGGCCCCCATAGAGCAGCGTCCGATGACGCGCCGTCCGCAGTGTGGTCTCGATGCGCTCGTGCAGCGCTGCCAGCTGGGCATCGTAGGCGGCGGCGTTGCCCCGGTACCACTCGGCGCCGTCCGGATCGGCCGCCGCCATCGCCTCGGCGATGGCGGCGACGATCTGGCGCGCCAGCACGGGATCCAGCCAGACATGCGGGTCCATGCACGCGCGGTGGCCTTGCTCTTCGCCCTCGGCGTGGTGATCATCGTGAGGTTCCGCCTCGGCGATGCGGATCAGGCCTTTCGCCGCCTCCAGATCGCGTCGGCGGGCTTGGGGAAGACCCCGCAGCAACCGTTCCGCCCACGGCTCCATGTCGGGGCCGAGATAGATGAACAAGTCGGCCCGATCGATCCGGGCCAGATCGGAAGGGCGGGGTGCAAATCCATGGGCCTCGACGCCGGGCGGGAGCAGTTGATGGACCTCGACGCGATCGCCGCCGACGACGCGCGCCCAATCGGTCAGCGGAAAGATCGTCGTCACGACGTGCAGCGGCGCCGCAGCCGCGGACGCCGAGGCGAAAAGACCGGCGGCCACGGCCCACGCCGTGATTCGAAACGCTGACGCGGCGCACTTGCGCGGCCGCAGGCAGGAAAGGTATCGTCGTATCGTTTTCATGGGGCCAGCATACTAAATGAGAAATGAAAATCAATAATAAAAGCGCGGCGTCGCGCCGGACCCGTCAGCGGGCGGCACTGCGGGCAGTGTTTGAAGCCGCGGAGGGGCCGCTGACCCCGCAGGAGGCCTGTGCGCGCGCCGGACAGTCGGGCGCGGCGCTCGGAATCGCCACGGCGTATCGGGCCGTCGCGCGATGGGTCACCAGCGGATGGCTGATTCCGGTGGAAATCCCGGGTAAAGCCGGACGGTACGAGCGCCGCGACTTGGCGCACCATCACCATTTTCACTGTGACGGCTGCCAGCGGGTCTACGACGTGGCGGGATGCGCGCAAGGGCTGGGGCGCCTGGTCCCCGCAGGTTTTTCAGCCCGCGCGCACCACATCACGATCCGGGGGCTCTGTCGGACGTGTCGGGATTCGGCCCGGCGTTCGGCGCGGCCGGGGTGTAGTCCAGTTGGACGTAGCTCGGCGCCCCGGAGACCCCCAGAACGTTCCGGACCCGCAGCTCGATCCGGTTCCGTCCCGGCGAAAGCGGCTGCACGAACCGCGAAGGCTTCGGGCGCCAATCGCCGTCATTGACGCGCGCCTCGAAGGTCTCGAATCCCGGGGCCTGTGCGCCGAGTTGGAAGACCACCTCGCCGGGCGTCTCGCCGGGGGCGGCGTCGAACCGGACGCGGTTGAGCGTCCAATCCCAGTCCGCGCGCCGGTCCGTCCAGAATCGGTAGCGGGCATTGTACGACGGGGGCGTCTGCGGCTGGCGCCACACAATATAGTCGCTCCATTCCCAGCCGAAGCCCTGAAAGGAGGGGCAGGGACGCGGCCGGGATAGGAAGTCGTTGCGCGGCATCATGCGGATGACCGCCCAACGGTTCCAGCGCGGCGAGATGGAAGGGTTGAGGTCGCAGCTCTGCCGCGTGGCCGGATCCGGCTCGATCTGATCGCCCCGGACCGTCCAGATGAAGTCGCCGCTCTGGTCTTTCGGACGATTCTCCGCCGTGATCATGCGGTCGCTGCCGTAATACGCGCGAACGAGACGCTCGTGAATTTCCATCATGCCGAGGGGGACGTGTGTCTCCGGGTCCACATGGTGAAAATGCCCGTCCATCAGGACCCACTTGTCGTATTGGTTCGACCAGACCTCCGTGACTTCGTGGCCGGATTCCGGTCCGGGGTTGTAGCCGAACACGAAGCGCGCCGTGAATCCCATGCTCTGCAGCACCTGCATCTGCGCGATGGCGAATTGAACGCAAAAGCCGGCGCCTCGCTCCAGAATTTCGTTGGCGTCCCAGGCCGGATAAACGTCGTTGGGAGGATCGTACTTGATCCGACGATACGTCCACTGCCGCAGTCGGACCATCTGCTCAAATTCCGACGAGGCGCCCGCCACCACGCGGTCGAGTTCGTACTTCCGGCGCAGGGCCACGAGTTTCGGGTGGAGAAA